>JBMNSN010000018.1:0-34167 GCA_050945215.1 Fermentimonas sp. | reverse complement strand
TGCCTCTAAGTATTCCTCTCGATGAAGATTTAATGAAATCTGTTATTAACTTGCTTTCTTCTGTTTCAGGCAACTCTTTATCAATTCTTTCCAACGCTTGCGAAACATTGAGACCTGATTGATATAAGTAACGATATACCTCTTGAATAATGTTTATCTTCTCGCTCGTAAAACCTCTTCTTCTAAGTCCTACTACATTCAAACCAACAAACACACTGGGTTCTCTCCCCACCATGATGTATGGAGGTATGTCTTTAGATATTTTTGAGCCTCCCTGTATCATACTATGAGCTCCAATCTTACAGAACTGATGCACCAACGTTCCTCCACTGACTATTGCATATTCATCAATCTCTATCTCACCTGCCAACTGAGTACAGTTGCCGAGTATAATCTTATTACTCAACACGCAATCGTGAGCAACATGACTATATGCCATCAACAAACAGTCATCGCCAACAACTGTGGTTCCTCTGGATGCAGTACCTCTATTAATGGTAACACACTCTCTCACTGAAGTGCGATCTCCTATCACAGCAGTCGTTTTCTCACCTACAAACTTTAAGTCTTGCGGTATAGCGGATATTACAGCATTAGGAAAAATCTTACAATCCTTACCAATCCTTGCTCCACTCAAAACTGTTGCACCGGTCATAACTAATGTCCCATCACCTATTTCCGTGTCGCCTTCAACATAAGCAAAGGGCTCGATAACAACGTTGTCACCCAATTTTGCTTCTGGGTGAACAAACGCCAAGCTTGATACTGTATTCATAATAATATATTAAGCATTTAGCTATTTGTTCTTAATTACTTGAGCCGTAAAATCAGCCTCCGACACCACCTTATCACCGATATATGCCAACCCTCTCATGGTTGCGATGCCTCTCCTTATCTCACTGGTTAACTCCACTCTGAAGATCAACGTGTCGCCCGGCACAACTTTATGTCTAAACTTTACATTGTCAATCTTCAAGAAATATGTAGAGTATTTTTCCGGTTCATCTATGGAGCTCAGAACGAGCAATCCTCCCGTCTGAGCCATTGCCTCAACCTGCATGACACCGGGCATAATTGGCTCTTGTGGAAAATGACCGACAAAGAAAGGTTCGTTAGTAGTAACATTCTTTACTCCAACAATAAACTTATCCGTTTTCTGAATAATCTTGTCAACCATCAAGAAAGGATATCTGTGAGGCAACAGTTCACGAATCCTTATATTATCCATAACAGGTTCGTCAGCAGGATTATATATAGGTGGTTGCACCTCATTGAGTTTTATATCTTTCCTGATAAGTGTTGCCAGCTTATTGTTAATCTTGTGTCCCGGACGTATAGCAATCAACCTACCCTTGATGGGTTTGCCTATGAGTGAAATATCTCCAAGAATATCCAATATCTTATGTCTTGCCGGTTCGTTAGGATATATTAGCTCTCTATGATTAAGGTAGCCAAGCTCCTTCGCATTATGATGAGGAACATTGAGTTCATCAGCAATCTGGTCTAACTCATCTTGTGGCAACTCTCTCTCATAGATAACAATAGCATTATCCAAGTTACCCCCTTTGATAAGATTTGCCTCCCTAAGTTTCTGTATTTCTCTGACAAAAACAAACGTACGTGCCGAGGCTATCTCTTTCTCAAAATCGGTAACTGAGTCTAATGTTGCCGACTGATTAGGTATATATTTTGAATCAAACTCAATGAATGAGTTAATAAAAAAGCCATCATCAGGCAACAAGGTAAGCTTCGAACCTGTCTCAGGGTCAGAGACCTCCATCTTCTTCCTAACTACATAAAAGTCCTTATCCTTTGATTGCGATTTTATCCCGACTTTTCTTATTGCTTTGACATACTCTATCGAACTGCCGTCCAATATAGGAAACTCCGGGGCATTTACCTCAATCAAGCAGTTGTCAATGCCCAATGCGTACAAAGCCGCCATACCATGCTCAAGAGTGCTGACAACTACATCCCCAACCCCCAACATAGTACCTCGTTGAGTATTAACCACATTTTCTGCAACTGCATTAATCATAGGTTGCCCTTCCAAGTCCACCCTTTTTATCTTAATGCCATGATTCTCCGGTGCAGGATTAAAAGTAATCTCTATATCCAAACCGGTGTGAAGACCAACACCATTGAGTGTAAAGCTTTTTTCTATTGTTTTCTGTCTCACTATTTATACATTTATATCAACACCCTCAAGCTAATCGAAGATGTTCCATTAACTTCTATTTGTTATAGCTTATGCAAATATACAACTAAATGCCTAAAAATTAGCGCAAAATAGAATTATTCTGAAGTGAATAATCTTTTCTTTAACTCTTCAAGTTCTTTTTCAAGAGCATTGACTTGTTTGTAAATATCAGGCAACTTTGGTATTATTACACTTGATTTAAAGAAGTTTTTAACACCATAAGCCGGCGAGCCTATCAACTCTGCCCCCTCTTTGATATTGCTTATGACACCCGACTGAGCTCCTAATTTTGCATTGTCTCCTATGGTAATGTGTCCGCCTATACCTACTTGGCCACCAAACACGCAACCCTCTCCCACTTTTGTTGAGCCGGCAATGCCTACCTGAGCTGCCATGGCAGTGTTGCTGCCAATCTCACAATTGTGAGCAATCTGTATCAGGTTGTCCAACTTAACACCTTTGTGAATGATGGTGGAACCCATCACAGCTCGGTCGATAGTTGTGTTGGCTCCTATCTCAACATCATCTTCTATAACAACGTTGCCCATCTGTGGAATTTTTTCATACACTCCATTTTCTTGGCTGAAACCAAATCCATCACTACCGACAACTGCTCCTGCATGAATGATGCAATTATTCCCTATGACACATCCTTCGTAAATCTTTGCACCGGCATATATCACAACGTTAGAGCCAACTTTAACATTATCCCCAAGATACACCTGTGGATAAATCTTACTATTTTCACCAACCTCAGTATTGTCACCAATATAGGCAAAAGCCCCTACATAAACATTTTCTCCTAACTTGGCTGTCTCAGAAACAAAGCTCATCGACTCCTTACCCTCCTTCATCGGCTTATGCGAATCAGCCAGCTTCATCAAAGCACCCAAAGCCACGTATGCATTATCTACACGTATTAGTGTGGCATTAACAGGTGCATCAGGCTCAAAGTCTCTGTTGACTATTACAATATCAGCCTTAGTATCGTATATAAAGTGTGTATATTTGGGGTTACCCAGAAAAGTTATTGTACCCTCCTTGCTGTCATCAATCTTTGAAAAGTTAGAGACAGCCACCTCCGGGTTGCCATCTACCTCTCCATGAATAAACTCAGCAATCTGTTTTGCAGTAAATTCCATATAAAACTATATTTATAAAAATACCGAAACTCTCGGTCAATCTGACAGTTTCGGTATAAAAAATTTCATCAACTCATTTTATTACAATGTTGGCTCCCAACCTGGTGCATACTCTCTACTCCACAGCTTCATGGCCTCACGATTATACATCTTTCCTGTAACATCATCAATATCGAAGCCCTCACCAATTCTGTAGGCCACATTAGCATAATGAACCATAGTCATGCTTATGCTGGCATCATCAATAGGTGCCGTAAGCTTCTCTTTACCTCTGATGGTTTCAAAGAAGTTAATAACATGCTGGGTAGTTATATCACCGCCACCGCCAAGGTTGGTGCCTCCCTCATTGGTCCTTTTACCACTATCCTCAATCTTTTTTCCTCCTCTATCATAGAGTATATATTTGCCTCTGTCAACAAAAACAGTTCCTTCGGTACCATAAATAATAGTACCTCTGCCGTTTCCATCTCTAAAGGTTTCATAGCCATTTCTGCTCTTGCAATCCCATTTTATCTCCTTATTGTCGGCAAAAAGGAAGCGAGCATTCATTGTGTCATACATCTCCCAACCATCATCAATGTAATGACGCTTATCGGCAAATACATCTACCCTGTTTGGCAGATTAACGCTCAAAGCCCACCTTGCTATATCCAATTCGTGAGTTCCATTATTACCTGCTTCAGCTGTACCATAATCCCAACCATACCAGTGCCAGTTGTAATCCCATGTGTTATAGGTGTACTCACGCCTTGGCGCCGGACCTTGAAACAAATCCCAGTTAAGTCCTTCAGGCACCGCATCTTTCTTTTGCAGTGGAACTTCGCCTCTTGAGTTTACGTAATATGCTATTGCTTCATAAGGAACACCTATCTCTCCTTCATGAATTCTCTTAATAATATCGATTGTATGTTCTGAAGAACGTTGCTGATTACCCATCTGCACAACCTTTTCATACTTCTTTGCTGCAGCAACCAAAAGTTCGTTCTCAAACATGTTGTGACTACAAGGTTTCTCTACATATACATGCTTTCCGCTCTTCATAGCCATCACCGAACCGGGTGTGTGCCAATGGTCGGGCGTAGCATTAATTATGGCATCAAGCTTATTGTCTTCCAACACTTTCCTGATATCACCCTCCATCTTGGGCTTATAGTCAAGCTTTGAAAACGATTTCATAGCTCTCTCCATCTGCTTTTCTTGAACATCGCACAAGTATGCTAATTCTACATTGGAACTCTTCAATGAGACAGGCTCTATAAAACCTCCTAATCTGCGCCCCAAACCCACAATGGCAACTCTTATTCTGTCATTAGCTCCCATTATGCGATTGTAACTCTTAGCACTTGTATTCATGGCATTAGTACCCATCAGTGGAACTCCCACTGAAAGACCGGCAACACCGGCTCCCATATTCCTGATAAAATCTCGTCTGGTCGTCATCACTTAAGATATTAGTTAATTGATTCCATCATTAAAGATATATATTTTTAGATATATAGCTATTCTATCATATCATTATTAACCTTTATTAAGCATGTTTAATCCAAGACACTAAATAATCATAATCAACTCACAAAATCACCTTCACACCCCTAGTACCACCTCCGTCTTATATATACGTTAACTATACAAAATCGTATATATGATGCGGAGAATGTACAGCTTTTGTAATGCTTTGGGTAGAAAGAGACAATTGCTAATTAATTTATGATATGTGAAAAGAAAAAACAAAGTTTAATATTAAGTGATACTCCTCATTTGATAAGGTCGGAATAGCATTAGTTTTGGAGTTATGAAATGGTATTGTAGAAAAAATGATTATTTTTGTAGATTAAAATATCATGTTGTATATCGACGGATACAACTAACATGTAATTGTTGAGAGAGAAAATGATAAACAGAACTTTGATTCGCACCAGAGTAGTGCAAATAGTCTATTCATGGCACCTAAGCAGCGGTAACAGTCTGCAATCTGCCGAAAAGAACTTGATGAACGGGCTACAAAAGTCTTACGACCTGTATCACTATTTATTGGCACTAATGCTGGAGATTACCAAAGCGCACGAGAGTAGAATTGAAACAAAAAGAAACAAATTTTTGCCTACAGATGAGGACTTGAATCCTAACATGAACCTAATAAACAACAAGTTTATTGCTCAACTTGCCGACAACAAGCAGTTGCTGAAACATCTGGAGGACAGACCAATGTCGTGGGATGAGTATGACGTTTTCATAAGAAACTTGTTGGATGATATTTTAGCATCAGACATTTACAAAGAGTATGCAAATATTGACAACCCTTCATACGATGAAGACAAGGAGTTTTGGAGAAAAGCTTTCAAGAAATTCATATTTGCCAATGAAGAACTTGACGAATTACTCGAAGACGAAAGTATATATTGGAACGATGATATAGAAATAGTTCAGTCGTTCGTGATCAAGACAATTAAAAGATTTAGCGAGGAGGAAGGTGCAAACCAACCACTACTTCCCATGTTTAAAGATGATGAAGATAAGATGTTCGCAACAGAACTTCTGCATGATGCCATCTTAAACAGTAAGAAGTACGAGGAATTGGTGGAGAAGCATGTTCAAAAGTGGGATTCGGAGAGAATTGCAATGATGGATATGATTATCATGCAAGTGGCACTTGCCGAGATATTTACGTTTGACAATATACCAACAAACGTCACTATGAACGAATATATCGAAATTGCAAAATCGTACAGTACACCTAAGAGCAGCATCTTCATCAATGGAATTTTAGATGCAATTGTACTCGAACTTAGAAACGAAAAGCTTATCTTTAAGCCCTAATTTATGTGAAACAAATACTAAAAGATAATGATTATGAATATTTTATTACAAACACAACCTAATGCAGGCGGAATGGCCAGTACACTGATTATGATGTTGGCTATTATTGCCGTTTTTTATTTTTTCATGATACGTCCACAGCAGAAAAAGCAAAAGGAGCTTCAGAAAGCAAGGGACGCCATGAAGATTGGCGATAAGGTGATCACTGCAGGTGGAATTCATGGTAGAATAAAAGAGGTTGGCGATACATGGTTTTTAGTTGAAGTGTCAGACGGCGTCAAGATAAAGTTTGACAAAGGGTCAGTTTATGTTTCATCAGCTGATATAGAGCAACGTTAATAATCTTCAAACAACTATAAAGATGAGTTTTTGGGCATCTATCAAAGAAAAAATAGAACGAATAAAACCTAAGGTCTCCGTACTACCATGGAGGTCTATATTTGTTTTTTTGTTTTTTTTGATAATTGCCTATATTTTTTGGCTGATGCTATTCTTCCAACAAGAGAATGTTGATGGTACTTACAGGATACCACTTAAGTACACCAATGTTCCTGAAGATGTAGTGTTCAACAATCCATTGCCGGGATTTATAGACATCAGCGTTTCGGACAAAGGTTCGGAGATATTTATGCTCGATATCAAGAAACAGGACTCTATGGAGATTGATGTCGGCATGCTTAAGGATGAAGGTGTAAGCACGCTTCAGGGCGATCAGCTGAGACAGTATATTCGTTCTTATCTGGCACCCAGCACAAATATCAAAGGATACTTCCCGATGAACATCAACCTAAAGACCTCCAAGCTGGAAAGCAAAGAGTTGCGAGTGAGATTCGATGGTGAGATAACAACAAGCAGAGGCAATCTGGTTGCCGACAGTGTTACATTTATTCCTGAAAAGGTTATCGCATATGGCTCTGGTGAGTCACTCAAGGCGCTTAGAGATGCGCCGACGGAATTCACCGTAATCAACAATCTTAAAGCTACATCGCAGTTGCCTATAAACATAAGTGCCGTAGAGGGTGTAAAATTCTCGCCATCATCAGTGGAAATATATATTCCTGTAAAAGAGTACACTGAGCAGTCATTTGATGTACCCATAGAGGCATCACATGTTCCAAAGAATCTTGATGTTAAATTCTTCCCCTCTCGTGCAAAAGTAACATTCTCCGTAACATTGGACGATTACAAGAAGATTGCACAGGAAGATTTTGCTATTGTTTTGGATTATCGGAAGTTCAGCAAGAACGAAGATGGCAAAGTTCAGCTTGAATTGACGGATAGTCCGAGTACCATATTAGAGCCACGAATTTCACCATCAACTGTTGAGTTTCTTTTTGAAACCTCTACAAAGAAATGACAAGGATAGGTATAACAGGTGGCATCGGTAGTGGCAAATCGGTAGTAGTAAAAATATTGAGCTTACTTGGAGTGCCCTCGTTTGATTCTGACTATGAGGCAAAGATGCTGAACGATACTTCGCCAGTTATACGAGAGAGATTAACAGCAGAGTTTGGCGACGAGCTGTATGCCGGCGGGACTCTGAACAAAAAGCTATTTGCATCAATTATATTTGGCGATGAAGACAAACTGAAACTGGCCAACTCAATCATACATCCTGCTGTAGCTGAACATTTCATTAAGTGGTGCAAGATGCACGAATCATATCCCCTTGTTGCGATAGACTCTGCAATACTGTTTGATGCAGGATTTGACAAATATGTGGACAAGGTTGTCACGGTTTATTCTCCCAAAGACTTAAGGATTGAAAGAGTGATGAAGCGTGATGATACGGAAAGGAGGAAAGTGCTTGACAGGATGGATAAGCAGATGTCGGAAGAAACGAAGGTTAAAATGTCTGATTTCATCATATATAACAATGAGGAAGAATCACTTATAAAACAGACAAAAGATTTGTTTTATTGTTTTTCAAAGAAATAATTATACCTTTGTAGTTAATTAGGTTATACAATTTATAAAAACAAAAAAAGATGATTGAACAATTTGGTATTCATGCAGGTAAGGTTTGGAGTGTTTTAGATGAAAACGGCAAACTTGAAGTAAAAGAAGTTAAAAAGTTGACAAAACTTACCGACAAAAACCTTTATGTTGCACTGGGATGGTTGGGCAGAGAAGGTAAAATCAACTTGGAAGAAGAGGGCAAAGAAATTTTTGTATCTCTTATCTGATCTCTAAAAAGAGTTGTCGGGAGATAACTTTTTTATTTTATTTTATCGAAGCCTTGGCCGTAGACTCCTACGACATTGGTTTGAGATACGAAGGCATCGTGATCAATAGATTTGACTAAGCGGAAAATAGAGTTAGACTCTGTCCGCTTTGCCATTATTAAGAGGACCTTCTGTTCCTTCTTCGTGTACCACCCTATCCCGTCAAGGACAGTGCAACCACGCTTAAGCTGTAGGTTGACTTGTGTGGCTATCTCCTCGTATTTCTTAGATATGATAATAAATTGCACCGACTGGCGTATACCGTTTAGTATCCAGTCAACCGAGGTAGACATTACTGCAATTATTATTATACCAAAGACTATTGTCTCGATACTGCGGAATATGAGGTATGATGTAGAAACAATGATTATATCTATATATAGCATCATTCGTCCCGGCGTTACATTTCTGTACTTACTGATAATAAGTATGATGATATCGGTGCCACCGGTACTTGAGTTGACCGACAGCACTAGTCCAATACCTGACCCGGCTATTATTGCCCCAATAAGACCGGCTATCAGTGGTTCGTTCATCATTATGGGTTCTAACTTTAGTGCCTCAAATATGGCTAGGAAGCCTGACAGCGAAGCAACACATACCAGTGTTCTAATCAAAAATTGCTTTCCTAATATTTTCAGTGACAACAGCAACAGAATAATGTTAAGAACAAATACCATGACAGATACCGGTAGATGAAATGCATAATTGAGTAATAGTGCGATACCTGTAAGACCTCCCAATACAAATTTGTGAGGCATTATAAACTGCGTAACGCCCAATGCGTACATGAATGTACCCAATAACATTGTAAGAAAATCCTTGAAATAGAATTTATCTATACTGTAATCAGATCTCTGTGCCATACACTATGTAATATTAGTAGAAAACAGCAATATAGGAATATATAATTTATTGTCCGAAAAAGAGTTCTATTGTCAGACTACAACATTTACTATCTTTTTTGGCACTACAATTATCTTTTTAGGAGTCTTGCCATCAAGCCACTTTTGAGAACTCTCATGCGCTAATACAACTTTCTCTATTTCCTCTCTGGAAGCATCAGCCGGGAAGTCAATCACAAAGCGAGATTTGCCATTAAACGATATGGAATAAGGGAATGAGTCTTCCTTCAGATACTCTTCATTTGCTTGAGGCCAAGTTGCATCACAAACTGATGTTTTGTTACCTAATAAGTACCACAGCTCTTCGGAAATGTGCGGAGCAAATGGAGACAGAACCACTATTAGTTCGCTTAATATATCCCTTTTGTTGCACTTGAGCGCTTGCAATTCATTAACACAAATCATGAAAGCAGACACTGACGTGTTATAAGAGAAATTCTCTATGTCGGAAGTTACTTTCTTAATGAGTTTATGCAATGATTTAAGCTCTTCCTTGCTAGGCTTATCATCTGAAATGCTCAATTCATCGTTGGAATGGAAAAGCCCCCACACCTTTTTAAGGAACCTATGCACTCCATCTATTCCATTAGTATCCCATGGTTTAGACTGTTCAAGAGGCCCTAAGAACATCTCGTAGACACGAAGTGTATCGGCACCATATTTTTCCACAATATCATCCGGATTGACCACGTTGAACATAGACTTAGACATTTTCTCAATTGCCCATCCGCATATATATTTACCATCTTCGAGGATAAACTCTGCTGTCTTGTATTCTGGGTTCCAATTTGTAAAAGCATCAATATCCAGCACATCATTGTGTACAATATTCACATCAACATGAATCGGTGTAACATCATAGTCGTCTTTCAGGTTATAAGACACGAACTTATTGGAACCTTTAATACGATATACGAAGTTACTGCGTCCTTGAATCATACCTTGGTTGACAAGCTTCTTGAATGGTTCAGCTTCACAAGAGTAGCCTAAATCGTATAGGAACTTATTCCAAAACCTACTATATATCAGGTGACCTGTAGCATGCTCAGTGCCTCCAATATACAAATCTACGTTTCGCCAATATTCATTTGCCTGCTTAGACACCAGTGCCTCATTGTTGTTTGAGTCCATATACCTGAGGTAGTAGGCAGATGAGCCTGCAAAGCCTGGCATCGTGTTAAGCTCAAGTGGATACCCATCTTTGGTGGTCCAGTTTTTAGCTCTACCTAATGGAGGCTCACCTGTTTCAGTAGGTAGATACTTGTCAATTTCGGGTAATTGCAATGGCAACTCACTCTCATCAAGAGTATACGGCATGCCATCTTTATAATAAATAGGGAATGGTTCCCCCCAATATCTCTGGCGTGAGAAAATTGCATCACGCAATCTGTAATTTACTTGTCTGTATCCTATGCCTCGCCTTTCTATTTCATCTATGGCTGCGGGAATAGCCTCAGCTACTGACATGCCATTTAGGAAATCGGAGTTCATCATGATGCCTTCTTTTGCATCGAAGCTTTCAGATGACACATCGCACCCTTCGATAAGAGGTATGATTGGAAGATTGAAATGCTTGGCAAAATCATAGTCGCGACTGTCATGAGCAGGAACTGCCATAATAGCACCGGTACCATACCCTGCTAGTACGTATTCAGATATCCATATAGGAATTTGTTTGCCTGTGAATGGATGAGTCGCATAACTGCCAGAGAACACCCCGGAAACCGACCTGTCTGCAATTCTTTCTCTCTCTGTCTTTTTCTTTGCCTTTGCTACATACTCTTCAACAGCTTCTTTCTGCTCCTCAGTGACCAGCTTATCAACAAGATCACTTTCGGGAGCAAGCACCATAAAGGTGACACCGAAGATGGTGTCGGCACGAGTTGTGAAAATCTCGAATGAGAAATCATCGCCAACATTGAATTTCATCACTGCTCCTTGACTGCGACCAATCCAATTACGTTGAGTCTCTTTTAAGGAATCACTCCAGTCAAGAGAATCCAAACCTTTCAATAATCTTTCGGCATATGCAGAAACGCGCAAGCACCATTGACGCATCTTCTTCTGTTCAACAGGGTAACCGCCGCGAATAGATAGTCCTTCACTAACCTCATCATTAGCAAGCACTGTACCAAGTGCAGGGCACCAGTTCACCATAGTGTCTCCAAGATAGGCGATACGGTAGTTCATCAAAATCTCTTGCTGTTGATTGACAGTCATATTATTCCACTCTTCAGCGCTAAACTTAAGAGGCTCTGAACAAGCTACACTAAGCCCTTCGGTGCCTTGCCTTGAGAAAACCTCTTCAAGTTCATTTATTGGTCTGGCTTGCTGTGCTTGTTCGCAGTAATAGGAGTTGAACATCTGAATAAATGCCCATTGTGTCCACTTATAGTAGTTAGGATCACAAGTACGAATCTCGCGACTCCAGTCGTAGGAAAAGCCTATTTTATCAAGCTGTTCCCTATATCTTTTTATATTATTTTCAGTAGTAATGGCCGGATGTTGACCGGTCTGTATTGCGTATTGCTCGGCAGGCAAGCCGTAAGCATCATAGCCCATGGGATGCAAAACGTTGAAACCTTGTAATCTCTTGTACCTCGAGAATATGTCCGAAGCTATATATCCCAGTGGGTGGCCAACATGTAGGCCGGCACCTGAAGGATAAGGGAACATGTCAAGTACATAAAATTTAGGTTTGGAGGGGTCCTCCGTTACTTTATATGTATTGTTGTCGGCCCAATACTTTTGCCAACGTTTTTCTATCTCATTAAAATTATAATCCATACCTTGGGTATTTAAAAGAACATTGCAAATATAATGATTTATTTTCGCTTAGTCTTTATACATGTTGTCTATAACATCCGAATATCTTTCCTTAATCACATTCCTCTTCAACTTAAGGGTGTTGGTGAGTTCACCTTTCTCAAGGCTGAATGGATGTGGAAGCAAAGTGAATCGTTTTATTTTCTCGTAGTTGGTAAACTCCGATTGCAACAGTTCTATGCGACCAAATATGAAGTCGTGGACTTGAGTGTTAGATACTAAATCTTCGATGCTGTCATAGCTGATACCATTTTGATTAGCATATATTTTTAGAGCTTGATAGTTAGGCACAACCAAGGCACTAACAAACTTCTTTGTATCTGCTATCACTGCCACCTGCTCGATATACTTATCCTCCGCAATGCGAGTCTCGATCATTTGCGGTGCAATATACTTACCATTAGATGTTTTGAATAGATCTTTTATTCTCTCAGTAAGGACTATTTCGTTGTTCTCTGTCAACTCCCCAGCGTCGCCGGTGCGAAAGAAGCCATCTTCAGTGAAGGCTCGCGCTGTTGCTTCAGGCTTGTTATAGTAGCCCGACATCACGGTTTTACCTTTGACCAGTATTTCATCATTATCGCCTATCTTAACCTCTAATTCGGGCATCACTTTGCCAACTGTCCCAATGGTATACTTTTGTGAGGGGAAACAACTCACTGTCGCCGTCGTTTCAGACAAGCCATATCCATATATTATGTGGACATCTATTGATTGCAAAAATTCGTTGATATTATCTGACAGAGGTGCTCCCGCAACAGGAAAGAAATTGCCACGCTCTATTCCCACCTCTCTTTTTATCAGATTGAATACGGTATATTTATAAATAAAAAACTTTATGGAGTTACCTAATGGAGCTTTTTTGCCTTTATTGACATATTCGAGGTTGTGACGCCTGCCGGTTTTTACGGCATCAGTAAAAAGCCACTTAACTATTCCGTATGTGTCTTCTATAGTCTCCTTAACGCCTTCATATACTTTTTCCCAGAAACGCGGCACATTGCTCATTAGAGTTGGGCGAATCTCCTTAAGCGTCTTCCTTATCTCTGAAGGATTCTTGTTTATTGCAATAGCTATTCCTTTATGTATGCAATAGTATGACCATGCCTTTTCAAATATATGCGTAAGTGGCAAAAAGCACATGGATAAATCATTTTCGCTCAAACCATTTAGGCGTATGTCATGCATCTTAAACGCATGCATATAATTGGCATTAGACAACATCACACCTTTAGGCTCCCCTGTTGTACCTGAAGTATATATAATAGTAACTAAATCATTTTCATTCAGATGCTTCAGGCTGGAATTCACCACAGCAAGGGAAGAAGAGTTATCACCACTATAGATAAAATCATCGAAATAGATTGAGGTCTTATCCTCCGGATGCAGTACAACACGTCGGTCAAATATGATAATCTTGTGTAATACTTCTCCAGATTGTTGCACCTTGAAAGCATTATTGTATTGAAACTGCTCACCAACGAATAAAACGTGGATGCTCGCATCGTTTATAATGTAATTTACCTGGCTTGGCGACGAGGTGGCATATATAGGCACAGTGGCTGCTCTAATCGCATAAGCCGCGAAGTCAGTCATCAGGTATTTCTCCATATTTTGAGAATATATACCTATGTTATCTTTCGCATTGATACCTAACTCTGCCATTGCTTGGGCAACTTTCATAACCTTATCGGAGAATTCTTTCCACGACAAGTTTTTCCAATTGCCATTATCATCTTGATATTTAAGGGCAGTCTTATTTTTATACCTCTGTGCTTGACGATGGATCAGTTGACCTAAGTGAATATATGACATAACCTCATTTTTAATCTTTTCCCCAAATGTACATTTTTTTATTGTTATCTTACAATTTTAATTGACTTTTATAATTGAACGAACCTAAAAATGAGAAGCAAAGGCGTATATTTGCAATCCTTTTTCTTAAGAATATGAAAACAAACTGCATTATTAACTACACTTAACTAGAATTTAAGATAAAAATTATTTCGTACGTATATCTTTGTAAGTGTTATGAAAAGACTTGTTCACATAATATTAGCAGCGTTGTCAATTCTTGCACCGAGCATGGCGAAGGGGCAGGATTACTATGCGTCGAATGTAAACCCCGACGTTAAAGGTAAAGTATCGACCATCTATTTGATGCCGAATGTTTATCCTGCTGTGATTATTGGCAATGACACTGTTGCCTGCATGTGGCTGGAAGACTTCATAAAGTATCAACCAATGCAGTTTAGAAACGCAAAAGAACGAGTAGCATACTCTAAACTAATAAGAGACGTAAAGAAAACCCTCCCTTATGCCAAGCAAATAGCTACTATCATAATGGAGACTTACGAATACATGGAAACACTTCCTGACGACAAAGCAAGACAAGACCATCTGAACAAGATGGAGAAATATCTAAAGGATAGATACACTCCTGAAATGAAGAAACTCACACGTTCACAAGGACAGATGCTGATGAAGTTGGTTGACAGGGAAACAAGTTCTTCTTCATACCACATAATAGAAGCCTTTATGGGATCTGCCAAAGCATTTGGCTACAACCTATTCGCATCTATATTTGGTAACAGCCTTAAGAAAAGATACAATCCATACGGTGAGGATAGAGCCACCGAACAAGTTTGTGTACTGGTAGAGCAAGGATTAGTCTAATTTTTTTTGTATCTTTATAGAGAAAACTCAGACTTGCTTTTTTATATATGAACATAGATTTTTTGAAAGACTTTAAGCCGGCACTATTTAAGTCGCTAAAGACCTATAATAAAGAGAAATTTATTGCAGACTTGATGGCCGGGTTGATTGTTGGTGTTGTTGCACTTCCACTTGCCATTGCATTTGGTATCGCATCGGGAGTTTCGCCCGACAAAGGTATATTTACCGCGATAATTGCCGGATTCATTATATCATTTTTAGGAGGCAGTACAGTACAGATTGGTGGCCCAACAGGGGCATTCATCGTAATAGTGTACGGCATCATTGAACAGTATGGAGTTCAAGGGCTGGCAATTGCAACGGTTATGGCAGGAATAATGCTTGTAGCCATGGGATTCCTAAAACTTGGCACCATAATAAAGTTTATCCCCTATCCCATCGTAGTTGGATTTACCAGCGGTATAGCATTAACCATTTTTTCTTCGCAAATTAAAGACTTCTTCGGGCTAACCACTCCCAAATTACCTGCCGGTTTCATAGAGAAGTGGGCAGTATATTTTCAACATTTCAGCACAATAAATTGGTGGTCGGTGATTTTAGGCATTGCAACCATATTGATAATAATATTCACCCCCAAAATATCAAAAAAGATCCCCGGCTCATTGATTGCCATAATTGTTATGACATTGGTCGCATTCTTTCTAAGAATGTATGGCAATATTCAAGGAATTGAAACAATAGGCGACAGATACATCATACAAAGTGAACTACCAACAATAAGCAGCATAGGGGTAAACCTGGAAAGCATTAAAGCGCTTTTCCCGGCAGCATTCACAATAGCCATGCTTGCAGCAATAGAGTCATTACTTTCTGCCACAGTTGCTGATGGCATAACAGGAGACAGACACAACTCAAACATGGAACTTGTGGCACAGGGTGCCGCAAATATCATTGTCCCATTTTTTGGCGGAATACCGGCTACAGGAGCAATTGCCAGAACTATGACAAACATCAATAATGGAGGTCGAACACCTGTTGCAGGAATTATCCACTCCATTGTTTTATTATTGATTGTGTTATTCTTAGGTGACTTAACAAAGCATATTCCAATGGCATGCTTAGCAGGAATACTTGTCATGGTGTCGTACAACATGAGTGAATGGAGAACATTTGTTGCGTTATTTAAGCAATCCAAGTCAACCAAGGCAATTCTTCTAACAACATTCTTGCTGACTGTAATATTTGACTTGACAATAGCCATTGCCGTTGGACTGCTTCTTGCAATAGTATCTTTTATCAAGAGAATCAGTGAAAGCATAGATATATCGAGATATACCGGAATGGTCAAGATATATGACAATCCCGAAAGCGAAAACTCTGAAGGTGCGGGAGAGCATTTGGAGTTGCCAAAGAGCGTGGAAGTCTATGAGATTGATGGTCCATTCTTTTTCGGTATAGCCAATAAGTTTGACGAAAACATCAGGGTTTGGGGAGACCATCACGACATCAGGATAATAAGGATGAGAAAAGTGCCTTTCATCGATTCAACAGGGTTAAACAACCTTGAGACTCTCTGTAAAAACTCATCTAAGGACAAAATTCAGATTCTACTTTCCGGTGTCAACCAATCGGTGATGAAGAAAATAGAGAGAACCGAAATACCTAATATAATTGGTCGTGAGAATATTTGTTCAAACATACACCAAGCCGTAGAAAGAGCAAAGATATTAGACTCCGAACTACAACAAAAGGCAAGGCATAAATAGAGAGTAACCCTCATTATCATTGGTTAAACTTAGTTAATCTACAGAAATATAGCATTTTCAGCGCAACGTTTTGCAAATACCTACATCTAAGTAATAAAAGTAGGTTCAAATATGTATAAACGTTGCATCAAATATAGCTTATTGATAATAGCTGTAATATCTGTGTTATCATCATGTGACGACAACTCAAGGTCGTTAGGTTCATTCCAAATAAATCTTGCCACAGTGGTAAGTGAGTCTGATGGAGCATTCTATCTATTGTTAGACAATGGCACGAAGCTATGGCCTGCCGCAGCAGACATTAGCTATAAACCAGAGAACAATCAACGTGTCTTCGTAAACTACACAATACTCTCTGACAAAATCGGTGAATACGACAACTACATCAAGATAAACGATATGTGGAACATACTGACCAAAGAGGCTATTGAACTTAATGCTACCAACGCCGACAGCATAGGTAATGACCCAATAAAAATTAACGATATATGGGTTGGAGGTGATTATCTCAATGTCTCTTTCATGTTTAACTATGGTGGCATTAGGCCACATGCAATAAACTTGGTCAAGAACACATTAGAACAGGAAGAAGATAATGAAACCATCGAACTGGAGTTTAGACACAACTCATACGACAGTTCTGAAAACAGATTATATGAAGGGTTTGTATGTTTCGATTTAAAACCCTTTAGGAAAAATGAAGTTGATTCAGTGAAATTATCTATCAAGACACTGGAGTGGACAGACTCCGGAAGCACTGAAGGGAAAGAAATTACACACGATGTTATATACAGGTATAATCAACCGGCCATTCGCTCGATTAGTGAGGTGCCTATGCCTGTGATATCTTCGAGTGAATACTATTAAAATAAACCACAGAATTTTAGTTCTATTTCTTATATGACTTTTTGATTTTCCAATAACCGAATGGACCCTGTGAAGCGTTCATTCGGTTGATTTTTTATATCTGATCATATTTTAGGTTGGACAGCACCTCTGAAACCCTCTCTGCAACATCTGTCAGTGGTTTTTCAACCATACCTTTCATAAGTAGACCAATATTTGCCTCAACAGACACACCCAGAAACGTTGAACTATCTGTTTCAGGCGACAGATTTATGTCCATGTATACATCGAAAGGGAGCTTGTCGGACTTAAACCTTATCAACTCGTTATCTCTGCGCTCAACAATAGCAAAAGACACATTTCCGATTGGTGACACCGAGAAAGACACACTATTTTGGTCATAGGTAAAGTCCTTAACTTCGTCCTTAGGAATCAGGTGCGACACGCGTTCAAGGTTCTCTAAATTTGACAACACACCGTAAACTAAAGCTGCGTCATAAGGCACAACTTTTTCTTGACTATCAATCTTTATCATCTTTTCGGTTATTTAGACTTACGACCCCAAACTGATGGGTTAGTTCTCCAATCTTGAAGTATCTTCAGTTCCGACTCATCAATATAGTCGGTAGCCAAAGCCTCATCAAGAATTGCATCGTACGAACACAATGTTGTTAATTCCACTCTTGCATCGTGCATAGCTTGTTGAGAGTAGTTGAACCCATAGGTGAAAATGGCCAACATTCCCAATACGTCGGAACCATTGTTCCTGATTGCTTCAACAGCTTTCAAGCTGCTTCCTCCTGTTGACACTAAATCTTCGATAACAACAACCTTTTGTTTCGGCTTAAGGTCTCCTTCAATAGTGTTCTCCAATCCATGGTCTTTAGGAGTTGAGCGTATATACACGAAAGGCAATCCCAAGAGGTCGGCCACCAATACTCCGGGAGCTATTGCACCGGTTGCGACGCCGGCTATGGCATCCGCATTAGGATATTTCTCTAATACCAGACGAGCAAACTCCACTTTCACAAAGTTACGTATTGCTGGATATGACATAAGTTTCCTATTGTCACAATATATAGGGGATTTCCATCCCGATGCCCATGTAAACGGATTTGAAGGTTGAAGCTTAATGGCTTTAACTCTTAACAATCTCTCTGCAGTCAGCTTTTCTACTGTTTTCATACCAATTTAGTGTTGTACTTTCTTTTATGCAAAAGTAATGTTTTTAATTCAATAAACCTCGCCTAAAGTCGCTATACTTATGGTAATATTTTTGCACTTTGACAGTGCTATTCCACATGCCTCAATAGTGGCTCCCGTTGTGAGTATGTCATCAACTAAAAGAATATGCTTGTTTTCGTACGCTTTTTCGTCATCAAGCTCGAAAATATCTCGTACATTCATCCATCGCTCAGTTTTAGACAACTTTGTTTGCGTTGGGTTGTGTATTTTTCTTACCAATACCCCTGTAGATACAGGGACAGACAAAATCTCCGACATTCCCGAAGCTATAACTTCTGACTGATTGTACCCTCTGCTCTTTATCTTTTTGGCATGCAAAGGCACCGGAACAATGCAATCTATCTCTGAAACAAAATCACTGCCTTTAAGATCTTCTCCAAACAGACGGCCTAAGAAAACACCATACTCCTTCTTGCCATCATATTTCAACTTATGAACAACAGATTGCAATATTCCTCCATCGGTAAACGCAGCAAAAGTTGCAATCCTATCAAAAGGCAGACGCCCGGCCATAAGCCTCGAAGGTCTATTGTCAATCAACTTATAATTGCCTGTTCTTGGCAACTTGTACAAACAATCAATGCACAATCCAATTTCAGAATCCAACAAAGGCTTTCCACAATATGTGCACAACCTTGGATAGAACAGATTGAGTAATCCTTTAATCAAAATCGACCTCACCTATATTCATTTTTTCCATGCAACATAATATCTCCTTCATCTCGAAGCCTCTGCCCAGCGCATACCTTATAAGCTTACCTTTTTTCTCATATTCTGATGCACCTTTAATGCCCTTCCATTTCTTACTCAAAACCTGTTGAAGGTTGTCATTAAGCTCACTGCTTTCATACTCCGACAACACTTCATTTATCAGTTCCCTGGGTATTCTCTTCTGCAAAAGCCCCTGCTCTATTTTTCTTGGCCCCCATTTGTTGTAAACAAGCTTGTCGTTCACATAACTTCTAACATACCTCTCCTCGTCCAGATATCTGTTTTTTTTGAGATTACCAATTATTCGCTCTATCTGTTCTTGCGGGAGCTTCAATCTATAAAGCTTTTGAGAAATGTCATAAGGAGCATACTCTCGCCTCGAACATATTCTTGCCATACGCTCGTATGCTTGTTTCTCTGATATTATTTTTATGTTGTTATCTTCCTTCATTATTTAGCTTAAATGCTTTAATCATTCTTGGATTGCCTGAAATATCGTTGCGAATAATTACATCACCATATCCTTTCGACCTCAACATTTTTTCTATCCTATTCCCCATAAATCTATTGATTTCAAAGTATAGAATACCTGAGTCGTTTAGTAATTCCAAACCTATATCGGCAATTCTTTCATAGAAAATCAAAGGCTGCTCATCAGACACAAAAAGCGCTTCACGTGGTTCATATTGCAACACATTATCATCCATTTCAACCTTCTCTTTTTCACAAACATACGGAGGATTACTAACTACAACATCAAACCTCGTTGTTTTAGGATATTCATCAAAAACATCTTGCAACTTAAACTCAACATCAGCCTTCAGACAATCGGCATTATATTTCGCAACATCCAGCGCATCTTTAGAAACATCCCAAGCATGCACATCAGATGACTGCATGTTTAGTGCTAATGATATTGCTATACATCCACTTCCAGTTCCAATATCCAATACATTTACAGCATTATCAACATTGTCAAGTATTATCCATTCAACCAATTCTTCGGTTTCGGGACGTGGTATCAGAACATTTTTATTGACTCTAAACGTATTGCCATAGAAGTATGCTTCTTCCAAAACATACTGTATTGGCTCTCCTTTTTCAAGTCTGACTAAAATCTCTTCGAGTTTTGCATTAAGAGGTATAGATAAATTGCTATTTTTGTCCAAACAAAAATTATAATAGGACACGCCAAACACTTTCTCGACTATCAAACGAGTTAGATAGCTTATTTCGGATGATGTGTAGACCCCTTGCAAACGGTCATGGATGTTATTAACTACTGGACTCACTTTGGTTATATATACGTTTTATATACGATTTTGTATATAAGAGACAAAGATAATAAAAATGGAAGTAAACTCAGGTTTTATGAACAGGTGCCTTCAATTAGCCATCAAAGGCAGTGGAGCCACTAAGCCTAACCCTATGGTTGGAGCGGTAATTGTGAACAATAACAAGATAATTGGTGAGGGCTATCATAAAGTTTACGGTGGCGCACATGCTGAAGTAAATGCCATAAACTCGGTAAAAGACGAATCTTTATTGGCTGACTCAACCATGTATGTATCTTTGGAGCCATGCGCTCATTACGGCAAAACACCACCGTGCGCAGAGCTTATAATAACAAAAAAGATTCCGAGAGTGGTGATTGCCACGAAAGACCCGAACCCCAAGGTGTCGGGTAAAGGTATCGAAATGTTGCTGAATAGCGGCGTTCGGGTGGTTACGGGCATAATGGAGAAAGAAGCTGTGGAATTAAACAGAGCATTTTTCGTTAATCAAAGAGAAAAACGACCATTCATTGTTTTGAAATGGGCTCAAAGCAGGGATGGCTTTATCGATATGCATCGCCAAGCAGGCGACAACAAACAGCCTGTGCGTTTATCCAATGGATTGACCCACTCTATTGTCCACAAACACAGGACTATGGTTCAGGGTATTTTGGTAGGGACCAACACAGCCATCTTGGACAATCCGAGGCTGACAGCAAGAAACTGGTTTGGAAACAGCCCGACAAGAATTGTAATAGACAGAAACAACAAAATTGAAAGCAGTTCGCACCTGCTTGATGGCACAATAAAAACAATTGTTTTCACCTCAAAACTTTCCAAATCCACGAATAGACACGATAATGCTGAGTATGTTGAAATTGATTTTGATTCCGACACTAACAAACAGATTATCGAATACCTATATCAATCCGGTATTTACTCGGTTATGGTAGAGGGTGGAACAAAACTTTTGACTTCGTTTATTGATAAAAACTTGTGGGATGATGCATTCATTGAATGCTCTGAGATGGACCTGCTTAATGGTGTTCGTGGACCAAAAATTGTGGGTGAAATAATCTCCACAAAAAGGCTCCTAAATTCTTGTCAATACCATATTAGGAGAGAAACAAGTCCAAAATTTAATTAAATATTGATTATAGTATGGTTAAAGCGAAAATTCTTAGTAATTTTGCGATAGTAACAATAGAGGGAATTTATTATTTAAACAGATGAAGTCTAGATTTTTCGGTTTAGTGTTTTGGGCGATTTTGGGAGCAGTTATTCTTTCATCTTGTACCGGCTCATCATACGATTATGGATTTGAAGGTTACTCACCTGATCCCCAAATACAAAGTTTCACTGTATCCTCAAGGGGAGACGAAGACGGCATTTTACTGTCTACATCTTTCACAATAGACCAAATAAATGGATTGATATATAACGAAAAGACCTTGCCTTATAAGTTTCATGTTGATAGTGCAATGGTGAGAATAGGCAGCGCCAACGGGTTCCAAAGCATAACATTTAAGATGTATCCGGACTCAAATGTTGTTTGGACAAGCGTAGACTCAATAGACATCAATCGTCTTACTCAAATAACTACTGTTTCAAGAGATGGGGAGAACACAAAGACTTATTCTTTTAAGTTGAACGTGTATCAACAAGACCCTGACATCATAAAATGGGAAAAGATAGGCAACAACCTTGTGCCTGCCACTGTGTACAAAAGCAACACAATAAGTCTCAAGTCTCAGTTCATCACTTACTATAAGAATGAGGGAAAAGTTTTAGCTACGGCATCTGATAATGGAGATGGTGTGAATTGGGAAGAAAAGGATGTAACAGGATTACCTTATGAGATTAGATTGAAAACTTTGAACCACATGGATGATGATCTTATAGCCATCGACAATAGTGGTTCAGTCTACAAATCGAGTGACGGCCTGAGCTGGAATAAGTTGGCTTCGAAATATATTGTTACAAATATTTTCGGGCTATTACCTTCAGGATCGGAAAATAGATTGTTGGTGGTGGTAAAAGACAATGGTAAAGACTTTTTTGCCATTACTAAAGATTTCTCAGAGTTTAGGGTATTGAATGAATTTGACGATAGCCTTCTGCCAATAGACGGCTTTAGTTGCTCTACGATTGCAAGCTCAACATCTTATGCTGTGAGATACATTGTGGCAATAGGTGGAGACATGCGTGATGGTTCGGCAAATGAGGATATTTTCATGTTGGAGGAAAAAGACAACAGAATAGCTATACTTAAAGCTAAGCGTCCAAATGGTTTTAATGTGCATAAGTCTTCTTTATTCTTCTATGACAACAAACCATATATGCTTGCATATAGCGGTGGCACGAACGTAATAGCATTCTCTAACAATAACGGGTTGGATTGGAAGGTCACGGAAGAGAACCAAGCACTTCCTTCAAACTTTTCATTTAGGACTAATGCATCGGTATTGACTGACAACAATAATAACATTTGGATATTCGGCGGAGTATCCAACGATATGAGAACCCTTTCTGAAGTTTGGAAAGGGAGGTTGAACAAGTTTGACGAGAATTAATCAGAGAATAAAGTTGGGCGTGGATAATTTTTCTCTAATAATAGCGTTTATCTACTAATGGTAATGGTGCTATTATTTAAAAATGAGACAATTGAAGAATCTACTTAATTTTATTTTTTTTGTATTAGCATTTCTTGTAATCGACGTTGAACTTTCATTCTCACAAGAATATAAGTATGAGTATGGCCTTATGGGGGGAACGGCTTCCTATCTTGGTGATGTGAATAAGACCAATTTGTTCAAGAATCCGAGTCTATCCGGAGGTTTTGTCTTTAGGCATAACTTGTCGTTTCGATGGGCAATGAAGTATAATCTGGTTGCAGGGAGTGTTTATGGAAACAGCAACAACTCCAACAACCATTTACCATTCGACAAGGAATACTCATTCAGTAGGACATTTTTTGATTTGAGTGCGCAAGTTGAATTTAATTTTCTACCATACAGCGACAAATATTCTTATTCCGGAACTAAACCATACACACCATATGTGTTTACCGGATTGGGATTGACTTACGCTATGGGGGGAGATGATTTTTTTAATATAAACGCACCTTTTGGTGTGGGTTTTAAGTATAAACTTAAAAACAGAGTGAATATTGGTTTAGAGTTTTCATTGAGAAAGCTTTTTGTGGATGATTTTGAAGTAGTTGACTCAAGCGAAACATACACATTAGACAGTCCGTATGGTATTGAGAGCAGCAGGCTAAAGAATCAGGATTGGTATTCTCTCACTTTATTGTTCTTGACATGGGAGTTTGGCCTTCGCAAAGATCCTTGTCGATGAATTTATTTTATTTGTAGTTGATTATGTCATTAATAGACAAAATAGATAAGAGTCGAGTACCTTCACATGTTGCCATTATTATGGACGGCAACGGCCGGTGGGCAAAGAAGAGAGGGTTGGAAAGAGGCGATGGCCACAAGGAAGGCATAAAGGCCGTAAGGAGGCTGATTAATGCCGCTGTAAGAGCATCTGTTAAATACGTAACAATTTATGCGTTTTCTACAGAGAACTGGAACAGACCTGCTGAAGAGGTCAGAGGGTTAATGGATCTTATGGTATATGCCATAAAGGAGGAAACAGCCGAGTTGATCAAGAATGGAGTCAAATTAAAGTCGATAGGAGATAGAGACAGATTGCCAGAGCATGCAAGAGAGTCGCTCGATGAGTGTATAGATGCTACTAAAGACGGGGAAAATGTGACTCTTATCATTGCACTGAGTTATTCTTCGAAATGGGAACTTACAAATGCAACAAAAAGCATTGGTCGAGATTTACTTTCAGGCGTAATTAGTGTTGATGATATTTGTGAAGAAACTATTACAAGCAAATTGACCACATACGGCATACCAGACCCTGACCTACTTATAAGAACCGGTGGGGAGCAAAGGATAAGCAACTTTTTATTGTGGCAGTCTGCTTATACGGAATTATATTTTACTGATACATATTGGCCTGATTTCGATGAGGATGATTTGTATAATGCAATAATAGATTTTCAAGGTCGCGAGAGACGTTTTGGAAAAACCAGTGAGCAACTACAGTAAATTGAATGAAACACTTAACTTAAAGGATAAGCGTAAAGAAACTAAGTAATGTTGAATAAGAAGCTAAATTTATTTCTACTTATATTGATTATCAATCAAGCTGTGATTTACTCGCAGGTTAATGTAGATTCTTTATCGAATAGTAGCTTGGAGGACAATTCGGTGAATTATATAGCAGCACCGAAGAAGTATTACATAGCTGATATAAAAGTAACCGGAGTTGAAGAAACCATGTATGCCGGTCAAGAGTTTGTGCTTATTAATTTTGCCGGATTATCAAAAGGCCAAGAGATTCAAATTCCCGGGGAAGATATAACCAACGCATTGAAGAGGTTTTGGAAGCAGGGATTATTCTCTGATATAAAGATTCTGCAAAACAAGGTTGAGGGTGACAGCGTATGGCTTGAAATTCAACTAAGAGACAGACCGAGAGTTACGGATATTCGCTACATAGGGATGAAGCGTGGGGAGCAAAACGACATTGAGGAAAAGATTGGATTTGTTAAGGGTAATCAGATAACGCCTCCGCAGATTGACAGGGCTAAAGTATTGATAAAGAACTATTACGATGAGAAAGGCTTTGGTGAGGCTGAGATAATGATAACTCAACGTGAGGATACCACCATGAAAAATCAGGTAGTACTTGAAATAGCAGTTGACAAGAAAGAAAAACTTAAGGTTCATAATATCAAGTTGATCGGTAACGAGTCTCTTTCGGATAGGACCTTGAAGAAGGCAATGAAGAAGACTAATGAGAAAGGCAAGCTCTACAATATTTTTAGAACGAAGAAGTTTGTTGAAGATCTATATGAAGAGGATAAAAACAATCTCGTAAAAAGGTATCACGAAGCCGGATATCGAGATGTTGAGATATTACGTGACACCGTCTACAAACATGACGAAAAAACTGTTAATATTGAAATAGAGTTAGATGAAGGGCCTTTGTACCATATACGTTCAATAAATTGGGTAGGAAACACTCAATATCCATCTTCTCAGCTATCGCAGTTGTTGAACATGGAGTCAGGGGATGTATATAATCAAAAGAAGCTAATGGACAGACTGTTGGTGGATGAAGATGCAGCAATAAACTTGTACCAAAACAACGGTTATCTGTTTTCTAATATAGACCCTATAGAGATAAACATTGAGAATGACTCCGTAGACCTGGAGTTGAGAGTGGTTGAAGGACCAAAGGCAACTATCAAACGTGTTATCATTCAGGGTAATGATAGACTTTATGAGGATGTTATCCGTAGGGAGCTGAGGACAAAGCCTGGCGAAGTGTTCAGCAAGGATAACTTGATTAGGTCGGTAAGAGAGATTGCTCAAACCGGTCACTTTGACCCTGAAGCTCTATCTGCAGACATATCGAGCGGTATTAAACCTAATCCGGAGGATGGTACCGTAGACATTACATACCCACTAACATCTAAAGGTAACGACCAGATAGAGTTCTCTGCCGGATGGGGTGTAACCGGTTTGGTTGGTAAGATTAGCTTGCAACTTAACAACTTCTCTTTGAGAAACCTTCTGAATCCATCTATGCATAAGGGTATTATACCACAAGGCGATGGACAGACTTTGGTCTTGAGTGCTCAAACTAATGGTAGATATTATCAGTCGTATCAATTCCAGTTTATCGAACCGTGGTTTGGTGGTAAGAGGCCTAACAACTTTGCTCTAAGTTTATACTATTCTCGTTATACAGGGCTTAACACGAACTACTACAGACAAAACTATTATAACAATCCTTACATGTATGGGTATGGATATCCAGGATATGGGTACGGATACCCGGGCTATGGATATGGTTATGGAGGTTACGGATACGGCGGATATGGGTATGGCGGCTATGGATACGACATGTCGGAATATGCATACGACCCTGACCAGGTATTTAATATTTTCGGTGCATCAATAGGTTATGGTAAGAGGTTGGAATGGCCTGATGACTACTTCCAAATCATGGCTCAATTGGGCTACCAAAGATATGGAATGAAAAACTGGACCTATAATAGGTTCCCGTTCCAAACAGGTACAAGTAATAGTATAACTCTGGGACTTACACTTTCCAGAATATCTATCGATAATCCTATATACACCAGAACAGGTTCAGAGTTCTCTCTAAGCGTGAACCTTACACCTCCATTCTCTACGTTTGATGGAAATGACTACGCCAACATGAAGGATAATGATCCTGCTAAATACAAATGGAACGAATATCACAAGTGGAAATTGAAGATGCGTACATATACTCCAATCACCCCACTTACTGTTACCAGGACACCTGTCATAGCAACAAGGGCCGAATTCGGATTCTTAGGTCACTACAATAAGAATAAACTAACACCTTTCGAAACATTTGATGTGGGTGGTGATGGTATGACAGGTTATACAAGCAGCTTTGCTACAGAGACCATAGCATTGAGGGGTTACGAAAATAACTCAATCGCTATGCAAGCAAGAGCATACACCCGACTGGGCCTTGAGATTAGATATCCTTTCATCCTTGAACCAAACTCCACTATATATGGTGTTGCTTTCCTTGAAGCCGGAAACGCATGGATGCAAGTTAAAGACTTCAACCCATTTGATCTGAAGAGATCTGCAGGTGTAGGTGCAAGAATATACTTACCTATGATCGGACTAATGGGTATTGACTGGGCATATGGGTTCGACACAGTCTATGGTAGAGGTGCAAGAGAACGTGGTGGTAGCCAGTTCCACTTCATCATAGGTCAGGAGTTCTAATCATTGTCTATTCGTAACTATGTAATCATAATTCATATAGACAAGAGCACATTAACATAATTTATCTAGGTCAATCTAAACGTTTGTGACAATTTGTTGTCTATATTATTGTAACTAAAAGATAATCGTTATGAAAAGAATATTATTATCAATAGGTTTTATACTGACACTTTCTGTCGGTGTAGGATTTGCTCAACAATATGCCTTAATAGACATGGAGTATATTCTCAAGAGAATCCCATCTTATGAGTCAGCCAACCAACAGCTAGAGAAACAGTCTCAGCAGTGGCAAGAAGAGATAGACGCGCAAGTCAAAGAGGTTGATGCTATGTACAAAAAATACCAAGCAGACTTGGTCTTCTTGGCGGGGGAAGAAAAGACTAAAAGAGAAAACGAAATTGTAAGTAAAGAGAATTCTATACAGGAACTAAGAAACAAATACTTTGGAGCCCAAGGCGAACTGTTCAAACGTCAGGAACAGCTAATTAAACCTATCCAAGACAAAATATACGAGGCCGTAAAAGATATATCATCAACAAAAGGGTACATGCTTGTCGTGGACAGAGCCTCTGCCACAGCAGTAATCTTTGCATCTCCATCCATTGACATAAGCGATGAAGTGCTCTCAAAGTTAGGCTATTAGAATTTTATCACTATCTTTGTGCGCAAAATCGTACTTAAGAAAAATAATAAACTACATAAAATTATAATCATGCGTAAGAAACTATTAATGTTCATTGTTGCATTAGCTCCTCTATTTGCAACTGCACAAAATCTGAAAATTGCACATCTAAATGCACAAGAAATATTTTCAGCAATGCCTGAATTAAGTGGCATTGAAACTCAACTAACTAATAAACAAGAGCAAATAAACAAGAATGGACAAGCTCTTATTGACGAGTTCAATAAGAAAGCTGAAGAGTTTGAAGCAGCCTCTGCTACAGCTTCTGACACACAAAAGCAAGATCAGCAAAAACAGCTGCAATCTATTCAAGAAAGATACCAATTGTTTTTGCAGAACAGCCAACAAGAGATGTCTCAACTACAACAGCAATTGCTTGAGCCGGTAAACAAAAAGATATCTGATGCAATTCAAGCAATAGGTGAAGCTGAAGGTTATACCTACATCTTTGATATATCTACAATGCAATCACCTATAGTGTATGTAGATAAAGCAAATTCTGTGGATATTACACAAAGCGTAAAGACTAAATTAGGAATCTAACATAAACAGTACAATGAAAAAGGGTTGATAGCTTAAGTCTATCAACCCTTTTTTTGTTAGCCATTACTATTCGTGACCCTTTATCACCAGAAGTGGCGTATCTGAATGGAATAGCATCTTTCTAGCAATACCCGGATTAAACATCCTTGCAAAGATATTCCTTCTTGAACTTGAAAGTGATATTAAGTCAATATCATTCTCCTTAACGAACGTATCAAGGCTAACCTCCAAACTCTCCGACTGATCTATCAACTTATATTCAACCTTAATATTGGGATATCTCTCTTCCAAGCTTTTCTGGAAACCCGATAACTTTATTTCATCCCATACATCATCTTTCTTAGTTATATGAGCAATATATACCTTCAAATCATGCGAGCCTAGATATTTGACCATGATATCAAAAGCATCAAACTCTCTCTGTTGGAAATTAGTCAAGAATACCACCTTTTTCAACTCTGCAGGACTCTTAACTTTTGACTCTTCGGGTATACCAAATATCGGTGTTCTGCATCCATCCATTACCTCTGCCGTAACACTTCCTATTAGGTCAAGCTCCCTTGCATTCTTTCCTCTAGTACCCATAACAATTGCCATGGGTCTGTGCTTCTTAGAATAATTGATTATCTCCTCCTCGGGCAATCCTTCATACAAGAAATGGTCAAAACTAACATCAGCAATATCACCACTTGCTATTTTCTCTTTCAAGGTATTGACCAGCGTCTCCATCTCTTTCTCTGTCTTTTCCTTAATATCAATATAAACCTCACTATCTGTCGACTGAATAGTAAATGAATCTCCAAAAGGAACAGACGCAGGATAAAATGGAGTAAAAAACACATGCATCAACTTTACACTACAGTTCAAATCTTTAGCTAACTGAAATCCGAACTTACATGCCACAAGAGAGTAGTCTGAAAAGTCTACAGGAATAAGCACAACCTTATTCAATTTATCCTCTTCTTCCGATTCATCCTCAGAACTCAAATCAACGCCCTCAATTATCTTTAATGCGGCTTCCAAGTCGCTCTCGTTTATTCTGACTCGCACATTTCCTGGTATTGCAGGCTGAATCAAGTTAATACCATTTATAACTGCAGGTATACCCTCAGATTCCAAAATAGATTTAAGTATCTGAGCTTTCTCATACGAATGTATCGCAACTGTAACCAACTTATCATTTTCTTTTTTCATAGTCATTCTATTTATATTTATACATCAAACAAACACAATTTATCAATCGTCGAAAAAGTATAAACAAAAAAGCCCAAATCTGATAGCATAGCAATCACATTTGGGCCAATTTTATTTGTAAATTATCCGTTACTCAGATTTAGCTTCTTCTTTCTCATCATCTAAATTCACATTGTCAACTATCTCAGGATATTCATCAATTCCCAAAATCTTCAAAGCCTTGTCAAATATAGTCGTATCGTCCAATACCACTATACCTCCATCTGGTCCCGGCTCAATGTGAATACCTACACTATTACCTTCTTTATAATTATGTCCGCCAAAATAATTTCTAACTGTGTCGGGCTCAAGGCCAAGCTCTGACGCAATTTGGCGGATACTTCCATCTGGAAGTTTGTCTTTAATCTCTCTAAGTTCGTTAAAAGTAATTGTTCTTGCCATGGTGTCTTATTCTTTAAAATTTAATAACTCCTATTATATGCAACACTTCAGTATTGTGCCATAAACTTACTCAAAAAAAAATAAAATAGCAAACTTATATGATGAAATAATTAAAAATATTGCCTCAATACATATTAACCGGGCAAATGAGACAAGATAGGGCTGAAAACAACCAACACCATAACATAACTACCCAACACCATCGATAGCATATTGCTACCTTCCAACGAGTTCGTCAGCAAAATTCCTTCCGAGGTAGCAAGTCCAAATCTTCTACATACATACTTACAAAGATGATATAATACAATACCTATCAGCGTACCAACAAGAATTCCTCCAACAATATCCGACACAAAATGCACACCAAGATAAATACGCGTATAGCTATTCAGAATTGCCCACAGCATAGTAGTAATTGTAACATACTTATTCTTATAGACAAGAGATATAAACGTAGACAGGGCAAAACTATTCGTTGCATGTCCGGAAATAAATCCATAACGCCCTCCTCTATAACCTTTTACCGTATCAACTAAACTCGCAAAGTCCGGATGATGTGTAGGCCTGAACCGTGCGAAGAAAGGTTTAATTACCGAAGAAGATATCTGATCCCCGACTACAAGAACCAATATAAAAAACACAGTTAAGATAATACCTGTCTTTGTGGAATTCTTGTAAAAGAACAAGAACAGTATAAACAGATACAGGGGTATCCACACCAATCTCTCCGAAATGGTCCACATCACACCATCAAGAAATGCGGAATCACTTCCGTTAAGCGCAAAAAACAAATCTCGTTCCCACACCAATAACGACTCAGCAGCCTCTTTTATATAGCTCATAGGCTTTATATTATTTCTAAGTTATCTTTGTTTGTCCAGCCAACACTTCCATTGGCAATTTCAACCTCACGCCAATCGCCATCAACACTCCTTACTCTAACTTTCGCACCTTCATGCAACTCAAACAAAACCTTGCTATCCAAATCAGGCGAAGCTCTAAATTCTGCCGCTCCGGTCATTATTATTCCATAATCTTTTCTTTCTCGTTCTCGTTTCTGACTAAATGCTAATACATTTACCAAAATAGCCAAAACCAATAAAACAATCGAACAATAGAACGCTGTAATCTTAACCCATCTCTTCCCTACAAATAAAAACATCCCCATGCTCACCAGTAACAGAAGAAAAAAACATATTCCAATTATTCCCCATACTCGCGAACTCAGCAAGTCTCTGACACCGGTAAACCAATTCACTATAAAAACATTCCCTGTAGGAACTATTCTGTCCACATTCCTTTCATTAGCATATTTAAGGTTGTGCCTAATGTCTCTATCTCCAGGGGCTAATAGCAAAGCCCTCTCATAGTTCAAAATAGCCTTACCTAGTCGTCCATCTCTATAATACGAATTGCCCAAGTTATAATATAATTCGGCAGAGGCCTTATTATTTGCCAGGCCGTCATTTATAGCAGTTTCCAACAAATCGATGCTCTTCTTATAGTTTTGATTTCTATAACTCTGCTCTGCTTCAATAGCAGGGCCTTCGTTTTCGACAGGCGCTCCAATAGCTGATTCGTCACTCACTGCAACGCTTACAGAATACTCAGTAACTTCAGCAAATACAACATTGCTAATTAAGAAGATGCTAATTAGTAAATATATAAACTTATATTTTTTCATATAAAATCACTTTTTACCACCACGTACCCTAAGACTATCCTCCATGTCACCAATTGCAGAAACCGTCTCCTGATACAAGCTGTCAAGCTCATTATCTTCTTCAACAGGTGCATATCTTGCAAACTCACACGTGTTTAGGATGTTCATAAACCTACCTATCAACTTCTCATCCACCCCTTCCTTAGATAGCTCGCTTTCAATATTATCTTTTGATAAATCCGCAACAGGCATCGACAACTTATCGCTGAAGTACCCCCAAACAGCACGCAAAACTTCATCATAGAAACTCTCTTTGTCTTTAGAGTGAATATACTGTTCAGCCTTTTTCAGACGCTTAATAGCAGTCTTGTTTGCCTTCTTGTTCTTCATCAAGACAACATTGGCATTCTCTCTAACACGCTTTCTGTAAAGCAAAGAAAATAACACCAACATCAAGAATGGCACAACATACCACATCCAATAACCCAACGAGCCTACAAAATAATCATCAGCCAATACATACTTAGGTTCACCCGTCTTAAGGAATCTTATATCCTGTTCCACATTAACATCCTGACGCCCAACAAAGACACCCGGTGATGAAGATGAGCCATCACCTTTCTCCACGACAACATCGTATGCAGGAGTCTTCAGAGTCTTGTATGAATTTGTATTTAAATCAAAGTAGCTGAATTCAACCTCAGGGATAGAATAACTACCCTCATACCTCGGGATAACTGTGTACTCCACACTCCTTATACCTGTAAGCCCGTTTGTAGTCACATTAAACGAGTTATTAATAACAGGGTCATACACCTCAAAATTGTCAGGGAACTCTATATCCGGATTACTTATAAGCTTCATATTGCCGGTTCCGGAGACTTCAAAACGCAGTACTAACGCTTCATTCGATTTAACTTTAGTACTACTTATACTGGATTTAATATCGAAAGTACCTACAGCATTAGAATAACTATCTGGTTTATTTGATGGCAAAGGCTTAACTTTAACGACCACAGGATTAGTAACCAACGTCTTACTAACATCTGCCATCAATTCCTGTGATCCAAAAAACGTAGAGACACTCCTACCCGACGGAACCGAAAACACCATTTCTATCCTTCCGCTCGGTATAGAAATATCTCCTGAACGTTGTGGAAAAAGAAGGGTCTTTCGCAAATCTGCAGTATAATAATTTCTTCCGTTATACCTCTCCATCTTCAATTGCTGATTAGAAGGCATATCAACCTCCTCAACCATGAAGCCCTCAAACTCAGGAAATTGAATCTTACCAAAGTTCACAACATTAAGAGTGGTGTACAATCTGAACGTCACAGTAAAGCCCTCCTGTTCATACAAACTGTTTTTCGAAACAATCGCTCTTATGAATGCATCAGTATTAGAAACAGTACCTCCTCCCGACGATCTTCTTTCACCTTCATTTTCACCTCCTCTCGATGAGTTATTTGACTGTGACTCATCCGGAGGCAACACCTCTATTTTAAGAGAGTTAGAATCATACTTGCTTCCTCCAACTGTAATCGATGCAGGCCCAATAGTGTAGGTACCCGTTTTCTTGGGCATCAATATATATGTGTAAGTAACCGATCTCTCCGAAGTGGTCTTTCCATTAACGGTACGTTGGCTGAAGCTTGTTGATGTACTTGGTCCAAATAGCACATCAAAATCAGAGATATCCGGCAAACGTAAATCCCTTCCTTCCTCATTCAATACATAGCTCAATCTGAATTGCTCTCCTTCAACCACTGTTGCAGGTGCAGTAGCCTTAAAAGTGACTTGCCCAAAAGCAGTAGTCGATGCAACTAATACCGCAAACAGAAATAAAATTCTAAGTTTATTATAACTCGTATATTTTTTCATACAAAAAACCTACCAATTCTTGTTTCTTAATCTATTCTCCTTTGCTCGCTCCTCTCTCTCTTGAGCCTTTATCTCGTTAACTTTTTCCTGAGTCTCTCGTTCATCCTGCTCTAATGCTTGCAACAACTGTCTTGCATTGTCTCTCGACATCTGTTCAGGTTCATCGGGCTGCTCCGGTCTCTTTTCTTGGTCCTGAGGAGGTTGAGTACCCGAGTCATCCTGCTGTTGCTCTTGTTGTTGCTCTTCATTTTGATC
>JBMNSN010000017.1:0-35905 GCA_050945215.1 Fermentimonas sp. | reverse complement strand
TTGTAATTTCAAAAAATGAGCTTATCTTTGCCTCCGCATTTTGAAATTATGAGGGTACCATAGCTCAGTCGGTAGAGCAACGGACTGAAAATCCGTGTGTCCCCGGTTCGATTCCTGGTGGTACCACCTTAAAGAGCACTTTAGTGACATTAACTAAGGTGCTTTTTTGTTTATTACATCCATCGTTTGATAATTATAATTACTAATGGCCTTGAGAGTATGTTATTTATCATATTCAACTATACCATAAGTTTGCTTAACTTCTTCCATGATAAAAACACTTTGTACACCGGCTATATAATTAAATTCGCCTAAAGTGTTTATCAAAAAAGACTGGTAATGTTTCATATCAGGTGTTATCACCTTAAGGAGATAATCGTATTCTCCTGAAACATTATAACACTCAACAACTTCAGGAATATTGGAAATAAACTCCGTAAATTGATTGGCTATTTGGGGGTTTATTTGTGTTAGTTTTAGATTGCAAAAAACAGCAAAGCCTCGATTAAGTTTATCATAATCGAGTATGGCAACGTATTTTTTTATGTAACCTTCTCTCTCCAGCCTTTTTACTCTATCATAAACAGGAGTTGAAGATAAATTGACTATGGATGCCAACTCCTTAATGGTTAAACGGCTATTGTGTTGGAGTTCGAGAAGAATTCTCAAATCAGTAGAATCAGGCTGATACATAAAAGATAAATTTTCTGTTTATTGTTATTAACAGCATACAGTTAATACGCAATATTCTATAATACATACCAAAAATAGCAATATTTTCTTATATTTGGAACACTTGCATTATATTTATCTACAAATGATTAAATTTGCAGTTATAAGTAAGACTAATTTAAAACAAAACACAGCATGTCAAGTAATAAATTAAATGCCGACACAATTTGTGTTCAGGGAGGTTGGGCTCCCAAGAGTGGCGAGCCTCGCGTATTACCAATTTATCAGTCGACAACTTTTAAATATGACAGCATTGAAGAGATGGGCGACCTGTTTGATTTGAAGGCGAGTGGATACTTTTATACCAGATTGCAGAACCCCACAAATGACAAGGTTGCTTCAAAGATAACAGCACTGGAATGCGGAGTGGCCGGAATGCTTACTTCATCGGGGCAGGCTGCTAATTTTTATGCAGTATTCAATCTATGTCAAGCCGGTGATCACTTTATCAGTTCATCAAACATATACGGTGGAACGCATAACCTTTTTGCAGTAACTATGAAACGGATGGGGATTGAGGTGACTTTTGTAGATCAAAATGCGAGTGAAGATGAGTTAGCAAAAGCCTTCAGACCAAACACAAAACTTGTTTTTGGTGAGACTTTAGCAAATCCTGCCCTTGCAGTATTGGATATTGAGAAGTTTGCTAGAGTTGCTCATTCGCATGGCGTTCCACTGATTGTGGACAATACGTTCCCTACCCCAATAAATTGCAGACCTTTTGAATGGGGAGCTGACATAGTGGTGCATTCCACAACAAAATATATTGATGGTCATGCCACTTCTGTGGGTGGTTGCATTGTTGATAGCGGTAATTTTGACTGGTCAAAATATCCTAATAAATTTCCAGGACTAACCACACCGGACGATTCGTATCATGGTGTAACATACACCGAAGCATTCGGCAAAGGGGCTTTTATCACAAAAGCAACAGTACAATTGATGCGAGACTTAGGCTCAATTCAGTCTCCGCAAAATGCTTTTTTAACAAACAATGGACTTGAGACCTTGGCAGTGAGAATGGAACGACATTCTAAAAATGCTCAACGGATTGCAGAGTATCTGGAAAATAACGACAAAGTTGAATGGGTAAACTATCCTGGATTGAAGAGTAACAAATATCATGAGTTAGCAAAAAAATATCTGCCGAATGGCTCATCAGGAGTTATTTCGTTTGGTTTAAAGGGAGGTAAAGAGCTTTGTAAGCAGTTTATTGATAAGTTGGAACTAATTGCCATTGTTACTCATGTAGCCGATGTACGTTCATCTGTTCTTCACCCAGCCACAACGACTCACAGACAGTTGAACGATGAACAATTAAAGGCTGCCGGTGTGCGTCCTGAACTTATTCGTCTTTCAGTGGGAATTGAAAATGTAGATGATATAATTGCCGACATCGAGCAGGCATTAGCAAAAGTATAAATTTCATGTATAAGTCTATGTTGGGATTATGGAATATAGACCTACAAAAATAACTCTAATCGCAAATATCGATTTGCGGTTAGAGTTATTTACTTAACAGCGCATCAATACTTTTATTGTGTAACCGCTATTTGAATTCTTTCCACATGAGCAAAGCTCTTGCGATAGCATTTTCAACCATAGGTTGCATTATATCGTAGCCTGCAACATTAGGATGTACGCCATCTTCGGAGAGTTCTTTAGGCAAACCGCCTCTTTCGTCTGTCATTGCTGTGTGAAAGTCACAATATACAGCACCCTGACTGTTTGCGTATTGTTTGATTCTTTTGTTTAGTTCAATGATTTTTTGTGCAGGCTCAAGCCCAGGTCGCCAGCCATAATCAAAAGCAGGGAGTACTGAACATAGTACTACTTGAATTCCATGTGCTTGTGCAAGCTCGGTCATTGAGTGAATATTATCTTCGATCATTTCTAAAGTCGATGGGCCTGTGTTTCCAGCGATGTCGTTAGTTCCCGCGAGAATAACAACAACCTTAGGCCACAAATTCAGTACATCTTGACGAAAACGAAGCAACATTTGCGGTGTGGTTTGCCCACTTATACCCCTATTGATATATTGTTTTTCAGGAGCAAAGAATTCAGGAACTTTCTCAATCCATCCCTGCGTAATTGAATTACCCATGAAAACTACTCTGGTGTCGCATGTGCGAGCGGGACCAAGTTTTTCATTGCTTTCCCTAAATCTATTAAGATTAGCCCAATCTTGAGCTTCGACAGTAAAAAGGACTCCTGACATCAGCAAAAGTGTTAGAATAAAATTTCTCATATATGCATTATTTTAATTAGTTATTCTAATTATAGACAACTATCAAAATTAGTCATATTTTTACAACTAAAAAGCAAATTAGCCGATATAATTCAGGAAAAACTTCGATTAATCAATGTATTTTATCTATCTTTGAAATAGAAAAGTATGGGTATGAGAATTAAGGTTATTGTATTTTTATTTTTTGTTTTTTCTATCGATACGGCAATCTTTGGGCAGTCTATTGATAGGGCAGATTCCTTATTGAGAATAGGAAAATATAAAGAAGCTGAGGAGGAGCTTTTGGCAGCATCAAAAAAAAGGATCACTGAGTCATACTTTAAACTTGGAGAGTTATATACAAAAATGTATCGATTTGAGGAAGCCAATAAAGAATTTGACAAATTTGAACGTGTAAACAGAAGAAAAAAAGACGAATTAGCACGTCTGGATGATGCACTTGATTATCTATCAAGACTTGAAAGATCTGTCAGCAGAACCGAAGATATTCAGATCATTGATAGCATAGTATTGTCTAAAGAGTCATTTTTGGATGCGTATAACCTAAGTCGTTCGAGTGGATCTATAATGCCTGTCAGAGACTTTTTTAAAGACATCAATGCCTCCGGCAATGGAACACTTTATATGAATGAGAAAGGGGACAAAGTATATTATTCACACGAAGTTGACTCATCAAATAACAACCTCTACACTATGGACAAGCTTATTGATTCGTTTGGCAATGAGAAGAGATTTCCAGAAAACATAAGCTCAGATGGCAGTCAAGCATATCCTTTTGTGATGAATGACGGTTTGACAATTTATTTTGCATCTACAGGTCATAACACCTTTGGAGGCTATGACATATTCGTAACAAGATATAACTTAGCAAGTGACTCGTACCTCACTCCTAATCAGCTGAATATGCCATTTAACTCTCCATTCAATGATTACATGATGGTGATAGATGAGGAAAAAAGTGTTGGCTGGTTTGCTTCAGACAGGTATCAGCCGATAGATTCAGTTGTGGTGTACACTTTTATACCTAATGAAGTCGTTTCGCTTGTAGAGACTGATGATGAGGCTTATAAAGCAAATAGGGCCAAAATATCTTCGATTAAAGACACATGGAAGGAGGGGGTTGATTATAGTAGAATAAATACTGTAGCCAAACAAAGAGATTCAAAAGACAAGGTAAATGATCGTGATTTTTCTTTTGTGATTAATGATATGATAACATACCATTCGTTGAATGACTTTAGAGATTCTAATGCGAGATCTATCTTTAATAGATCATTGGACCTTGAGCGTCAACTAACAGACATGGTTGTTGATTTGGGACATGAGCGAGAGAGGTTTGCTAACGATGGTGGCAACAATAGTAGCTTGAGAGTTAGAATTCTTGAACTCGAGAGACAGGTGGAGTCATTGAAGGCTGAAGTAGAAAAGTTGAAGCTACAAGCGAGGAATGAAGAAATAAAATCAAATTACAGCTTCTAAAATATATGTCTTTACACGTATTAATAATAGTTATAGCGATTACTCTTGGCATACTTTTTTTGCTCATAGAGATTTTCCTATTACCGGGTGTGGGCATTGCAGGTATTGCAGGTGTCGTGTTCTTAGTTGGTGGCATAGCTTATGCCTACATATTTATAGGGAATAATGCCGGTAATATTGCACTCGCTACATCTGTTATAGTGTTGATGGGGTCGTTTGTGTGGCTCATTAAGTCTAAAGCTCTAAAAAAGATTTCGCTTCAAACAGACATAGATGCCAAAGTTGACAACAGCGAGATAAAAAACTTGGCTGTCGGTGATGTTGGCACTGCAATTTCGCGCCTAAATCCTATCGGAAATATTCTGATAAATGGTGTTATTGTGGAAGGAAAGTCATTCGATGGCGAATTTATAGATGAAGACTCTGAAGTAGAAGTAGTTAAAGTTGAGACTTATAATGTGTTAGTAAGAAAAAAAATATTAATTAATTAAACATATCTGTTATGGACCTATCCCTTCCATTACTTATTACGGCTATTGTAATAATTGTCTTTTTAATCATTTTCTTTCATTATGTGCCATTTTTCCTTTGGATAAATGCAATGTCAGCAGGTGTACGTATTTCATTGATTCAGCTGTTTTTAATGAGGCTAAGACGTGTACCACCTTATACTATAGTTTATGCTATGATTGAGGCTCACAAAGCCGGATTGAAAAACGTTTCACGTGATAATCTTGAAGCTCACTACCTCGCGGGAGGAAATGTTGTTGATGTTGTACATGCTTTGGTATCGGCCTCTAAGGCTAATATTGACCTGACCTTTCAGATGGCTACTGCTATAGACTTGGCAGGAAGAAATGTTCTTGAAGCAGTAAGAATGTCAGTAAATCCAAAGGTTATTGATACTCCTCCGGTTTCTGCAGTGGCTATAGATGGTATTCAACTTATTGCAAAGGCTCGTGTAACAGTGCGTGCAAACATAAAACAACTCGTAGGTGGTGCCGGCGAAGAAACGATTCTTGCCAGAGTTGGTGAAGGTATAGTTTCGTCAATAGGTTCAGCTGTTTCTCACAAGTCGGTTTTGGAGAACCCTGATTCTATATCAAAGCTCGTTTTAAAAAAGGGCTTGGATGCCGGAACTGCATTTGAAATACTGTCTATTGATATTGCAGACATCGACATAGGTAAAAACATTGGAGCTGTGTTGCAAATGGATCAGGCACAGGCTGACAAGAACATCGCTCAGGCTCGTGCAGAAGAGCGCAGGGCAATGGCTATCGCTCTTGAACAGGAGATGAAAGCTAAAGCTCAAGAGGCAAGGGCTAAAGTTATTGAGGCTGAAGCTGAGGTGCCAATTGCTATGGCTGAGGCATTCAGAAATGGTAATCTAGGCATTATGGATTACTATAGAATGGAAAATATTAAATCTGACACTAATATGAGGGACTCAATTGCTCGTCCTGATAGTGGAGGAAAAGACACAAACAAGTAATCAAGTAATAACGTTAAAAGAATAGGCTATGAGAGTAATTCCGGAATCTGAATTAATAATTAACCCTGATGGCAGTGCTTTTCACTTGCACATCAAACCTGAGCAACTTGCCGACAAAATAGTAATGATGGGTGACCCTGATCGGGTAAGTCTTGCCGCATCGTTCTTTGAATCGATCGAATGTGACGTTAGGAATAGGGAGTTCCATACTATAACCGGAACGTATAAAGGAAAAAGGATTACTGCTATTTCTCATGGTATAGGTACAGACAACATAGACATAGTCGTAACCGAACTGGATGCACTTGCTAATGTAGATTTCGACACAAGGAGTGTGAAAGAAGAGTTCAAACAACTGACTATGGTCAGAGTGGGCACATCTGGGGGTATGCAACCACACTGTCCAATTGGCTCTTACGTAGTTTCAGAGAAGTCAATAGGGTTCGATGGGTTGCTACATTACTATGCTAACTCTGCAAAGGTGCGAGATGAGGTTTTTGAAGAAGCTTTTCAAAAACATGTCAACTGGTCTCCATTTCATTGTTTGCCATACGTTGTTAATGCGGATGAAGAGTTAGTGGAAAGGATAGGCTTTGACATGATTAAAGGGGTAACTATCTCAGCAATAGGCTTCTATGGTCCACAAGGTCGGTATGTTAGATTACCGTTAGCCGACCCTGAATTGAACTCAAAGATCGAATCATTTAGACACGAAGATTACTCTATCACAAATTATGAGATGGAAAGTTCTGCTTTGGCAGGATTGTCTCGTATGATGGGACACAAAGCTATGACAGTATGTACGATAATAGCTAATAGAGTGGCCTTAGACTCAACAGCAGAGTACAAAGGAAGCATAGAGGATCTTTTGAAAACTGTATTAGAGAGAATTTGAATTAAAACATATTATGAAAAGATTAATGGTACTTACGCTGATAATGACAACATTATGTTTATCAGCTCAACAAAATCAACCGTTGCCGGTCGACCCCAATGTTATTACCGGCAAGTTGGAAAATGGACTGACTTATTACATAAGGCACAATAGTTTTCCGGAAAATAGAGCAGACTTCTACATTGCACAAAAAGTTGGTTCGATGCAAGAGGAAGATAATCAGGCTGGTTTGGCTCACTTCTTGGAACACATGGCTTTTAATGGTACAGACAATTTTCCGAACAAGCAAATGCTTGAATACTTACAGAATAATGGAATTAAGTTTGGCTATAATATCAATGCCTACACTTCTTTTGATGAGACAGTGTATTATATCTCTGAGATTCCTACTACGAACGTGAATCTTATGGATTCTGCACTACTTATCTTGCACGATTGGTCTAATGCTATTTCTTTGGATTCAGAAGAAATAGAGAGTGAGAGAGGTGTAATACGCGAAGAATGGCGAACCAGAGGTGGAGCTCAGCAACGTCTATGGGATCAACTGCTACCTAAGATGTATCCTGACAGCAAATATGCCAAACGAATGCCAATAGGCAGTATAGATGTAATTAACAATTTCACAAGAGATGAGATAGTTGCTTACTATCATAAATGGTATAGACCTGATCTGCAAGGCATAATCATAGTAGGTGATTTTGATGCAAAGGAGATGGAACAAAAAGTAATTGACTTGTTTTCAGGCATAAAGTTGGATGATAATAGAGCAGAAAGAGTTTATTTTCCTGTACCCGATAACAAAGAGCCACTTGTTGCAGTCGCTTCAGATGTTGAGGCTACAAGAACCAACATCATGCTATTCTATAAACATGACCCTATCCCTGAAGAACTAAAAAAGACTCAGGTTGGTTATATATCACAATATATCCTAAATGCTGCATCAGCGATGATAAATCAACGATTTGCTGAATTAACACAGAAACCAAATGCTCCGATTACATCGGGATATGCATATGATGACGATTATTTTGTAGCAAAAACCAAAGATGCTTGGACTGTTGTCGGAAGCACCGGTGAAGACAAGATTAAGGAGGCGCTGGCAACTCTAGTTAGGGAAACTGAAAGGGCCGCAAAACATGGATTTTCTGAGTCAGAATACGATATCGCGAGAATAAATATCATAAAAGGCTACGAAGATGCCTATAACAATAGGGAAAAGGAAAGGAACGCCACTTATTCACAGGAGTATGTTAAAGCATTTATTGACGGTGATCCTATTCCGGGCATAGAGTTTGAATATCAATTCATCCAAGCTGTTGCTCCTAATATTCCTGTTGAATATGTAAATCAGACTATTCAACAACTTATCAGCGATGAAAATCTAGTGATTGCCATCACAGGTCCTGAAAAAGAAGGTCTGGTTTATCCATCAGAAGAGGAGTTACTATCAGTTGTCAGTGCTGTAAAATCTGAAGACATTGCTCCGTATGTAGCAGAAGTAATTGACAAGCCATTGATCTCTAACCCTCCTGTATCAGGAAAGATTGTTAAAGAGGAGAAAGACAATGAAATGGATGCTACAATATGGACATTAGAGAACGGCATAAAGGTTGTTTTGAAGAACACAAATTTCAAAGATGATCAGATACTCATGACGGCTACTGCTCCAGGAGGTTATTCTATATTTGGATTGGACGACCCAATAAACAGCAGGATGGCCAGAAGAATCCTTACTATTGGAGGTGTAGGCGATTTTAGTGCAACTGATCTTCCAAAAGTACTTGCAGGAAAAACAGCGTCTGTAAGTCCTGGTGTGGCATTGAGATCTCAAGGATTCGATGGCTCATCTTCAATAAAAGACTTCGAATCAATGCTTCAATTAGTGTATCTCTATTTTACCGCTCAGAGAAAGGACGAAGATGCTTTCCAATCATATATACAGCGTACTGAAACACAACTGAAGAATCAAGAAGCCGAGCCAATGGTGTCATTTTCAGATTCTATTACTGCAACTATCTATGGTGATAATCCTATAACTACCAGAATTAAAGCAAGCGATTTAGAAAAACTTGATTACGACAAGATGCTTGCTATGAACAAAAAAATGTTTGGTAACCCAGGTAGCTTTGTATTCACATTCGTAGGTAATATTGACTTAGATAAAGTGAGACCAGTAATAGAACAATATCTTGCTTCTCTCCCTGCAGGGACTAAGAATGAACAAGTTTCTATACCTATGGAATATAATAAGGGTGTAAAAGAAAACATCTTCCGTAGAGAAATGAAGAATCACAAGTCTTCGGTATTCAATATTGTTAGTGGCAATATGGTTAGAGATCAGAAAAATATCTTACTCATGAGTGTATTTGACCAAGTATTAGACATAGTGTATACAGAAAAAGTCAGAGAAGAAGAGGGTGGAACATACGGCGTCTATTCGGCAGGTACCATCTCAAGATATCCCGAAGGGCAAACAATTTTACAAATAACATTTGACACTGATCCCAACCAGGAAAGAATGTCACACTTAAATAAAATTGTAATAGACGAATTAAACAATATCGCTACAAACGGCCCACGCACAGAGGATTTCTCTAAAGTTATTGGACACATGAATAAAAAGTTCAATGAAGACATTAAAGAGAATAGCTACTGGATAAGCATACTCGACTCAAAGTATTACTATGGAGAAGATAATCATAGTAAGTATCTTGATATTGTGAATAGCATTACCAAAGAAGATGTACAATCATTTGCTAAACAGCTTCTAGATCAGGGTAACATAGCAACAGTAGTAATGATGCCTATGGAGTAATTAAATAGTTATCTATAAATATAAAGCCACACTATTGAAATAGTGTGGCTTTATTTATTACTAAGCTTCAAATATTATCTTGCTGAAACTTGCTTTTGCTTAAATAGAATTGTAAACAAAACTGCAACTACTAAAGCGTAACCGGCAAAAATAAACCAAACTTTTTGCCAATCACCTACCATTAGTGATTTCATCTGACCATCAACTAACACATCCTGCCAACTGGTATATTTATTAACCACCCATTGTGCTACAAGCGTTCCTATAGTTGCTCCAATTCCATTAGTCATCAACATGAACATACCTTGCGCACTTGCCCTCAGATAATGGGGAGATTCTTTATCAACATACAAAGAACCTGAGACATTGAAGAAGTCGAAGGCAACTCCGTAAACCAGCATTGATGCAACCAACAACCATAAACCGCCTCCGGGATTACCTATACCGAAGAATCCGAACCTCAGAACCCAAGCAACCATTGCAATTTGAATGACCCTTTTAATACCAAACCTACTATAAAAGAAAGGAATCAACAATATACAAAAGGCCTCTGATATTTGAGAAATTGAAATAAGTATATTAGAATGCTTCACTCCAAAACTGTTGGCATACTCAGGCATAGATTCAAAACTGGCAATATATGGATTAGCGAAGCCATTGGTTATTTGTAATGACACACCAAGTAGCATCGAGAAAATAAAGAACAATGCCATATTTCTATCCTTAAATAACTTGAAAGCATCCAAGCCAAATCTCTGTGCAAGTGTTTTATCATCTGTGTCGGTGCTGATAGGACAATTTGGCAAAGTAAAAGCATACATTCCAAGCAATAGACCTATTAACCCGCTGGCAACAAACTGCTTAGCACTAGTTTGATATCCAAGAATATCTATCAGCCACATAGAAAATATAAAACCAACTGTACCGAAAACTCTTATTGATGGGAAGGTTTTAACTGTATCCATAGAAGCTCTATCCAATACTGTATATGCTACTGAGTTTGACAACGCGAGTGTTGGCATATAAAAGGCCACACTGCAGGTATAGAGAGTAAAAAACAGACTAAAAGAGACACCGTACCCGGCGCTTATACCATATAGACCGGCTGACAGCATAAATGCAGCACTCAACAGATGGCAAACGCCAAGCAGCTTCTGTGTCGGCACCCATCTATCAGCTACAATCCCCATCAGAGCGGGCATAAATATCGATACAATACCTTGTACCGAATAAAAGATTCCAATATTAGCCCCCATACCAACGGGCCCTAAATACCTCGACATAGAAGTCAGATATGTTCCCCAGACTGCAAATTGGAGAAAATTCATCACAATGAGCCTAATATTTAACGGCATAATCAATAGATATTATTTCAATTTAACTTTTATCTCCTCAACCATGGTGTCGGATTCAATTTATTTGTCTTTTGCCACAACTGGAAGTGCATCGTCGAAACGCCTGAATCCGGATCTGTGAATATTCGTCCCAACGATTGTCCGGTTTTTACTTTATCCCCCGCTTTGACATGTAAATCATATATGTTACCATAGAAAGTATAATAATCACCATGCCTTACGATAACACATGTGTTAGAACCGGGGAAAGAAAATACTTTCGACACTTCACCATCAAAAACCGATCTAATGTATGCCCCTCTTTCTGCCTGAATATCAATACCGTTACTGTTTGTCGTCACATTCCATTCGCTGTGTCTTTTTGTTCCAAAGCTGCCAACTATAGACGACGCTCCTGTTACCGGCATTGGCAACTTACCCTTGTTCTCTGCAAAAACCTTTGAAAGATTAAATGACTCCGACGAAGATGTTCCCGATTCTATCTTGGGAGCAGGCTCAACTCTTGCTATCTCCTCATCTCTCTTGTCTGTGCCCGATTTAGCCTTATTGGCAGCAGATGATTTAGCTTCAGCCTCTCTGCGTCTTGCCTCTTCTGCTCTGCGTCTTGCTTCCGCTTCACGTTCTTGACGTGCCACCTCTTCAGCTATAAGTCTCTCAATCTGATTGTTTAGCTGATTAGCCCGTCGTTGTTTATCTTGTAAGCTCTTTTTCAACTGTTTTTCTCTGCCACGAGCTTCCGACATCTCTTTCTGTCTGTTTTGCTCTTCTCCCCTAAGCTTCGATTGCTCTTCCTCTAGCGATGCTAGAGCCTTTTCTTTCTCAACTTTAGCAGCTGCCAGAGCCTCCTTTTTCAAAGTTATCTCTTCGTTCTGTCTCTTTATATCATCAGCCTGACTTCTTCTCCACCTAGAATACTCTCGTAAATACTGCATACGTCGCAAAGACTCACCCAGCGACTTACCTGACAAAACAAACAATAACCTATTCTGATTATATTTTTGATTTATCATGCCCTTTATGGCATTAGCATAGTTACCTTGCTTTTCTTTCAACTCCGCGTTTAGCTTGTCTATTTCTTTTTCAAGCTTTCTCTCCTCATTGGTCAATGCTTCAATTTCAGCCCTGCCCACATTAATTAATTCTTTCCTGGCGTCTATTTGTTTATTGATTAAGTTGATACGGTCCAGAAGTGTGGTAGTTTCTTTCTTTACGTCTAAGTACAATCTGTTGGTATTCTTTATCTCTTCCTGAAGAATCTGCCTTTGTTTTTGCAAATTCTCAATCTGAGCTGTTTGGGCAAACAAACAACTAACAGCAAATAACGAAACAAAAAATAACGCTGTCCTGTACATTAACTCTTTGTGATTAATCTAATAATATCTGCTATTGACACCTTATTGTAACTATCTGGAATATCGACAGATAACTCAACAGGTTCATCAACTACAAAGTTCGTAAAATCCATAGTAACGTCCAACCTCCTTTTACTATTCATCAAAGTTGAATTCATCCTTTGCGGAAATATTTCACCTTTTCCCAAAGCTACAAAGCTTGAGTAGGTCCACTGTAATGAGTAGCCGGTATCCTGCTGTGTCAGATTAGTAAAAGTAATCTTATCATCACCATTAACACTGAATGAGTAGTCCACTTGTGACTCATTATCTCTATTTGTCAAATAGTAGCTGAGTTCTGAACTCTTGTTGTAGTTAAACAAGTGATAATCATCTTTAGTAACATCTTTCTTACCTGAAACAAACAAGCTGTTTGTCAATATCGACTGTAATGTGTAATAATCAAAACCCATAGGATACAGACTCTTGACAGTTTCCATTGATTCTCTGACATACCTCTTATTCATTCTATCAATAAGTACTACATAATCAGGGTCAATATATAATCTTAACACCTCTATGCCAAACAGAGGCTGTACTGATACCATCATTCCTCTATCCTTCAACAGCTTCATTTGTGCCTTTGAGCTTAATGAGTTCGACTTTGTCGTCAAGCCTATATTCAGCCTGACAGACAACGACTCAAACTCTAAGGCATTATCCAATATATCCGAAAATAGTTCACTGTTAGCTTTATCTTCAACCGGCGAAGTTAATTTAATAACATCTCTCTTACTCTTACATGAATTTATAGGAATAATCGCAGAAATTAAAACTACATATAATATTCTTTTAATATAAATCCTCTTCATAGCTATACTTTATAATACTAATCTTTCATTTTCTTTGTCCTTATTTTCTTATTCAAAGCCTTCGAATCACCACCGAGTTCTTTTGCTCTTTTCCATTCTTCCAAAGCTTTATCCTTCTCCCCCAACTTATACAAGACATCACCATAATGCTCATGGACTTCAGCTGATGGCTCATCTTCCTCATACTCAATAGCCTTTTCAATGTATATTTTGGCCATCACATACGACTCTTGCTTATATAACACCCAACCATAGGTATCCAGAAAAGTAGAGTTCATTGGTTCAGCTTTTATAGTGATTGAACTCATTCTCTCTGCCTTATCCAAATCGCTACCCAACACAGATAGGTAATAACTGAAATTGTTCAACACCATCAGGTTTTGGGGATTAAGCTCAAGAGCCTTTTCATAGTTTTCAAAAGCCTTTTCATCATTACCCAACACATGATTCAAGTCACCCACCTGACCATAGAAATCCGATTCTAATGCAGGATTCCTAAAAGTAGAATTTTCCAATCCTTCTTCAAATGTCTTAAGAGCCTTTTTATAATCATTATATTGATAATACACTGCTCCTAAATAATAATAGAATTGTGGCTCATTTGGAACATTCCTTATCGCTTCTGTTGATATTGTTTCCACCATCTTATAATCCTCACTCCGCAATGCAATTCTTATTATTTGCTCATAACCTTCGGGACTATTCGGATTACTATCAATGTATTTTCTGTATTGTTCAATGGCTCTATCATTCTTTTCTTGTTGTTCTAAGAAACCACCATATAGCATATTAAGCTCCGAGTAGTTCGGATATTGCTCGAACATATAATCAAATAACGGCAATGCCTTGTTAAGGTCTTGTTTATTTTTGTACAACATTCCCAAATAACTAGTCAATAGCTGCAATTTTGACTCAACCTCTATCTCACTATTTGCAATAGCTTTATTCAACTCTTCATATGCTGAATCACTATCTCCCAGCTTTTCATAATATTTAACCATAGAAAGAATTAGAGCAGGAAATGAAGCATCCACAGCCTCAGCCATCTTATAATAATCTAAAGCCTTTTCTTGTTCATTATCTTCCAAATACAGATCTCCCATCAAAATCATATAACGAACATCAGTAGGATTTTTATCTATTATCTGTCTTATCTCATCATAGGCCCTGTCCCTGTCGTCCAACATCGAAAAAAGCCTGAACTTACTTAGAGCCAATGTTTCTGAAACTCCAAAACTCTTCTCCAGTTCATTAAGTGCATCTATAGCTTTTTCCAATTCGCCGTTATCGGCATAGGCATTTGCCAACTGAAAATAAACATCTGTCCTATCAGGATAAAGTTCGAGCATACGTTCATAAATGTCTACAAGATCTTGTTTCAGACCCAACTCCCTGCTCAAACCGGCCAACATCATATTATAGTAGAAATTCGTACTATCATTTTTTACGGCAGACTTTAAATACTCTAATGACAAATCCTTCTCCTGCAATACATTATATAAGACTCCCAGCTCTATTAACACGTTGGAGTTTGTTGAATCGAGAGAGTGGCAATACTTTAAAAGATCCATAGCCCTGTCATAATCTCCTAAAGCCTTTGCATTCAGAGCTTCATAGAAATAATAATCAAACTTCCTTCTATCCTTTTCACTGGCATAACTCGAAATTGTACTCCCAAACAGACAAAGCAGAGTTATCCAAAGGTATACTATTCTATATATAATTTTATGATTCATCCTTTCATTCTAATTTTTCCCTGTATGCCCAAAACCTCCATCGCCACGTTCAGTCTCATCCAAAATATCAACCAACTTCAAATCCACCTTTTCATACTTTGCTATCACCATCTGACAAATTCTTTCACCATCTTCAATAGTAAATGACTCATCTGAAAAATTTATCAATATCACCTTTATTTCTCCGGTATAATCCGCGTCAATAGTGCCCGGTGCATTAACTATTCCTATGCCATGCTTGATGGCAAGACCACTACGAGGGCGTATCTGTGCCTCATAACCCTCAGGAAGTTGAATATGAATACCGGTAGGCACAAGTGCTCTCTGCATAGGCTTCAAAACAATAGGTTTATCCAAGTTCGCCCTAAGATCCATACCGGCAGAATGCTGCGTAGCATACTCAGGCAATGCATGCTTTGAATTATTTACTATCTTAATATCCATTATTGTCTTCGTTGTAATTATCTACTAATTTATTCATTTATACTTAATATGAGCGCTTATTGATATTAATTAAAGAACTTCATATAATATTTAACTTCTCACTCACTTTTCCTCTTACTACCTGTTTTCTGTTCTTTCCTCTCCCCTCTACGCTTATCAAATTCTCTTTTACCCGTTTTTTCAAAACTCTTTTTCTTATCACGAAACTCAAACCTCTTACGCCTTCTATCAAGCCCTTCTTCTTCAATTCTTCTAGACCTATTGGCTCTTCTGGCACCTTCAAGAGAATTCCTCTCTTTCCTATAATCGCCCTTCCTGGACTCCTTCAGTTGTGCCACCTCGTCTTTGCTCAGATTGCTCCTCTTTCCGGAGAACATATTGTACTCGCGCAACTCACACTCAAGCGCACCATTATACAAAAAGAATCTTTTGGAATGCCGTAGCCCAACAGCTTTAAATGCCTCTTTTTTATAACTAAGTATGAATACTTTGTAACCACTGAAAACATGTTTTAGTTTCTCTCCTATCATCGAATACAGACTCTCCAACTCATCCACTTTTAGCCTCTCGCCGTATGGTGGATTTGTCACAATTATGCCAGCCTTATCCGGAGCCTCTTCATACTGCTGAAAAGCTTTAGTCTCAATCTCGATATAATTCTTCAAACCCGCACTCCTGATATTCTTTTCTGCAATAGATATCGCTTTAGAGGAAATATCTGACCCTATTATTTTATGATTAAAGGTCTTATTCCCTGAGTCGTCATTGTATAAATCCTTAAATAGCTCTTCATCAAAATCAGGCCATTTTTCAAATGCAAACCTCTGACGATGAATCCCCGGAGGAATACCCAACGCTATCATTGCAGCTTCTATCAACAACGTTCCCGACCCACACATAGGATCGATGAATGTAGTTTCTCCTTTCCAACCTGTCTTCAAAATAATGCCGGCTGCCAACACCTCGTTAAGTGGTGCTTCTGTTTGTGCTACTCGGTACCCTCTCTTGTGAAGCGACTCACCCGAACTGTCTAACGACAAAGTACAATTATTGTGAGACACATGTATATTAAACACCACATCAGGGTTAGATACGCTAACTGAAGGACGTTTGCCGTACTTCTCGTTAAACCAATCAGCAATACCATCTTTAACTCGATATGCAACAAACTTTGAGTGAGTAAATATATTTGAGAATACTACTGAATCTATTGAAAATGTATTCTCCAAAGTCATATACTTCTCCCAGTCAAAGTTCTTTATTGCTTCGTAAACTTCATCTGCACTATCTGCCCTAAACTCATATATGGGTTTCAATATTCTCAATGCTGTTCTGCAATGCAGGTTGGCTTTATACATAAGAGCTTTGTCTCCTGTGAAAGACACCATCCGCTTACCTATCTCTACATCATTGGCGCCAAGCTCAATCAACTCTTCTGCTAGAACATCTTCAAGTTCTGCAAAAGTCTTTGCCGTCATCCTAAACTGCTCATTTTCTTTCATCTTGACATACTCTCTATATGATTCATAACTTAACCTTCTTTTTCCTAATCTTCGATTCGTTTCCAAAGGCATCCAACGCTGTTACAACGTAAGTATAACTACTTTTTCCACCCTCATATGGTAAAACAAAAAAGTTATCAGTAGTAACGGCAACAATATTTTCCGACCTGTTAATATCAACCTTCTCACCTGCCGAAAACCTATAAACAACAAACTTATGTGCCGTCTCAGGATTATTTTTATCTCCATCATGTTCCCATGTCAAAAAATGCATATCTTCAGTGAGAACATCTGCAATCTTATCCACCTTTTTAGGTTTTCCTTCATGCATATGTGTATATGCCGGCACCAAAGCTTTTGTCCTATGTATATCACTCTTCAACATGTCGGAAACACCACCAAAGTTCTCCAATATTTGGTAGCCATACCAAAAACAATTGCCATTGACAAACGACTTGCTTCTTGCCAAATCAATCTTTAATTTAAGCTCTTGTCTGTCTAAACTTCTTTTAATATCCTGACCAATATATAATTGTTGATGATAATTGTTTTCATTCCACCAATCTAATAAAGTATGATAATCAGCTGCTTTGTGTCCTATCTCCCAATATAGTTGTGGTAAGTTATAGTCAATCCACCCTTTCTCAACCCAAAGTTTAATGTCTGCATATAGGTCGTCATAGTTCTGCAAACCATTGGTCTCGCTACCATTTGCATCACTTCGTTTGTTCCTATATATACCAAAAGGACTGATTCCAAATCGAACCCATGGTTTAACGCTCGCAATCGTTAGTTTTATCTGTTGTATAAGCAAGTTAACATTGTTTCTTCTCCAATCGCCTCTTTGATTCGTGGCAAATCCTTGTTCAGCAGCATACATCTGAAAACTTCTATCATCCGGAAACTTCTCTCCTGCTATCGGATAAGGGTAAAAATAATCATCCATGTGAATAGCATCTACATCATACCTTGAAACTATATCTCTAACCACTTCACAAATGAAAGACCTATTTTCAGGCAACCCGGGGTCAAAAAACAGCTGTTGTCCGTATTGTACAAATCTCTCTGGATATCTCCAATATATATGACTATCGGCTAACTTATTGCTAATGTTAGTCTTTGCTCTATATGGATTCATCCATGCATGCAACTCCATACCTCGCTTATGACACTCTTCAATAATAAAAGCCAAAGGGTCAAACCCGACATCATCAGGAGCTTTACCTTGCTCTCCTGTCAAAAACCTGCTCCACGGTTCAAGTTCAGACTTATAAAAAGCGTCTGCCTCTGGTCTTATCTGAAATATTACCACATTTATTCCCGCTTCATCAAGCTTCCTCACCGACTCTGCAAGATAATGTTTCATGGCAGCGCTGTTCATCAATTGGTATCTCGATTGCCCGACTGTCTGAATCCAAGCACCTCTAAACTCACGTTTGGGTGTGCTGTCCGGCACACGAGTCAAAGCAACCTGCTTACTGCCACAAGAGTATAGACCAATCAGTAAACATGATGCCAATAACACTATAATAACTCTTCTCATCAAAAAAACTCTTTATTGTGGTGTAAAAATCAAGCTGTCTGTAGTTTCGCGCAACTCTTCTGCACTCTGTTTCTTAGGATAAATAACTATCTTATTGTTATCAGGGTATGCATTCTCAATACGTGTAGGGAGCATCTCTAACACGGGGATATGTGAAATATATCCATTATGTGCAGATATCAACACAATCAAATCATTCTCTTTTATCTTGCCTGCGCAAATATCGCTATCATCCCAACTGTTAAATGGTTCAAACGTTATGTTTCCTGATTTAACTATGCCAACCATTGCATCATGAGTAGCCTGATCTCCCATATGAAATATAGGTATCGACAACTCCGACGACAGCTTAACCATCTTGCTTACCCACAGAGCAAAACCGTCCTCTCTTTCTGCAAAAGGAGGAGACAAAACTACTATCCTTTTATTAGTAATCAGGTTATTGTCAATCTTACAAACAAACAGGTTCTTATCCAAACTACGGATGATAGAGCCTAACTTATCTCCCAACAACCTATCCCATAGACCAATCTTACCGGGCCATCCCAAAACAACAATATCCGTCATGGTTTCTCTTGCAATCCTTGCAATGCCATCAGATGGATTATGATCGATTGTGGTAATGATATCTACATCCACCTCTGCAGCTGTTGCAGTAGAAACAAACTCCTGAAGTTGTTTCCGATAACTAACAATATTCTTTTCAACCTCTTCATTATTCGGCATTACCCCCAACAACGAAATAGTATTAACTGACTTCTTATCTTTAAGCAGTAGCGCCAGCTCAACATGATGACCTATATTAGAAGGGTTTGCTATAGGTACAAGAATCTTTTCTTGGGCAAACTCTCCCATCTTATCCGGTGTAAGTGGGGCATTTTCCTCACTCATAGCAAGCTTCTTTGCCGCACGTTGCGTGACAACCGTTGCCACCAAACAGGTTATGAGAATAAGTATAATAGTACCGTTAAGTATGTATTCATCTATAATTTCTGCTCTATACCCAACAAGTATGATTGCAAGTGTTGCAGCCGCATGCGAACTACTCAGCCCAAAAATCAACTGCCCCTCTGTACGAGTGTATCCAAATGTTTTTCTGGTAGCGTATGCTGCAATATATTTACCTACCAGAGACATTGCCGTCAATGTAAAGGCTACAACCAAAGTTCTTGAACCCTGAAAAACCACCGACACATCAACAAGCATACCAACCGAAATCAAGAATATTGGTATGAAAAGTGCATTTCCAAAAAACTCTATACGGTTCATTAATGCCGATGAGTGAGGTATCAGCCTATTGAGCGCCAACCCGGCGGCAAATGCACCTATAATTGGTTCTATACCACCCAATTCAACCAAAAAACCTGAAGCAAACACTATGAACAGGACAAAAATAAAGTTTGTGTATTTTTCCGAGTCTGTCCTCTGAAAAAACCACTTCGCGATGCGTGGCACAATCATAAAGATGATTACAGAGAATACTGCCAACGATAACAACAGTTTAATGAAAAAGCCTATTTGAAGCCCTCCATCATTATTCGACATAATCAATGCCAACAATATCAACACTGCTGTATCTGTCAAAATAGTGCCACCAACTGTTATTGCTACAGCCTGATTCTTCGCTACCCCCATCCTGCTTACAATAGGATAAGCCACTAAAGTATGCGTTGCGAACATACTGGCAGTCAGCAGACTTGAATTAAAATCATATCCCAAAAGATAGTGACATACAGGGAAACCAATAATCAGAGGTATAAAGAAAGTATATGCCCCAAACGCAACACTCTTGTTTCTATTCTTGATAAACTCATTAAAATCGAGCTCCAAACCCACTATAAACATTATATACAGCAACCCGATTGTCGAGAACATCTCAACACCTGCATTGTGATTGTCTATCCAATTCAAACCAAAAGGACCAACAATAATTCCGGCCACAATCCAACCAATAATACTGGGTACGTTAAGCCTCTGAAGAAGCAATGGAGCCAAAAATATTATCAACAACAATATTGCAAATATCAACACAGGATTCTCTAATGGTAGCGTAAACTCACTTAACGACATTAAAAGTATTCTCATAATTATTCTCTCCAATTTAGTCCTCTAAATACAAAAGTATTTTTATGCAATATTTATCATTACAAATATAACCAAAAATGTTATTCACAGACACTCTTCAAATACCAAATAACAACACAAAATTTCATAAAAATGCTCTTACGTCCTTATATATTTTATCGATGCAAAAATACATAAAAGTGAGCATTAAAAGATATATTAATATATATGTCTGGATTTGACCCCGGTTGACTCTGTTTGTTCATATTCGGAACTAACTATTTTTCCATCAAATTCGCATGAACTACTAAGAACATTAACTTATCCAATTAAATAATTTAGTTAATAAAAATTATACCTATCATTGTCGTTTTTTTAAGCTCTACAAAGTGATTAACTTTGTTGGTTATCTTTTTTACTTTATGAGCAATCCAAAACAGATAGAAATAAAAGGAGCAAGAGTAAACAACCTCAAGAACATTGATGTTGTCATACCTAGAAACAGCTTCACAGTAATAACGGGATTATCAGGTTCCGGCAAATCATCATTAGCATTTGACACTCTTTACGCAGAAGGCCAACGACGATACGTTGAAAGCCTTTCTGCATATATACGACAGTTCCTCGGGCGCATGAACAAACCGGAGGTTGACTACATCAAAGGTATTCCTCCTGCAATAGCCATCGAGCAAAAGACCATATCAAGGAATTCACGCTCAACAGTCGGAACATCTACCGAAATTTACGACTACCTGCGTATGCTTTATGCACGAGTAGGTAAAACTATTTCTCCCGTGTCAGGTGTCGAAGTGAAGAGACATTATGTTTCCGACATTATTGAAAAGATGAAACAATATCGAGAAGGAACACGAATGGCGGTTCTTTGTCACATACAACTTCGTCAAAATCGCTCAACAAGAGAACAGTTGCAAGTGCTTATGAAAGAGGGCTACAACCGCGTAGATGTTGGCGACCAATTCTATAGGATTGACGAACTTCTCGAACAGGAAAAACTCCCAAAAGCGGAAGACATATTATTGGTAATTGACAGATTGTCATGTTCTTCCGACAAGTCTACAATAAATCGATTGTCCGACTCTGTTGAGACAGCCTTTCTCGAAGGCAAAGGACAATGCATAATAAGATTCTGGGGAGAAAAGGATGTAGAAACATTTACATTCTCAAACAGCTTCGAGGCTGATGGCATAGTGTTCGAAGAACCTACCGACATAATGTTCAACTTCAACAGCCCTGCCGGCGCATGCCCCAAATGCGAAGGATTTGGCAAAGTTGTCGGCATAGATGAAAATCTGGTTATCCCCGACAAAAGCCTCTCTGTACAGGAGGAATGCGTAAGATGCTGGAAAGGAGACAAGATGAGCGAATGGAAACAGTATTTCGTAAACAACGCATACAAAGTTGATTTTCCAATACACAGAGCATACAGCGACCTAAATGAAGAGGAAAAAGATATTTTATGGAATGGGCGACACGAGCATAACATTTACGGCATTAATGACTTCTTCGATATGTTGGAGAAGAACCTATATAAAATACAAAACCGTGTTATGCTGGCACGATATAGAGGCAAGACAGACTGTCCCGAGTGTAAGGGGACTCGACTAAAGAAAGAGGCTAACTACGTTAAGGTGGGCAACAAATCAATATCTGAACTTGTAACAATGCCTGTTTCCGAACTTAGAGAGTTTTTCAAAAACATCACTCTTGACGACACCAGAAAAGCTATCGCCGACAGGTTGCTTTCTGAAATAAATAGTCGTATCGGATTTCTTTGTGATGTAGGCTTGGGATATCTGACACTAAACCGTCTGTCAAACACATTGTCGGGTGGTGAAAGCCAACGAATCAACTTAGCCACATCTCTAGGCAGCAGCCTTGTTGGATCTTTATACATACTTGACGAACCGAGCATTGGCCTTCATTCACGTGACACATATCTTCTAATAAAAGTTCTTAAACAACTTCAACAACTTGGCAACACTGTAGTCGTTGTTGAGCATGACGAAGATATAATACGGGCTGCAGACTACATTGTGGATATAGGGCCCAAAGCAGGGCGTCTTGGAGGAGAGGTCGTTTACCAAGGGAAGGTGTCAGAATTGGAAAAGAAAAGTAACAGCTACACAGTAAAATACCTGACCAAGGAGGAAAAGATAGAGGTTCCATCCATCAGACGTAAATGGAACAGTTACATAGAAATAAAAGGTGCTCGCCACAACAACCTGAAAAATATTGATGTCAAGTTTCCACTTAACGTAATGACAGTAGTCACAGGTGTCAGTGGGTCTGGAAAATCTTCTCTGGTAAATGACATTTTATACAATGCTCTTAACCACAAATACAAAGGAGAAGCATTAGAAAAGGTCGATTTCACATCTATAAGCGGTGACCTCAGGATGGCTGAAGCTGTAGAGCTAATCGATCAAAATCCGTTAGGTACATCTTCAAGGTCAAACCCGGTAACTTACATCAAAGCTTTCGATGAAATAAGAAAACTTTACGCCGCACAACCACTCGCAAAGCAGATGGGCTACACACCGGCATACTTTTCTTTCAACGTTGAAGGTGGTCGATGCGAAGAGTGTAAAGGTGAAGGAACAATAACCGTGGAGATGCAGTTCATGGCTGACATCCGCCTAGTGTGCGAATCCTGTGGCGGAAAGAGATACTCAAAAGATGTACTGGAAATAGAGTACGAAGGAAAGAACATATCCGACGTGCTGGATATGACAGTTGATGAGTCGATAGAGTTCTTCAGTCAGCACAACAATGCGACTGAAAAGAAAATTGTCAAAAAAATCATGCCACTACATGATGTCGGACTAGGATATATCAAGCTGGGACAAACATCCTCGACTCTGTCAGGGGGCGAAAACCAGCGAGTGAAATTAGCATACTACCTTGGGCAGGAGAAAGACAAACCTACAATATTCATCTTCGATGAACCCACAACGGGGCTTCATTTCCACGATATAAAAACTCTTCTGAAGGCTTTTAATGCACTCATAGATAGGGGGCATACAATAATCATTATCGAGCACAACATGGAGATAATAAAGAGTGCCGACTACATAATAGACATAGGCCCCGAAGGTGGAAAAGAGGGAGGAAATATTGTATGCACGGGAACCCCTGAAGAAGTTGCAAACTTCGAAGGGTCATATACCGGAAAGTTCTTGAAAGAAAAGCTGTAAGATATCTTATATCAAATTCCTAACTATCCAGAAAAGAACGATAAAAATCAGAATTACAATAGCCGCATTCTTTCCGTAAAGAACTACGTAGGTATTGGGGAAACGCACCTTTCCCCCAAAATACTCCATGTATAATGCCAAAAACAGATATGGTATTGCCATAACGACAAAAGCATTATACTTTAATGCAGAAGCAATATTTAAGTGTAACAGCTGATGAATGGCGCGTTGCGAACCACAACCGGGACATTCGTACCCGGTTATCATCAAGAATGGACATCTGGGAAACAACGAAGTTTCTGCTGGGTCAAGTTTGAAAAATATGTAGAGCAATAACAATGCAACAACACTCAAACCAATACCCACAAAAATCTTTGCTCCCTTTCTCACCTAAGTACTATGCAGTTAATCAGAAATTATAACCACTTGCTCCACCTTCCATTATTCCTTCGAGCGTTGACATGAAATCACCACTGCTGAACATAATTATCCAAGAAATAACATATACTACTCCTATAGCCATTGCAACAAGAGTCCATGTGCGAGCTCTTTTGGCGGCCTCTTCTGCTTCATTATATCGACCATTTTGATATAGTGTATCAACTTTTGCCGCATTTACTATGCCCACTATTCCTAAAACGTTGCAACATAGAATAGTAGCGAAAATTGATTGCCACAACCAGTTGGATGGCTTCAATGGTGGCAAATTATTAGAATATTCTCCTTGCTGTGGCATCGGTGGTACCGGTGGCACTTCTTGTGACGACTGAGATGATGTAAACTGATCTTCCATTTATATTATATAATTTACTGTGAGTGAAACTGCGTGATATATCGTATCAATAAGCCCGTCAACACCTGAAAATCCGGAAAGAGTAAAGCCAAAAACCAGAAACAATACAATTAGCGCAATAACAATCAGTATTATCCAACCGATTAGAATCCAAAATGTTATCCTAACCCATCTTTTTGCATTACTTGCGGAGTCATTCGCTTGATTATAATCTCCTCTATTGTAATATGAGTCAACCTGTGATGCATAGACGATGGCAACAATGCCAATCAAACTAAGGAAACTTCCACACAAAACGAAAGGAAGCAGTGTAACCAAAATTGCTTCCAACAGCCAGTTTTTAGGCTTTGCAGGCAAATTCTCAGCCTGGTTATATTGAAAATTAACAGGCGTCGGCTGAACGGTATATGAGCCGTCGAACAAAAAACGAAGTTCCTCAATATCTTCTGCTCTCTTCCATTGTTCCAGCCCTTCTCTCCATACCAATGTGTCACGTCTTATGCCCTCGCCTCTTAATTCCTCAGGAGCGTACGTTCCCTTCTGTTTGCCATTAGAGTCGATGTAAAAATAGCGATTCATAATATTCTATTTAATTATCTCCACAAATTTAAAAAATATTTATAAACACAGAAATTATAAACGATATTTTATATTCAATGAACCCACAAAAAGTAATTTGGCAGGATAGTCTCACGACATCCTGCCAAACATGTTAACCTTAAATCTAATACTATTATGAAAAAACCACGTGACAAATATAAAAATTTACTTAAGACAAACAAAATCCTTTTAATAAAAAATTTGGAAATATTCGCAAAAAACCATGTCGTATTACCTAAATATTTTTAAAACAGTTATAAATCAGCTATATTACACTTATTAGATAAACGCACATTTCAACTTTGCCATTGTTTCACGTCTGATGTTGCGCATGATAATCAGTAAACATATCAACATTAACAGCTATTAAATCAAAAATTATAACTACAAAACAAAAATATTAAGTTCCTTAATCACCAAAATACTACCAACCAGTATTTGAAAAACAAACATGTCAACTTTGCTGTTTAATAATGAGAAGAAAGAATATTATGAAAGAAGTAATAGGCAAAACCTTTTCAATTGCGCGCGATAATGCACCAATTCCCGGATGTACGGTATCAAAAACAATATTTGACGGACAAAACTCCATTACATATTTCTCAATGTCAACCGATACTGATATTAGTGCCGAAATTCATCCGTACCACAAGTTTATTTTGGTCGCAGACGGAATCATTGAAGTTTATGATGGTAACAAATTCTTCAAAAAATTAAGCAAGAATGAGGCAATCGTTACGCCAACAGATGCACCTATAGGAATACGAACAGAAAATGGAGCAATTTACACTGAAATTTTATTACAAAAGGAGGATAATATGAATAAAGCAATAAAAGCGGGCAAAGCATTTAAATTGGCAGAAATAGTCCCTTACCAAAAAGGTAAGATTGTCAATATGGACATTGTTCACAATGATAATATGAAATTTGTTCTTATGGCTTTTGACGAGGGTACAGGTTTGGCAGAACACGCAGCACCGGGCGAAGCACTTATCTTTGCGTTCGATGGCGAAGCTGTCATCACGTACGAAGGCAAAGATCACATTATAAAGGAAGGTGAGAACTTCCATTTTGCCAAAGGCGGGTTGCATGCCGTAAAAGCTACAAAGCAGTTTAAGATGGGACTGCTCATAACATTGGAATAACTCAGATCGGTAGAAACACAAACTATCGCCATAAAGACCTACATATCGGTCAAATACATTATTTAAGCACTCAACCGAATAGCATTCTCATGACTGATAATTATAATATTATATTGATGGGAAAAGAGACGCAGTCAATATTGTAAAGTTTGGAATACATTTCAAAACACATTATAACTAAAAACTCCCTTTATGAGGTTTGCTATTTTTCATTAAGTCCCAAATATAAATTTATATGAAAGCATTAGTTTTCAAAGAGTTTGGAACGGCAGAAAAACTAAAAATCATAGATATGCCAATTCCTGAACCAGGTAACAATGAGATACTGGTAAAGGTGGAAGCTACCACAATTGATAATGTAGATATTATCATTCGTCGCGGTCTCTACAAAACACAATTATTGTGCCCTGCAATCACAGGTCGAGACCTTGTCGGTTCAGTTGCTAAGATAGGTAAAAATGTAAAACACTTCTCTATAGGTGAAAAAGTATGGACCAACTCTGCCGGCTTCGACGGGAGAATGGGTGCAACGGCAGAATACACTTTAGTGGAAGAAGAGCGTTTATATCATGCCCCCGAGTCAGTTGATCCTATTCGTCTTGTTGCTTCTGTACATTCTTCATCAACCGCACAAATCGTCTCCAGCGAGGTCATGAAGCTAAATACAAATACATGCATTCTTATTGAGGGTGCAGCCGGAAACGTAGGGAGAAAATTTGTGCAGTGCGCACATGCATTAGGAGCAAAGATTATAACCACATCATCTGAAAAAGATTTCAACATGCTCAAAAAACTGGGAGCCTGTGAATCCTTTTCATACGATACGGAAGGTATGAAAAAGTTAGCGACGCAAAGTTCTACTCTATCCATAGACCATATTGTAGATACATCCGGCAAAGTGAGTATTTCTCAAAACTTATCACTTTTGAACATAGGAGGACAGCTGACAATTATTACTCCACCACCTAAAGACACTGCTTTTAACGCACAGCAATTCTACACACGGGCAATGCGTATTGAGGGCTTTGTGTTGAGCCGTGCAACTGCCAGACAACTTGCAGAGAACGCCAAAATTTTGAATAGGTATTTCAAAGAAGGTCTATTACTTGAAGATAATATAGAATTGCATTCGTTTGCAGATGCACCAACATTGAATGCTCGCATGGAAGCTAATGGTGCCCACGGAATTAAGTATGTGCTTAAGCCTCTATAAAAACGGGTGATGCTTATATATCAACAATCTAATTAAGCATCTCCGGAGCTGCTATTGATGACCTTGAAATTTATCTACAAGTTAATAACATAGCACCAACATATAAGCAGAAACATTCCTATATAAATAGCGTAAAAACCTCTTGATTATATATACGCTTTTGTAAATATATCGTATATATGATGCGGAGTTGATAGATGCTTTGTCGGTACTTTCATGCGCGTATGCAAGGGAAACCGGCACAACATTGCTGTAAATATTGTACCGGTTGATATTTCTATTTAGTAAAGAAAAACTGTTTGTCTTTTGGCTAGTCTTAAATATTTGGAAGACCCATACCTGTAAGTTTACGATATAGGTCAAGAGCGTAGACATCTGTCATGCCCGACACATAATCTATAACAGCTTGTATGCGTCCGTAAGTGGTGGGAGCATCAGTTTCATATTGTTCCGGAATCCTGTCGAGCAGCAGTCTGGAGTAGGATTGTTGGGGTGTTTGAACAGCTTTAGTATATGTGTTAAGCAGGAAACTGATAATCCTATAACCTGCAAGTTCTACATCTAAAACATGACGCGAACGATAGATATTTTTATATGCGTAATCTGAACATGTTTCGTAAGCATCTTTGCATGGTGATGACATGTTTTTTATTAGAGTTCCCTTAAATGTCCCTACAAGTATATCTTCTTCATTTGCCATGAATGTGTTCGCACACTCTTCAATCAACCTGCCTATGACAGTAGCTCGCAGATAGGCTATCTGCTCGTTTGTATCGGAAACATGGTCAATTGTCCTTAATCGGTGGGCACGCATCTCGTCGTCAAAGAAGTTCAGAAACAGCTCGATGACCTGTTCTTTGGACACTATATGCAAACGATGTGCATCTTCAATATCCATTACCTGATAGCATATATCATCTGCAGCTTCGAGTAGATAAACGAGAGGGTGACGGACGAACTTGGCAGGCTGTCGGCTCAGTTGAATTATCCCTAAGCTGTCGGCTATGCGCTTGTAGTCATCTTGTTCGGAATAGAAGAACCCAAACTTGTTTTTACCACCGCTAAGTTCTGAACTGTATGGATATTTTACTATTGCGGCAAGAGTAGAGTATGTGAGTGCAAATCCTCCTTTACGCCGACCTCTGAACTGATGCATGAGCAGGCGAATGGCATTGGCATTGCCTTCAAAGTATGTAAAATCGGTCCATCGACCGCCTTCTTGCTCTACTGCAGATTGAAATTCTCGACCTTCGCCTTCAGAGAAAAACTTGGAGATGGCATCTTCTCCTGAATGGCCGAAAGGAGGGTTGCCCATGTCGTGTGCAAGGCAGGCGGCTGAGACAATGGAACCTATCTCTTCGAAATCGGCATTTAATGTGGGGTATTTTGCTCTTAACAGACGTCCCACCTTATCGCCTAACGAACGCCCGACACTGGAAACCTCGAGACTATGGGTCAATCGATTGTGTACAAATATACTCCCCGGTAGCGGAAAAACCTGTGTTTTGTTTTGAAGTCTGCGAAAAGGTGACGAAAATATCAATCTGTCATAATCGCGTTGGAACGCAGTGCGTTCATGTTTCTTTGGATCAAAATAGTCCTCAAGTCCGAATCTCTTTAGCGAGATAAGTTGTTCCCAATTCATTTTCATTGTACTCATATTGACAAAGATAAGAGAAAGTGACCAATATTAACAACTGAAAAGTGGCATTTTCTCCTCAAATAAGATTAAATTTGTAGTCTCTTATAAAAGATTAGACCAAGATTATTAAGATGATTGAGAATTTAAAACATGAATGCGGTATCGCACTTATTCGTTTATTAAAACCATTAGACTATTATTACAAAAAATATGGAACATGGCAGTATGGACTCGACAAGCTCTATCTGCTTATGGAAAAACAACACAACAGAGGTCAGGAAGGGGCCGGATTGGGAGCTGTGAAGCTTAAATCATCACCGGGCAATGAGTTTATCTTTAGAGAGAGGGCTCTGGGCTCAGGCGCCATAACTGAAATATTCGGTAATGTGCATGCATCTTTCTCTAACTACACTCCTGAACAGCTAAACGACATTGATTTTGTGGAAAAATCTGTTCCTTATGCAGCAGAACTTTTTATAGGTCATCTGAGATACAGCACCACAGGTAAATCGGGTATAACTTACGTTCATCCGTTATTGAGGCGAAACAACTGGGCATCAAGGAGTCTTGCTCTTGCCGGCAATTTCAACATGACTAATGTTGATGAGATGTTCAGCAAACTGATTGAAGAGGGACAACATCCACGCGATTACGCCGATACTTTTGTCATGCTGGAGTCGTTGGGGCATTATCTCGACAGGGAGGTTCAATATCAATATGACCACCTGGAAAAAACAGGAATGAAAGGCATTGATGTAAGTCATGAGATTGAAGAGAGACTTGATATTCCGTTTCTTCTGAACAGGGCTGCCAACGGCTGGGACGGCGGATACGCTCTTTGTGGCTTGGTAGGTTGTGGTGATGCATTCACGATTCGTGACCCTTGGGGCATTAGGACTGCATTCTATTATCATGATGATGAGGTGGCAGTGGTTGCTTCGGAACGACCTGTTATTCAAACGGCTTTTAATCTTAAGAAAGATGAAGTCAGTGAGTTGCAACCGGGAGAGGCCCTCGTAATAAAGAGAAATGGGAAGATAAGCACTCACCAAATTTTGAAGCCAAAGGAAAAGATTACTCCTTGTTCTTTTGAGAGAATATATTTTTCTCGCGGTTCCGACTACGACATATATAGAGAGAGAAAGAAGTTGGGAGAACTGCTGGTGCCAAAAATTATTGAAGCTATTGATGAGGATTTCGACAATACTGTTTTCTCATTTATTCCTAACACGGCAGAGGTGGCTTTCTTCGGCATGCAACAGGGATTGGAAGACCATTTCAATCATAAGAAGGCTGATTTGATACTGGAAAAAGGCAACTCACTAAGCAAAGAGGAGATAGACAGAATATTGTCGAAACGTGTGCGTTCAGAAAAGGTTGCCATAAAGGATATCAAGCTGAGAACATTCATAACGGAAGGCGTTAGCAGAAATCACTTGGCAGCTCACGTATATGACGTTACTTATGGATCGCTACGAAGAGGTGTAGACAATTTGGTTATCATTGATGACAGTATAGTCAGGGGTACTACCTTAAAGCAGAGTATCATAAAGATTCTGGACAGATTGGAGCCAAAGAAAATTGTTATTGTATCGTCTTCACCACAGATAAGGTACCCGGACTATTACGGAATAGACATGTCGAAAATGAGTGAATTCATTGCTTTCAAGGCTACTATAGAACTGCTTAAAGAGAAGAACATGCATTACATCATCGATGAAACATACGAGAAATCGGTTGCACAAAGACTGAAGAAGAAAGAGGAGATTGTGAACTATGTGAAAGATATTTATGCTCCGTTTACTGATGATGAGATATCGGCAAAGATGGCTGAAATGCTGACAGGCAAAGATATCAAGGCCGAAGTTCAATTAGTATTCCAGAGCATTGAAGATTTACATAAAGCGTGTCCTAATCATGGTGGAGATTGGTATTTTTCAGGCAACTATCCTACTCCGGGTGGAAATAAATTAGTTAATCAGGCATTTATTAACTATGTTGAGGGTCAGGAAAACAGACAAGGGCAATATGAGCTAAACTTTTTGAATGAATGATAGAAAGAATTATCATACTTGATAATGTTGATCCGGTTGTATTTTTTGGAGTAAACAACAACAATATTCAACTGCTTAAAACTTTATATCCAAAGCTGAGAATTATCACGAGAGGCAATGTTATAAAGGTTATTGGAGAAGGAGAGGAACTTGCCGTTTTTGAGGAAAAGATTCATGAACTGGAAAAGTTCAGCTCGGAAATGAACGTGCTGAGGGAGGAAGATATAATTGACATTGTCAAGGGCAAGAATCCTGTAGTGCCAAACGTGGATAATTTGATAATACATGGATTGAATGGTAAACCTATATTGGCAAGAACTGCAAATCAGAAAAAGCTTGTAGATGCGTTTGACAACAACGACCTGGTGTTTGCCATAGGACCTGCCGGTTCGGGCAAGACATACACCGCCATAGCACTGGCCGTTAGAGCGCTGAAAACCAAACAGGTGCGCAAGATAATATTGAGCAGGCCTGCTGTGGAAGCCGGCGAGAAATTGGGTTTTTTACCCGGGGATATGAAAGAGAAAATCGACCCATACCTGCAACCGCTTTATGATGCTCTTGAAGATATGATTCCCCCTCTTAAGCTTAAGGAGTACATAGAAAATAAGGTTATTCAGATTGCACCATTGGCATTCATGAGAGGACGTACGCTTAATGATGCAGTAATCATATTGGATGAGGCCCAAAATACAACAAAACCTCAGATAAAGATGTTTTTAACCAGACTGGGGCTGAATGGCAAGATGATAGTTACAGGTGATGTAACTCAGATTGACTTGCCCAGTTCGCAACAGTCGGGGTTGATTCACTCAATGAGAATTCTGAACAACATAAAGGACATAGCAACTGTGGAGTTCAACAAAAAGGATATTGTGCGCCATAAGCTTGTTCAAAGAATTGTAGAAGCCTACGAGAAGGAAAACATAGGCAATAATAAAGAATATAATAATGTTAAACAATAAAGAATATTAATGTTATGGAAGCATTGACTAAGACTAATTACAGTTTTCGTGATCAAACAAATGTGTATCACGGTAAGGTTCGTGACGTATATACTATTAGTGATGATTTATTGATAATGATTGCAACGGATCGTATTTCAGCTTTTGATGTAGTACTACCTCAAGGTATCCCATATAAAGGTCAGGTACTTAATCAGATAGCTGCGAAATTTCTGGATGCTACAAACGATATTGTTCCTAATTGGAAATTGGCTACCCCCGACCCTATGGTAACTGTGGGATTAAAATGTGAGCCATTCAAGGTGGAAATGGTTATCAGAGGTTATATTACAGGTAGCGCATGGAGAGAATATAAAAAAGGTGCAAGATCAATTTGTGGCGTTGCACTCCCCGAGGGATTGCGTGAAAATCAAAAGTTTGACACTCCTATAATCACTCCTACTACAAAAGCCGACGAAGGGCACGATGAGAACATATCAAAAGAGGAAATAATTTTACAAGGATTGGTTAGCAAAGAGGATTATGAGCAACTGGAAAAATATACCTACGCACTGTTTGAGCGTGGAACACAGATAGCTGAAGAAAAGGGATTGATTCTTGTGGATACAAAGTACGAGTTTGGGAAGAAAGACGGAAAAATCTATTTGATTGACGAAATTCACACTCCGGATTCTTCCAGATACTTCTACAAAGAAGGCTATACTGAACGTTTTGATAAGGGTGAAGAACAGAAACAACTTTCTAAAGAGTTCGTTAGAAAATGGTTGATGGAAAACGGATTCCAAGGCAGAGAAGGCGAAACCATTCCTGAAATGACACCTGAATATTGCAGAAGTGTATCAGAAAGATACATCGAATTATATGAAAACATTGTAGGAGAAAAGTTCGTTAAGAGTGACACAAACGGCTTGGAGAAGAGGATTGAAGATAATATAAATAAATATTTGAATAATGAGCTATAAGGTTGAAAGCGTTAACCCTTACGATTCGGAACGCTCAAAAAAAGAGCAGATTGAGGAGATGTTTGATCAGATGGCACCTACTTACGACAAGATGAACACTCTCCTTTCGTTAGGCATCAACAAGTATTGGCGCTCTGAAGCCTTAAGGGTATTGAAAAAATATCCCCATGATCATATCCTTGATGTGGCAACCGGGACAGGAGACTCTGCGATATTGAGCCATAAGATATTAAAATCCAATAAGATTGAAGCTATTGACATTTCGGAAGGAATGATGGCTGTTGGAAAAAGAAGAGCCCGTGAAGCCGGTTTGGAAAATGTAATTACTTTCCATAAGTATGATGTTGCTTCCCTTCCTTTTGATGATAATACATTTGATGCAGTTACTTGCTCTTTCGGAGTTAGAAACTTTGAGGATATAGACAAAAGTTTTCAAGAAATATTAAGAGTTTTGAAACCCGGTGGTGTGTTTTCATTCATAGAACTCACTCTCCCTGAAGAGTCACCAATGAAAGAGCTATATGGTTATTATACTAACAATATAATGCCTATATTGTCTGATATTTCTATGACTGAAAGGCGTGCAGCCAATTATTTACCTAACTCTATAAATGCTTTTCCTCAAGGTAGAGATATGATGCTCATACTGAAGAAAAATGGTTTTGAGAGAATTAGGTTGAGAAGATTGACACTGGGTGTTGTGACTATGTATATAGCCGAGAAACAATAGGATGGATGTATATGGTCTGATAGGTTTTCCGCTAACTCACTCGTTTTCGTCGAAGTTTTTCAATAATAAGTTTGAAACCGAGAACATTGAGGCGGAGTACCTTAACTTTGAGATAAAAGATGTCTTGGAGATTAAACATGTGGTATTGTTTAATCAGCACCTTAAGGGCTTAAATGTTACTATTCCATACAAGGAAAAGGTTATTCCTTTTCTGAATGAGTTATCTCCTGAAGCAGAGGCTATAGGTGCGGTTAACGTCATAAATGTGGAAAGAAATTCCGGGGATATGTACTTTTATAAGCTTACCGGGTATAACACAGACTATATTGGGTTTAAGAATTCTATAGCACCACTATTGAATAATAGCGTTGATAACAAAGCTCTCATTTTAGGTACCGGAGGTGCATCTAAAGCTGTAGCATACGCATTAAACGAATTGAATATAGAATGGCAGTATGTATCAAGGAGTAGAAAATATGGTTGCTTTACTTATGAAGATTTGACTGCTGATGTTATGACAAAATATAACATAATTGTTAATACCACGCCTTTGGGTACATTTCCAAATATAGACACTTCTCCTGACATTCCATATAATATGCTTACTCCTAATCATATACTGTATGATTTAGTATATAATCCTAATACCACCTTGTTCATGAAGCGAGGTATGGATTATGGAGCTGTCGTAAAAAATGGAAGAGAAATGCTCGAGTTGCAGGCTATTGCTGCTTGGAATATTTGGACGAATAAAGACTATTAATTCGGAATGGAAAATAAAATCAAAGCGATTCAAAAGATATTGGTCGAGAATGGTGCTGATGCCTGTTTGATAACATCGTCTGTCAATTTATTTTGGATCTGTGGCTTCATTTTTGATGGATACCTATATATTACTGCTGAACGTGATCCCATCTATTTTGTAAAAAGACCTATAGACTTAAACGTAGATGGGGCTTTATATATAAGAAAGCCCGAACAGATACCACATTTGTTAAGTGATCTTGGAATCAAATCTCCTAAGTCAGTTTTCATAGAGGCAAACAGCATTTCCTTAAATGCTTCGAAGAGGTTGGAAAATGCACTTGGATCCCCGAAACTACTAAACATGTCCGGTTATTTAAGCAGATTGCGCATGATCAAGAATGATTATGAACTGAACGAAATGCGTGAATCTGCAAAAATTCATAGTAAAGTTTACGAAGAGATACCAAAGCTCTATCGCAAAGGCATGACTGACTTGGAACTACAAATTGAAATAGAGTACTCTATGCGAAAACATGGTTCGCTTGGAATTTTTCGCTCTAATGGTGACAATATGGATATTTTTATGGGCAGTGTGTTGGCTGGAGATAATGCTCAACACAGCTCGCCTTATGACTTCGCGTTGGGAGGACAAGGCATAAGCCCTATACTGCCATTAGGTGCAAACAACTCTGTACTCATACCTGGTCAAACAGTTATGATTGACATGGCTGGAAACTTCAGACCTTATATGGATGATATGTCACGAACATTTGTCATAGAGCATGCTCCTGACATTGCATACAAAGCTCATGAAGTATCACTAAAGATCCATAATGAAATAGCTAAAACAGCAAAAGATGGCACTCTTTGTAACGAATTATATAACACAGCGATAGAAATATGTGAAGAAAACAATCTGTCAGCCTATTTCATGGGAACAAACCAACAAGCCAAGTTTATTGGTCATGGCTTAGGGCTCGAAATTAATGAGCCTCCTGTTATATCATCTCGATCTATAGACAAACTTATTGAAGGAATGACTATCGCATTGGAACCAAAATTTGTATTACCTAATATCGGTCCTGTAGGTATAGAAAACACTTATATAGTAAAAAAGAATGGTTTAGAAAAGATAACCATATTCGAAGAGAATCTTATTGCACTCAATTAAGAAAACTCAAGTTTGTATATTTAGGCAAGTATTATTTTCTTATCATTCCTATAAAAACAACGAGTCCTGATTGGCAACTTCCAACCAGGACTCTTCTTGTTATAAAGGACGGCGGCTACCTACTCTCCCACATGTTCTGCAGTACCATCGGCGATGTCGG
>JBMNSN010000016.1:0-36388 GCA_050945215.1 Fermentimonas sp. | reverse complement strand
ACACATTATACTGATCTAAGAAATAAATTGATTGATGGTTGGGATAAGAATGACCTTAGGCGTGACCTAAATGTGAGACATTATGTTTTTGGTAAAGATGCCTATGGCGAATATACGTGCCTTTTTACAAAATATTGGGATCCTCTAGCACAAGGTAATGGTGCAAATGTTTCTATCCCTCTTATTAGATACTCTGATGTCTTGATAACCTTTGCTGAAGCTTCGGCAAGAGTTAATAGTTCACCTACAGAGCAATCAATAGAAGCTTTGAATATGCTACGTAGGAGAGCGTATGGATTCGACCCTAAAGTTCAGAATGAAGATATAGACTATAAACTTCCTGAATATAGTTCTATGGAAAAATTTATTGAACTTTTAATTATTGAAGAAAGGTACGAGCGTATGAACGAAGCAAAACACTGGGATTTCATAGTGCGTTTAGGTAAGGCGCAGGAACTTGTTGGTAAATATGAAAGTATAGACGGGGAATATATAGAAATTAAAGAAAAACACTATTTATGGAAAATACCTGATGCGGAATTTAATTATAATAAGGCTCTTAATCAGAAAATCGATCAAAACCCAGGATATATAACAGACTAATTATTTAAAGATATGAAAAAAATAGTTATACCCGTAATTATTTTAATATTATATACATGTGTTGGGTATGCACAATCAAATATTAAAAAAATTGTTTCGTACAATGTACTTGAAGGATTCCAACAAGATAGTGTGAATCAAGATAAGTTTGTTGAGTGGGTTACTGAAATTAATCCTGATGTTGTGGCTTTTCAAGAAATGAATAAATTTACCCAAAAAAGCCTTGAAGCCTTTGCTAGAAGGTACGGTCATCCGTATGCTGTATTGTCTAAAACAGATGGTTATCCTGTTGCCATATCTTCAAAATATCCTATAGTAAACGTGCAAAAAGTTGTTGACAATATGTGGCATGCTTATATTTATGCTAATATTGATAATATACATTTTTTCGTTATTCATTTATCACCACATGTTTTAACAAAAAGACAAGAAGAAATTAGAACAATTGTAGCTCACGCAAACATGTTACCACAAGATGAACCTATACTAATTATGGGAGATTTTAACTCTCTAGATAGAAGTGATTCTGCTCAATATAATGAAAAGACTCTCGAAAATATGAGAGATGTGGAGAAAAGACGACCTAATATTCACAATCTAAACAAAGGAGAGATTGATTATTCAGTAATGGAGTATTTGACTACTAATGGATTTATTGACACCTTTTGGCTTACGAATAAAAATTTTATACCAAGCGTTTCAACAAAAAAATATGGGACTCCTTCCAAACGTATAGATTTTATTTGGGCTAACAAAGTAGCTGCAGAAAAAGTTATAAGTGAAACTATTGTTCATGACAAATACACAGATGTTATGTCAGATCATTATCCTGTTTTATTAGAGTTGGATTTCTAATTAAGATGCTTTATGCTTTTTAAATAATATTGAGAAATTATCAAAAAACAAACATTTTAAAATGAAAACAAAATTAGTTTTAGCACTTTTTCTTATTGAATCCTTTTTATTGATTCAAGCCCAAAACATTAGCAACGGTGTTATGCGTTTCGACGAACAGCGCAGACCGTCTAAAAGGGAAGTCATAAATATTCCTGATGTAAACGGATACAAAGTTTTGAAATGCGACTTCCACATGCACACTGTGTTCTCTGACGGCTCTGTTTGGCCTAATATCAGGTTGCAGGAAGCTTGGACAGAAGGTTTAGATGCATTCGCCTTGACGGAGCATATTGAGTATCAACCTCACAAAAATGACCTGACTACAGATCATAACAGATCCCATGATATCATTAAAGAAGACGCGAAAAAGAATAATCTTATCTTGGTAAAAGGTTCTGAGGTAACGCGCAACACTCCTCCAGGACACTTTAATGCTATTTTTATCAATGATGCATCAGAATTTATTGAGTCACAAGATGCAAGTCTCGACAGAGATGCTGTGATGAAAGCCGCCGGTCAAGGTGCTTTCATATTCTGGAACCATCCCGGCTGGAAACCCAACATAGAAGGTTCTTATGAATGGCTTAACTTTATAGACGACTTGTATAAAAATAAGGCAATTCATGGTATCGAGGTGTTCAACGGCTTTGGTTTTCATATGAAGGCCCTTGACTGGTGTGTGGACAAAGGATTGACAGTTATGGGTACATCTGATATTCACAACCTTATTCAGAGAGATTATAATACCGACAACCCTTATATTCATCGTACTATGACGTTGGTTATGGCAAAAGATAGAACGCCTGAATCTATCAGAGAAGCATTGGATGCCGGTCGCACTGTAGCATGGGCAAGTAAATATCTTGCAGGTAAAGAAGAAAACGTCAGAAATCTTTTCAATGCATGTGTAAAACTCAATCCGAGTCACTATAGTCAGGAGAACAAGAATGGAATAAGGACAAACTTCTACGAGATAGTAAACAATAGTGATTTATATTTCGAACTAGTGCGTCGTTCAGGTAAAGGAACAGAAAAGATTGTTCTTTATCCACGATCAAGCCAGTTGATATCCGCTGAAGCCGGTCAACAAGCAATCAGCTATGATGTTACTAATGCTTATGTGCGTAGTGACAAGAATCTGACTGTTGAAATTTCATTATAACAGTATCTATATAACAGGCTTACAAGTAATCTCCCCATATCCTGAGCTATTATTGTGAAGATAGTTCCGGATATGGGGTTTTCTCTATAACAGATGGTGAGATTGAACTAAAATACTTCAGAGGTGTTGAAAATACTCCATCACATATAATACATTTTTAAAATAATTTACTACAAACATAACTGTTATGGCATATACTCATAAGTATTACAAAGTCTTGTTTATTACTGTCTCTCTTCTATTAATGTTGAATTTAAACGCTAGTGCGCAAAAAGACTTTACTGTTGTTCAGTTGACTGACCCTCAGTTTGGATTTTTCAGTGAGAATAAAACATTTGAAAAAGAGACAGAACTATACACCGAAGCTGTCAGGCAGATTAATGAGTTGAAGCCTGCATTTGTTGTCATAACCGGTGACTTGGTTAACAATGCTAAGGATACTGCACAAATAAATGAGTTTAAAAGGATTACGGCACTAATTGACGATGACATCCCTGTATATCTCATTCCCGGCAACCATGATTTAGGACAAAATCCTACAAAAGAGGATTTTGAGTTTTATTTCAATAATTACGGCAAAGGGACCGACCGTTTTTCTGTCAAACACGAAGGTTCGGCTTTTATAGGAATAAATTCAGTTGTAATAAAGTCCGATAAAAATCAGAAAGAGGAAAAAAGACAATACAGGTGGCTAAAAAGACAACTGCGAAAGATGAAGAATAGCGATAATATAGTCATATTCACGCACTATCCATTTTTCATAAACGATATAAACGAGAAAGAAACCTACTCAAATCAAAGCATAGAGAATAGACATAAATACTTCGAGCTATTCAAAAAGTATGGAGTTGATGTAGTGTTTGCCGGACATCTTCACAACAATGCGGAGGCATCTTATGACGGCATCTCAATGATTACCACCAATGCCGTAGGTAGGCCGTTGGGCGAAGCCAGATCCGGGATGAGAATCATCACCATACATAACGGCGAATTATCTAATGAGTATAAAACGTTACAGTGACTTCTATACTATGTTAGTACTGTGAAAATGATGATAGGGGAGTAGGCATATACCTCAAAAGAACTATGAAAGTATTAAAAATAAAAAGAGGCCACCTCGACTGAGAAGGCCTCTTCTGTGATGGTTAACGTGATATCAGCATTTAGGTAAAAAAGATTGTTTTAGGTTATCGATACAAAGATATGTTGCTTTTTTAGACTGACCAAATAATTTGGTATGTTATAAAACATAGTCATATAGCATGTTATAATTACCTCGTCATTGATCTTATTGTCTTTAGGCCTTATGGCTATTCGTCATACGTTGTCAAAAAAAGGGAATAATAAATTTATTCCCTTTAGCTTTTCCGAAAATACCAGCAAGAAATTATTTTCTTATACCCAACTCCTTGATGATTGCACGATATCTTTCGATATCCTTTTCGATCAAGTAGTCAAGTAAACGACGACGTTTACCTACTAATATTCTCAATGCCCTTTCTGTGTTATAATCTTTTTTATTTGACTTCAAGTGTTCAGTCAAATGCGAAATACGGTATGAAAACAATGCTATCTGCGCTTCAGGTGAGCCAGTATCAGTGTTAGACTTCCCGTACTTAGCAAAGATTTCTTCTTTCTTCTTAGAATCTAAATACATAATGTTTTGTTTATGTTGTATAAAAACTTCAAGGGTGCAAAGATAAGCCTTAATTATTTAATATCAAACTGTTTGAACATGTTATTTTATTAAATATCAACTTACTGATGATGCAAATAGGCATATAAAGCAAAACAGCTTAATATTTATAATCCATCTCATGCAAGCCGGTATCTTATCCGCAATATCTCCCTATCATATTTACTAAAACGTAAATAAAACGTATATATAATAAGGAGAGGGTTGGTATTTTCTATTGCTAATATCGAGTTCTTCCGTTTTATCGTAGTGTAGCGTTGGACATGATAATTACTTTTAATACTGATGTTTATTAGTCTCTTCTCAGCAGTTTGTTGCTAAGTCGTTTGATGGCATTGTTTATTTCCTGATCGGGTTCTATGACGTTGTAATCGCCCCAGAAGTTTGGATCTTGGAAGTATTCCACTTTTTCGGCAATAACATCGGTGGATCTTATTCTTTCTTTGCGTTCAAACTTCTCTATGTGGCTTTGATATCTGTCTGTTATTGCCATTTCGGAGCCTATTGTGTAGGTGGTTGCGAATAGGCCGAAGAGACGATTTGTCCAACGAACACGAAATTCTACGTCAGTACTGCTGTAGTTGAAATGCCATATGCCGTTGTCCTCTGTGAAATTTACTACATATTTGGCATGCTCTACATCTACTTTCATGCGCTGAGGTTTCTTCCTGATGAATATTCCCGGTGCATCTTTCCTGTTCTCTACATTCATATTGAATTCCATACGTGCGAATGCGAGCGATTCTTTTTCAAGGAATATGGTTCCTCTGAATAGAATGTCTTCTGTGTTGGGAAGGGGTGCAAAGGCTATCTGGTAGTGAGGCTTGTTGTTGATGTTGATAAGCCCTTCTATCTGAAAGTTATATTCCGAGCCGTCTGTACCGAATACTATCCCCGGGTTTTTGGCTATGTCGAGCATCAAGGCATCGTTTATTCCCCCTTGAAACTTCATCAGTACAGTGTCGCGTGGTGAGATGTCGGTTGCTTTTCGGCCAATATATATACGAGCCTGGTCTTTGTTGAATGAGCTGTATGAGGCCTTGTATATGTCTAACACTGTCTCGACAAGTGATATATATTTAGAGCCCTTTTTTATTGATTCTCTGTAAAAAGCTACCATCATGTTGGGGTTGGATGGGTAGTTTACAGGAATTCTTCTTAGAGCTTCTTTAATGAGATCAGAGCCGTCGCCAGAAATGATTTGTATTTCGCTTAGTTCTATTGCCGACGGGGTCAGATTTATGTTGTTGTTGGGTTTGTTGATGAGAGTTACAATGGGTATGCTGTGGTTTTGATAGCCAAGGTGACGTATGATGATGTTTGAATTGCGATAGTTGTTAGGAACCTTCAATGAGAAATATCCATCCTGGTTGGTAACTGTTGATATGTTTTCCTTTTCAATAGATACGCTTGCGTTTACCAATGGTTTGTTGTTGTCGCCACCAATCACCCTTCCTTTAATGGTGTAAGTGGGTTTATTTTGCTGTGACGCACTTGCGGGGAATGATTGTACAGCAAATAGCAGACATAAGAATAGGAGTATTTTTGATACGTTTTTCATATTATTGCTGTTTTAATTAATGCGATGAAAGAAATAGAGTTAAGTATCTGTAGCAAATATATAAATAAAAGGCTTAATTTTGTACATTAGTATATTATAAAGTTTGAGTGATGATTTATAAGTACGATTTTCTTGTGATTGGTTCTGGAATAGCCGGCATGAGTTATGCCCTAAAGGTGGCAAAATACGGCACAGTTGCTATTGTTGCGAAGAATCAATTGGAGGAGGCTAACACATTTTATGCTCAAGGTGGTATAGCTTCTGTAACTAATCCTTGGGATAATTTTGAGAAGCATATTGCAGACACTCTTGATGCCGGTGCCGGACTTTGCAACGAGGCGGTGGTTGAGAAGGTGGTTAGAGAGGCTCCAAGACAGATAAAGGAACTTATTTCTTGGGGTGTGGATTTTGACAAAGATGACAAAGGTAACTTTGATTTGCACCGCGAGGGAGGACATTCGGAGTTTAGAATATTGCACCATAAGGATAATACGGGTGCGGAGATTCAGCTCAGTTTGATAAATGCAATTAGGAGTCATAAAAATATTGATGTTTATGACAATCATTTTGCCATTGAAGTGCTCACTCAGCACCACTTGGGCGAGGTTGTCACCAGACATACTAAGAACATAGAGTGCTATGGTGCCTATATCCTAAATCAGGAAACTAACGAGATAGACACCTTTTTGTCAAAAGTGACAATGATGGCAACAGGAGGCATAGGTTCTGTTTATCAAACAACTACCAATCCCGATGTGGCCACAGGCGATGGCATTGCTATGGTGTCAAGAGCAAAAGGAGAGGTTAAGGGGATGGAGTTCATACAGTTTCACCCCACGGCATTGTATCATCCGGGTGCGCGTCCCTCTTTTTTGATTACGGAGGCCATGCGTGGCTTTGGAGGTATTCTAAAGACTAATGACGGCAAGGAGTTTATGCATAAATATGATGAGAGGGGATCGCTTGCCCCTAGAGATATTGTAGCCCGCGCCATCGACTCGGAGATGAAGGAAAGAGGTGATGACCATGTTTATTTGGATGTCACATTTAAGGACAGCGAAGAAATAAAGAAGCATTTTCCAACAATATATGAGAAGTGTCTGTCGTATGGTATCGACATAACAAAGGAAATGATACCTGTAGCTCCTGCTGCACACTATTTGTGTGGAGGAATTTCGGTCGGAATCGATGGCACCACCAGTATAAATCGTCTTTATGCTAATGGCGAGTGTGCATGCACGGGCTTGCACGGAGCCAACAGGTTGGCTTCAAATTCTTTGATAGAGGCAGTTGTTTTTGCTGATGCTGCAGCCAAGCATTCTGTGCCACTCATTGGTAAATATACGTTTCAGGATGACATACCTGCATGGAACGCCGAGGGTACCACATCACCTGAAGAAATGGTGTTGATAACTCAAAGCTATAAGGAGGTTGGGCAGATTATGTCGTCTTATGTAGGCATTGTTCGTTCTGATTTAAGGCTCAACAGAGCAATGGATAGGTTGGACATATTGTTTAGGGAAACGGAAAATCTGTTTCAGCGTTCTGTAGTTTCGCGAGATATTTGTGAGTTGAGAAATATCATAAAAGTGGGCTATCTGATTATTAAGCAGGCAATGGCCAGAAAAGAGAGTAGGGGTTTGCACTATACTATGGATTATCCTTTCAAAGACCCTAATTCGGTGTTGTAGTTAATGTTGAAGTGTGCGGATTTGTGCGTAAAGTATTTTTGTTATAATTTGTAGGTTGAAAGATAAAGATAGGAGGATTGAAAGATTATGAAGACTATTAATATAAACGGAGAATTAATCGATTTGTCGACCCCTTTGGTTATGGGGATAATCAATATAACGCCTGATTCTTTTTATTCGGGTAGCAGGAAGCGTTCGGAACAAGAAATAATAGACAGATGTCGTCAGATACTTGATGAAGGAGGCCGGATGATTGATGTAGGTGCACAATCATCATCTCCTGTGTCAAAGTTTATGAGCGTGGAGGAAGAAGCCGAAAGGCTTATGCCTGCCCTTGCGATAATAAGGAGAGAATTCCCGGATGCTATTTTGTCGGTAGACACTTTCTACTCGGAAATAGCAAAAAGGTCGGTGGGCGACTATGGAGTTAATATAATAAATGACATATCGGGTGGACAGATAGATGAAAACATGTTTGGTGTGGTGGCAGAACTAAATGTGCCATATATTCTTATGCACATGATAGGAACTCCGCAAACCATGCAGACGCACACGAACTATGAGAATTTAATTCAGGAAATTCTGTATTGGCTGTCGGAGAAAAAGGCTAAGCTGGATATGTTGGGAGTTAATGATGTAATCATAGATCCAGGTTTTGGATTCAGCAAAACGACATCTCAGAACTATGAGTTGATGGCATATTTGAAATATTTTGATATCTTTGAAGAGCCGCTTTTGGTTGGAATATCGAGAAAGTCGATGATATATAAGTTACTTGGCTTGACGCCTGAGCAGAGTTTGAATGGGACTACGGTGCTTAATACGATGGCATTGATGTATGGCGCTAACATATTGAGGGTTCACGATGTAAAGGAGGCCGTTGAATGTGTTAGGATGGTTTCAGAGGTATCGAAGTTTGATAAATTATTGTAGATGTTTGCTCATTTTGGCATAAAAGATTTGATAGATATAATACTTGTAGCATTGCTGCTGTTATATCTTTTTAGGCTGGTTAAGATATCGGGGTTACGTCCGTTATTTATCGGTATTTTGGTATTCTTGGTGATATGGATACTTGTTTCGCGAGTGTTCAATATGGTTCTTCTGGGGTCTATACTGAACCAGTTTGTCGGGGTAGGGCTGTTCTTGTTGGTCATATTGTTTCAAGATGAGATTAGGCGGTTCCTAATGTCGTTGGGTTCCAAGAAAGGGTGGAAGTTCATAACCAAGTTGATATTCCCGACAGAGAAACAGAATAAGGATAAGAGTTTCGTCACCTCAATAGTTATTGCTTGCATGAATATGTCAAAGACTAACACCGGTGCTTTGATAGCCATTCAAGGCGATATGCATATGGGCCTTTATGAGCAGACTGGAGAGATAATAAATGCCAATGTTTCTTCAAGACTTATTGAAAACATATTTTTCAAGAATAGTCCTTTGCATGATGGTGCAATGATTATTGTGGGAGATAAGATTAAAGCGGCGGGTTGTATCTTGCCTGTGTCGCAGAATCCCAATATCCCTGCCCACTTAGGTTTGAGACATAGAGCGGGTTTGGGTATATCTCAAGAGTCTGATGCCAAGGTAATCATCGTTTCGGAAGAGAGAGGCAAGATTTCGTTTGCCTATGAGGGAAGGCTGAAAGTAAATATTTCGCCTGAAGACCTTCAGAGCTTGTTAATAGCTGAAGATTAGCTTATATAGGGGTAATACTCGGTGTATATATAATGCCGTGGTGTAGTGTGTGTATTTGTTTAACAAAGGATTTTAATGATCTTAAGAGAGTTATCAATAATAAATTTCAAGAATATAGCTCAGTCTGAACTTAGTTTTTCACCAAAAATAAACTGCTTTATTGGCAATAATGGAATGGGTAAGACTAATGTTTTAGACTCAATCTATTATTTGTCGTTTTGTAAGAGCTATATTAACTCCGTTGACTCTCAGATTATTAAACATGGTACTGACGTTTGCATGTTGCAAGGTAAGTATCTTGATGAAGATGATGCCAAGGAAGAAATTTATGCAGGTCTTAAAAGGAGACAGAAGAAGCAGTTTAAACGTAACAAGAAGGAATATGACCGTCTGTCGGATCACATCGGACTGATACCGTTGGTAATGATTGCCCCACAAGATGTTGATTTGATAATAGGAGGTAGCGACGTAAGACGTAGGTTCATGGATATTGCTATCTCTCAGTTCGATAAGGAGTATCTTAGATGTTTGGTTAGATATAATAAGGCATTGCAACAGAGAAATGTGCTACTTAAGAATGGGTATGAGAATGTTGATTTTTCACTTCTTGAACTATGGGAAGATCAGTTGGTAAGCAATGGAGAGTTGATCAGTAATAAGAGATATGAGTTTATTGATAATCTGACCCCTATATTCAATGACTTCTATTCTAAGATTAGTAAATTGGCTGAGAAGGTTTCTTTAAGATATGTGTCGCAACTAAGGGAGGGAGACTATAGGAGTATGTTGTTGGAAAACAGAACAAAAGATTTAGCTTTGGGGCACACAACTGTAGGAATACACAGGGACGAGTTGGAGATGTTGTTGGGCGACTATCCTATAAAAAATGTAGGTTCGCAAGGACAAAACAAAACGTACTTTGTGTCATTGAAGTTGGCAGAGTTCAACTATCTGAAAGTAACGGGCGATACTATGCCAATATTATTGTTAGATGACATCTTTGATAGGTTGGATGCAGATAGAGTGTCGGAGATTGTAAAACTTGTTGCAGGGAGTGATTTTGGGCAGATATTTTTATCAGATACAAACAGAGGCTCACTCGATAAGATATTGGATAAGGTAGATGATAACTATAAAATATTTTCAGTAGTAGACGGGGAGGTAAGTTGATAGTATGAAAAGAAGGGATGCACAGTCATTATCAACAATTATGGATCAGGTGATGAATCAGAATCAAACACTTAAGGTCAAGCTGGCAGAATATAGAGCCATCAAGGCATGGGATGAGTTGTTGGGAGAAGGTGTGGCAAGATTTACAAAGAAAGTTTACCTAAACCGAAATGTGCTATACGTTCAGTTGACCTCTTCTGCTTTGCGTGCAGAGTTACTTCTAAATAAAAAGATGTTGGTGGAAAGAATCAATGACTATGCGGGCGTATATGTCGTTAGAGATCTGGTACTTCGTTAGAAAAATGCAGATACTCCCAAATAGAATCCTTCAGGATGAGGTGAACGGGAGTTTTGAATAACATCGTAATTAAGTGTAACATGTGTGCCGCCCAGTCTTAAACCGGCACCTATAACTAAGGAAGGCACTAAGTCTTCTACTGTTTCGGATTGATCTGTATCAAATTGTTTTGTAGTAGACCAAATGTAGTTTAATTCAGGTTGTGCGAATATTGTAATGAAGCTTACAGGGTATGTGTAAGCAAAGATGTTGGCACCCAAAAGGCTGTTGGTTACACGATAGTCTGAATGGTTGACCTTTGTGTAGTAGTAATTGGCACCGGCTCCCGCCATGAAGTGCTTGTTGAACAGATATCCCACCTGTGGACCGAGTCCCAGGTAGGTATAATTGCGACTTGTAGACAAGCCGAGCCCCGCTCCAAAGCGTAGCTTACTCTTGTCGAAATAGTTGGAGTTTCCCTTATTGCTTATTGTTAAATTATTGGCAGTCTGTGCATTGCCAATTAAACATAGCATTAGAGAAGCTAATACCAACCATTTCTTCATTATGATAGAGTTATTCTGTAGGCTGTTGATTTTCAGTAGCATCCTGAGCTGGAGCCTGCGGAAGTGGTAAAGTAGGTGTTACATCAGGTGTTGCAGATGGTGCAATCGGAGCAGGTTGTTGGATATCTATATCCGATTGTGGCTGCGTTGATGATCTCACTGTGTACTTTGCTGTCAATATACTCAACACGATAATCACTCCGGCTAGTGTCCATGTGAATTTCTCAAGGAAGTCGGTAGTTTTTCTTACTCCCATGATCTGGTTAGAAGAAGAGAATCCACTTGCCAAGCCTCCGCCTTTTGACTTTTGAATAAGTACTGCAAAAATCATCAATAAAGACGCAAGCAAGATAATAATAGTGATAAAAATATACATATTCTATATAAATTATTTTTTGTCGTTAATTATCAAATATTCCAAGAATCTAATTTGATCCGCAAAGTAAGCATTTTTTTTTGGATAATTCAAACTTAATCTTTTAATAATTGCCAGAGCCTTATCATATTTCTTCTGTCGTATGTAGATGTTAGCGAGGGTTTCAGTGAGAAATTCACTGCTGTCTTGTTGGTCATCTGATTGCTCAGAATTGTTGTTTGGTTTACTGTTTGTCCTCTCCGGTTTTTCTGCCATTCGACCAGCTCCTATGGCTAATGTATTGTTCTCACTCTTTTCAATAAATGCATCAATGATGTCTTGATGTTTGAGAGGATTGTCATTGCCCAGTTCTTTAGCCTCTCTATCGTCTAATGATTCCAGGTAGCTGATATAATCGGTGGAAATTATGCTTTCAGTTGCGTTTGTAAGCTCTGTGTCAGGTTCTTGTTTGTTGAAACTGCTTAAGAATGAGTCCAGCAACTCATTTGTTCTATCGACATTTTTCTCTTTAGCTTTAGCTAAATCGATAAATTTGCTAAACTTATCAGGGTAGGTCATATAGAAAAGCTTAGATCTGTCAGGACATAAAGTGGCCGTTTTTTCTAGCTCTTTGGTAAACCTTTCATCATTAACCAATTGAAGATTTTTTGTGTATAATAGCCTTGCCGCTTGAAAAAAAGGGTATTTGTGTAAAATTTCCTCCAGCTCAATGAGAGTTGACTCGTTGAGTTGTTCTGGATTATCCATAAATCTATATAAATCTTCCTTTAGCATCTTCCTACCAGTCTGCCATTGTAGCGTTAAAGATTTGGTCAACTATCTCATCAATCAGTTGCCTGATTAGTTCATCTTGAACAGTATCGAACACTGTGTTACTTGAGAATGTTCTATTGGCGGAAATAGTCTCTTCTTTTTCCGGGGCGTCTGTTTTATTGTTTCTAAAACGTAGTCTGACTGTCATCGTTAGCTTCGTTTCGGAGGCGAACGCATCTTCTTGTACAGCCATTGGAGTTAATTGGTAGCCAACAATAGCTCCCTCTATTTCCATATCACCGTTATTGTCGACTAACTTTAATCGAGTGTTGCGTGTGAACATGTCAGCCATTGCCTCGTTGAATCTTTGTTCAAGAGGAGGATAAACTAATGGCGCTTGGTTTACAAAATGACCAATATGCAAAGTTTTAGTCAAATCATAATTGATTGATGCAGTCCTGAAAGAGTATGAAATTCTGCAAGAGGATACAATTAGAGAGACTAAAATTAGCAATATGTATTTTCTATATGATTTCATCCGATGAAATGTTGGATTGCAAAAAAGCAATTATAAATTATACTCCTTTATCTTTCTGTAGAGCGTGCGTTCTGATATGCCTAAATCTTTTGCAGCAAGTTTTCGCTTGCCATTGTGACGATCAAGAGCCTTCTGAATCATATCCTTCTCTACCTCACTTATTGATAGCGCGTTATCTTCAACTTCTGTAACCTCTTGTATATGCTTTTCTTCCGGCTCATCGATTGTTATTTTGTTTGGGAACGATTCATATTTAATAGGAACAGGCGTTATGTTAGTGTTATTTTCTTGAATAATACCATTGACAACACTCTTCAAATCAGCGATGTCCTTCTTCATATCGAACAGAATTTGATAGAGTATCTCTCTTTCATTAGCAAAAGTCTTCTGCTCAGTTTCATGAATCGAGGACAGAGAAACGGGTAACATGCCAACCTCTTGGGTGGGTAGGTACTTTTTTAATATCTCGGGTGTGATAATCCTTTCTCTTTCAATGATTGCAATCTGCTCGGTAATATTCTTTAGTTGCCTTACATTACCCGGCCATCTATAGTTTTTGAGTACCTCTGCAGCATCCGATGTTAGGGTTATAGGAGGCATCATATATTTCTCGGCACAATCTGATGAAAACTTTCTGAATAGTAGTGAAATATCATCTTCTCTTTCACGGAGTGGTGGAATTTTTATAGGCACAGTGTTGAGCCTAAAGTAAAGGTCTTCTCTGAATTTGCCCTCTTCAACAGCCTCCACGAGGTTAAGATTTGTAGCTGCTACTACGCGTACATCACTTTTCTCTACTTTTGAAGAGCCTACCTTGATAAACTCCCCTGTCTCTAAGACCCTTAGCAGTCGTGCTTGTGTAGGTAATGGCAGTTCACCTGCCTCGTCTAAAAAAAGCGTACCTCCGTCAGCAACTTCGAAATAACCTTTACGTGTAGCTGTAGCTCCGGTAAATGAGCCTTTCTCGTGACCGAAAAGCTCAGAGTCAATAGTACCCTCAGGAATTGACCCACAGTTGATGGCAAAGTATGGTCCGTGTTTCCTTTTACTATATTGATGAATGATCTGTGGAAAGTTTTCTTTTCCTACACCACTCTCACCTGTGATTAAAACAGATAAATCTGTCGGAGCAACCTGTAAAGCAATATATATTGCACGGTCTAGCTCCGGTGCATTGCCGATTATGTCAAAACGCTGTTTGACCTGTTGTAGTGATTGCTTCGCCATATTTTTATTCTTTTCTTGTTATAACCAAAGGTATAAAATTATTTTGTATCAGCTAAATAGTATGTCTTCTCTCTAATAAACTTGCCTAGATTCTTTACGTCTCTCTTGAAGCTTTTTATCTCATTCGGCATTATAGGGTCGCCAAAGGTCAGGTCAACATTTAGTCCATTTTTGTTCTTTAGCTCGTGGCACAATCTTAGGTTCCTTGCCTTCCAGCCAAATATTCTACTGAGATAGAAAGATAAGCTATTCCTTCCAGAAATATGGACAGGTATTACCGGAACATTGGCCTTCATTATGATTCTGATAACTGATGGTTGCCACTCTCTGTCCTCTATTACGAACCGTCCTTTCTTAAAGTAAAGGTTCGAAATGGCACCGGCAGGGAAAAAGCCTAAAGGATGCCCATCCTTTAATTGAGTAAAACATTCTCTTATGCCTGACAATGTGATATCTTCTCTTTTCCCGTCCTTCATAGGGTTTATGGTGATGAAGTTTTCAGACATGGTGTCAATCAATCCCAAAATGAAATTTACCATCACCTTATAATCTTTGAACTTACTCGCTATGGCTTCAATTATTGCAATCCCATCTATATGGCCGTACACATGATTGGAAACCGTAATAAAAGGTTTCCCTTCAAAGTCATTTAGAACCTCATAATTATGTAGTGTTCGCTTAACGCCTAACTTATCTAAGACATCTGTGCAGAACTCATGCCCTGTAAGATGTTTAGAGTTATTATATATATTGTTTGCTACCTCTAATGCGGATATTCTAAAAGCAAAATCAATTAATTTATCCCCATGCTTACCCTGAAAGATGGGGTGCAACTTTCTTATGTCGTCACGGCTAACCAGATAGTCTCTCATGTATACAGAACTAAAAGCTTTTTATAAGATTAATGATTTCATTTGCTAATATATCGGCCTCTTCAACTGACTTAGCTTCAGAGTATATCCTGATGATTGGCTCTGTGTTTGATTTTCTCAAATGAACCCACTTATCATCGAAGTCTATTTTAACTCCGTCTATATCAGTAATTTTCTCATTCTTATAAGAATCTTTTACCTTCTCGAGAATTGAGTCAGTATCTATTGTTGGGTCTAAGTCTATCTTTTTCTTAGACATATAATATGCCGGATATTCTTCTCTAAGTTCTGATGGCTTTTTGCCTGTTTTAGCCATGTGTGTCAAGAATAGTGCTATACCAACAAGAGCGTCACGACCATAATGTGACTCGGGATAAATTACTCCTCCGTTTCCTTCACCACCAATTACGGCGCCAACCTCTTTCATCTTTGATACAACATTTACTTCACCAACTGCTGCAGCGTAATATTTACCACCTCTTTTCTCCGTCACATCTCTCAGGGCTCTTGTTGAGCTAAGATTGGAAACAGTATTGCCGAGTTTGTTCTGCAGTACATAATCTGATATTGATACTAATGTGTATTCTTCACCGAAGGGTTCTCCATTTTCGCAATATATGGCCAACCTATCAACATCAGGGTCTACTGCAAATCCCACATCAGCTCCTGACTTCTTTGTTAAAGAAGAAAGCTCAAGCAGATTACCTGGTAATGGCTCCGGATTATGTGAAAAGTTGCCGTGAGGAGCGCAATGTATTTTGAATATCTCCTTCACTCCAAGAGCGTATAGCAACTCAGGAATTGCTATTCCTCCAACCGAATTGATACAATCTATAGCAACTTTCAGATTTGCTTTTTTTATTGCCTCTACATCAACAAGGTCTAATTCTATCACCGACTTGATATGCTCGTGCAGATATTGTTTTGTCGTTACACTGCCTAAGTCGTCAACACTGCTGAAAGTAAAGGATTCATCTTCTGCAATGCCAAGAATCTTTTTCCCATCTGCAGCACTCAAAAACTCCCCATTATGGTCAAGTAACTTTAGCGCATTCCACTGCTTTGGGTTGTGACTTGCAGTGATTATGATTCCTCCTGAGGCACCTTCTTTGACAACTGCCAATTCTGTCGTTGGGGTTGTTGCCAAACCGATATCAACAACATCGCATCCCATTCCTATCAGAGTGCCGGTAACTACTCTGTGTACCATATCACCTGACAGACGTGCATCTCGTCCTACAACTACAGAAGGCTTGGCTGAATTGCTTGCTTCTTTGATAAAAGTAGCATAAGCGGAAGTAAATTTTACTATATCCAAAGGTGTCAGGTTATCACCTAATGCGCCACCTATTGTGCCTCTTATACCCGAAATAGATTTTATTAGAGTCATATTATCTCGATGTTAATGTTTCTGCAATTATTTATGTCAAATTCTACTTGAGAACCTGTATTCTACGTGGTCATAGTATGTTGGTTGGAATGATGACCTGTCAGTAGGAGACCCCATATTGAATGGTACAATCATCTTAACAATTCCATTGTGGCCAACACTCATAAGAGGAACAACCCAACCGGGAGTGTCGTAGTAGTCGCGATTCATTGGCCCCACCGGTCCTAAGAACTTAAAGGTGCTTGGCCATGGACTTACGTTAGGGTCCATATTCGAGTAAGTTGTCGAATCATCAACCTTTATGTATTTCAGGCCACTGAACCTTACGTATATCTCTTCGTTAAGCTTAGGGTTCGCAGAAGTGTCTCCGTAAGAAACCACATTGAAGTAAACTCCATTCTCAGGATCTTTATAGAACTCATTCTCGGCAAACACTCCTTTTGCCGGATATCTTTGAAGTACTACAATATTGTTCTTTGTTATAAATTGTTCTATAGCTTTTTGCTCATCTTTCAAGTGGTCTGCATAGGTCTTGCGATCTTGGCACGACACAACGACCAAAGAAATGGCAATGAAAAAAACTACCGAAAAAATATTCTTCATAACTGTCTGTTTAGTTAATATTCCTGTTTACAAAAATAAATAATATAACTCAATCAGGTAAGGAATCTTTGAGTATATTCTCATATTTTTTTATTCCCTCTTTATATAAGTTGATAGCATCCTCAAGCGTGCCATAAAACTCACCTCCCGATGCGTTGAGGTGACCACCTCCGTTAAAAAAATCTGCAGCAAACTTATTGCAGGGAAATTCTCCTTGCGAACGGAATGAAAGTTTTATTAAGTCATCCTCCTCTCTGATGAACGTTGAGAAAATAATATCTTTTATGCTCAAAGGGTAATTCACAAAACCTTCCGTGTCTCCCTTCTTAAAATTGTATTTTGTCTGGTCCTCTTTAGATAGATAGAGTAGTGCTGAGTGTATGTCGTGATAAACCTCCATACGCTCTGAAAGAGTGAGACCTAAAAGTCTGAAGCGCTCTTCAGAATAGTTGTTGAAAACCTTGGAATGAATATTATCCTTGTCAACACCTTTTTTTATTAGAAAACTAATTATCTCATATATCTCGCTACTGTTCGAATTGTAGGTAAAGCTGCCGGTATCGGTCATCATACCACAATATATTGCTTCAGCTTCTTCCAATGTCATATCTTCATATCTGCCGGCTTGGTATATAAGTCTGAATATCAGCTCACTGGTTGAAGACATGGGAGGATGTGATACTCTGATGTCGAACCCTTCTCCGGGGTGCAAGTGGTGGTCTATGAGAATCTTAAATCCGGATGAGTTCTCAATGTGGGCTGCCATTTCGCCGACTCTCTTGGTGACGTTGTAGTCCAGCGAGAAAATCAAATCAGCCTTAGACAACATATGTGCACCTGCAGAAGGATTGTACTCAAAGACTTCGATATCTTTTGCTCCATTCAACCATTTCAGAAAGTTAGGGAACGAATTGGGCACAATAACCTTCACCTTTTTGCCTCTGTTCTTGATAAAGTGATACAGAGCAAGCGATGAACCAATAGCATCCCCATCCGGAGACAGGTGTGTAGTGATTATTATATCTGAAGAACTGTCTATTTTCTCAATAATCTTACTTACAATGTCTTCGTCAATAACTGATGATAATTGTGGGCACATCTTATGATCGTTTAAGTATATAATAATACAAAAGTACTAAAAATTAAGCAGAAATGCTCCATTTTCTTTCACGTCGTGGAATTCTATTTTTCTGGAGATACATTCTTTTGCCAACTCTGCCGATCTATACTTGGGTACAGAGCTGTCGAAAACCACTATCTTTGGCTCAAAACAGCGTAAAATATCATCCATTCTATATCTGTTGTTATTCGATAGAATTATTACGTCTGCTTCAAATTTTTTACTAGAATAATACTGTGAATAATCATTGCCTGACAGCCTTATTACCGACTTGTTCGGATGGGCGATTATTCCATTTTTCGGCACATCAAAGTTGAATCTTTTATTATTAAAAAAAACAACTATCTCGCTCTCATTATACTTATTCATGACAGCCAGCTTTGCGCTATCTTTATTTAATATGTCGGCGGTAATAGTAGCTGATAACATGAGAAACATCACAAGTGATGCCATAAGGTACTTATGTCTTTTCGATGCTATCCAACTAAATATTAAATAGGTGAATAATATTAATATAACTGTCTGAGCAACATTGATATTTATTCCCGATATTTCAGATAGTGGCAACTCTTCGATGAAAGAAACCACAGAAAACGAAAATCGTATAAGTCCGTTTACCAATGCAACTGCAATGCCTTTCAATGACGCAATGAAAGCAATATTGAACAATGATAACGTTTGCAATGACAGCAATACAAACAAACCGATGATAATCAACCAGGTTAGCGGCAATATAAGCAGGTTGGTGATGAAGAAATACACAGGGTATGTGCCAAAGTAATAAAGAACAATAGGAAAAACGCCCAATTGTGCACAAACAGAAACGATAAACAGTTCCCAAACGGCCTTTAACAAACGATTTTCAGGTAAATAAAAATTGTCAAATATAGGCTTAAAGAATAGAATGGCGGTTACCGCACCAAAGCTCATCTGAAAACTTACATCCAACAGCGAATAAGGATTAAATATCACTATGAAAAATGCACCTATTGCCAAAGAGTTCCATGTAAATGCCTTTTCTCCTATCAGCACACCAAAACCATAAATTGTGAACATTATTACCGCTCTAACGACAGATGGCGACAAACCAACAACAAATGCATACCACCACAAAATGATTATACTGATAATCTCAGCAACTGCTCTGTGTCTTTTCCTTATTCCAAATATGTTGAATATACTTATTATTAAGAAGTAAATAATGCCGACATGTAATCCGCTGACAGCCAAAACGTGTGCAGAGCCTGATGTTCTAAAGGATTTCTTTATCTCCTCCGACAGTTCCGACTTGTACCCTAGCGATAATGCCGATACAAAAGCTTGAGAGTCCTTGTCTAGATTGAGACTACTGTAAAAATCTAGTGCTCTCTTTCTGAATATCTGTGATGATGTATAAATGGTCTTTATCTTACGTCCGGTGCTTTGCCAGTCTGCATTGCCGACATAAGCTGTTCCGGCAAAGCCTTTGATTCTCATATATCTCTCATAGTTAAAATCATCCGGGTTACCCAAGTTTTTGAACGTCTCAAACTTGCAATAAAAGACAATCTCTTCGCCGGGACTTAGATTGCGCGACCGTTTTGACTTATCAATATATAAAAGTACTTTGTTTTTCCTTGAACCTCTCAAAACAACGTTACAGGCCATTGTGGCAGGTTTTTCTTCCGGTATGTTGATTATAGTTCCAACATAGTATTCGTGTTCATTATTAAAGTCAAACTGTGTCTTTTTATCACGACACATAAAGCTGACGCTGACAAGCCCAAACAGAATGATAAACACTCCAAACCCAAACAACCATCTGAGTTTATATCTCAGCTCCTTTCTTACAATAAAAGAGCTGACTATAAATACAATTCCTAAAACAATAAATAGTGCGATGTCATACTTGCTGAAATGCACATGGCTGTTTGCAATAGTTGCTGTAACAACAGGTATCAGCAACTTCAAAAAAGGAGACTTATCCAAAAACGAGTGCATCTCCCAACCCAAACTACAAAGAACGCAGTTCTTTTATTGTCTCTTCAGGATTGTCAGAGTTGAAAACAAAACTTCCTGCCACTAAAGCGTCGGCGCCGGCTTCCACAAGTCTTCTGCCGGTTTCAATATTTACTCCTCCGTCAACCTCTATCAAGGCATTTGAGTTGTGTCTCAAAATAAGTTCTTTAAGTTGGGAAACTTTCTTTACGCTGTTCTCAATGAATTTTTGCCCGCCAAACCCCGGGTTTACTGACATAAGCAGAACCATATCTACCTTATCGATGATGTCTTCCAATAGTGCAACCGGAGTGTGAGGATTCAATGTTACTACCGGTTTCATCCCATGAGTTCTGATTTGCTCAACAACCCTGTCAAGATGAGTACAAGCTTCGTAATGTACATTTAAGTAGGTGCACCCTGCTTTTGCAAATTCTTCTATAAATTTCTCAGGGTTCACAATCATCAAATGCGTATCCAAAGGTTTGTTTGTGACTTTCCTTAGAGTATCGACTACGCTAAAACCAAACGATATATTTGGAACAAAAACCCCATCCATAATGTCCAGATGAATCCAGTCTGCTTCGCTATGGTTAAGCATTTCTATTTCTTTCTCAAGGTTTAAGAAGTCTGCTGCCAGCAGTGATGGTGCTACAATTGTACTCATAACGTCATAGAATTTACACATCAAAGGTAAACAAAAATAATTATAACATAGAACCCGCAAACGGTTATTTCAAAAAACTCCTAACCCTTATACAGCACTGCTCTCAGTTCATGATGAAAATATTGTCTCTCATTGTCATGCTTTCTTCAATACGAACCACAGTGGCATACTGCTTTATTATGGCAGTGTAAAGGTAAGTACCTTCTTTGCCAATCAGCCTTAAACTATTACTGTTTCTATCCTTAGGATTTTTGTTTAGTAGCATCCGATTATTCATTTCTTCTATCTCAACGGCAAAATCCTCATAATATTGCAAATAGAAGAAAATTCCCCAAAATCTTTCCAGTTTTTATAAATTACATATCTTTGTTCTTAATTAATTATCAAAAACGTAAGAAGATGAAAAAGTTACTCTATTTATTTATATTGTCATTTTGTGTAGTGTCGTGCCAAAATGATAAGGGCTATCAAATCAAAGGGAAAGTAGCAAATGTTGCTTACGAAGGAACTGCTGTTTATTTGCAGCAGATGACCGCAAACGCAATGGAAACAACAGATTCGACTACTGTTGTAAACGGACAGTTCTCATTCGAGGGAATCGCTGAAACTCCCGAATTGCGATTCATTACACTCGACGATAAGGTAGACCCAAAACAAGATAACAGAATACCTGTTCTTCTTGAATCAGGAAAAACCATCGTTGAATTCGACTCTATTGTAACCATCGAAAACAAAGGTATAAACAAACAATATAACGATTTTAGACTCGAATCTAGGAGTCTTTCAAAGCAGATGAAAGAAATCGTTGAAAAATTCAATAAAGCCAGCCAAGATGGAACACTCGATAAGGCGACAGAGGATCAACTTAACAATCAGTTCGAGGAAATTAACGATAAGTATGTGGATTTAAATTATAACTTCATACTTAAAAACATAAAGAATGAGCTTGGAGAGTTCTTGTTCCTCAACAATCACACAATGTTTGAACCTGAACAGCAAAAAGAAATACTTAATAAAGCAAGCGACGAATATAAGGCGCGTGAGAGCGTTCAAAAGATTGCTGAAAGGGTGAAAAATATGGAAAATGTTGCAGTCGGTAAAAAATATGTAGACTTCACCCTCAAAGATCCTTCAGGGAAGGAAGTGTCTCTTTCCGACTATGCCGGCAAAGGCAAATATGTTTTGATTGACTTCTGGGCATCATGGTGCGGACCTTGTCGCAGAGAAATGCCTAATGTTGTTGCTGCTTATGATAAGTATAAATCAAAAGGCTTTGAAATTGTTGGTGTTTCTTTAGACCGCGACTTCGAAAGCTGGAAAAAAGGCATTAAAGATTTAAATATCACATGGCCGCAAATGTCTGACTTGAAGTATTGGGACAGCTTTGTTGTAGATCTTTATGCAATTAGAGGTATTCCTCACACTGTTCTTCTTGATAAAGAGGGAGTTATTATTGCCAAGGACTTGCATGGACAAGAATTGGATGACAAACTTGCAGAACTATTAAAATAATAATATCAAACAACCCTCTTTGATATCAATTTAGCGTACATATAATGCACAAATGAATATAAAATAAATTTTTATAATTACTTTTGTGTAAATGGATTCGACATGCGTTTATACAAAGTTCTTTTTTTTACATTTCTGACCATCTTTATAATAGGTCCAAATCAGGCCTTGCTATACTCTCAATCGCGGAAATTTACCGTGATTATAGACCCTGGTCATGGAGGTAGAGATCCGGGGGCTATTGGGGCAAGCTCCAAAGAGAAGGACATAGTGTTGTCGGTGGGCAGAAAGCTGGGAAAACTGATAGAACAAAACCATCCGGATGTCAATGTTCTGTACACAAGAAAAAGTGATACATTTGTCGAGTTAAACAAAAGGGCTGAGGTGGCAAATAAAGCTCACGGAGACATTTTTATTTCTCTTCACTGCAATGCACTCGACAGGAGACGAACCTCTCCTCAGGGAGTGGAAACCTTCGTATTAGGTTTACATAGGAGTAAAGATAATCTGGAGGTGGCCAAGTCCGAGAACGCAGTAATTATGTATGAGAAGGACCACTCAGTAAAATATGAGGGGTTCAATCCTAATGAACCTGAGTCATATATTATTTTTGAGTTTATGGCAAATGAGTTTTTGGACCAAAGCGTAAAGTTTGCTTCATTAGTTCAAAATCAGTTGGTCCGTGACTCAAAGAGAGTTAATAGGAATGTTCGTCAGGCCGGTTTCTTGGTGTTAAGAGAAGTTGCAATGCCGAGTGTTTTGGTGGAGCTGGGTTACATTAGTAACAGGACTGAAGAGGGATATCTTAAGAGCGAAAAAGGTCAAAACTCCTTGGCGCAATCAATATATAAAGCCTTTAGTCAGTATAAAAGAGATTATGACAAAAGAAGCTATGTTTTTAATGCAGCTCAAGACACAAAAAGAGATGTGGAAGTGCCTTTAAACATAGCGAGTGATGATGTTGAGTATCGAATACAAATATTAGTCTCTACTCGTAAGTTGAATGAAAAATCGAGAGAGTTTAAAGGCCTTTCCCCTGTCTCATATTACATGGATAATGGGGTTTATAAATACACCTATGGTAGTTCAAAAAATATCAATGATATTTCAGCAATACTAAAAGAGGTTCAGAGAACTTTTAAGGATGCTTTTATAGTAGAACTAAAGAATGGAAAAAGAATAAAATAACACCAATAATGAAGAAGAATAGTAAATTAAGTAAAAATGCTCTAATTGGTCTGGCGTTTATTGCGAGTTTGGCCATGATATATTTTGGAATTAATTTTCTTAAAGGTGTGAATATCTTTACGCAACAGAATATTTATTACGCATCTTTTGATGATGTGTCGAAGTTGCTTAGTTCGTCTCCCATATATTTGAAGGGCTATCAGGTGGGTTTGATAAATGAGATTAATATTACTGATAAGAAAGGGACAAAATTTGTTGCTGAACTGAACTTAAAAGATAAAATAGATATTCCTGTTGACAGCTATGTGGAGTATGAATCAGATTTGTTTGGGTCTTCCACTGTTAGTTTGGTGTTAGGTAGTTCTGAAAATTATTTGAATCTTGGTGATACGCTTATAGGTAGAAAGAAGATCGGCATCATGGATCAGGTGGAGAGTGTTGTTCCTACGGCTCAACTGATTCTTTCGAGAGTGGACTCTGTGGTTTACACACTTAATAGATTGATTTCTGATCCGGCATGGGAAAAGTCAATGAATGGGATCAATAACACAGTGGATCAATTGAGCATGTCGAGCAGGAATATTAATAATTTGGTTTCTACATTGGAGAAAGAGTGGCCTGAGATTACACAAAATATAAGTACTGTAACTAGGAATCTGAAAGACGTTAGTGATGAGATTGACAGTCTTGATTTCAATGCTGCTTATGCATCGATTGATGAGACTTTGACCAATCTGAAGAGCATCACCAGTAAGATAAACAGTAATGATAATTCATTAGGATTGTTGTTGAATGATACTAAGTTGCATGATAGTTTGAATATGACGATAGATAGTGCAACTAGGTTGCTTGAAGATATACGAGAGAATCCGGATAGATACTTAACGATAAGATTGAAGCTGTTTTGATTTTTGTTGAGTGTGTTTGTTGATGGGATAGGTTATGTAGAAATGTTCTAAATAAGCTTTTCCCTAGAAAATTGTTCAAAGGTGTTGAGTTAAGGCTGTTTGGTAACATTATTGTAACAAAAGAAGATTTAGTTGGTAATCGGTTGTCATTCTCTGTATATGTCTGTTATTCAACTGAATTGTGTAATTGTTAAAACCTTAAGTGTCTGATAATCAACTGTGGTTTTATATTTGATTGATAAATAGAGGGTTTCGTAAAAAGTATTTTTGGAAAGCATTTAAGATTTTTTTTTCTCGTTTTTTTTGAGGAATTTTGTAGGACTATCAAGAAGGAAGGATTATAATAAAGAGAGCTAAATGAGTAATAATTGTAAAGCTATATGGGATAATTGTCTAAATGTGATTCGGGATAACATACCTGAAATCGCATTTAATAGCTGGTTTAAACCTATAGTTCCGCTAAATTATGAGGATAATGTTCTTACTATACAGGTTCCCAGCCAGTTTTTCTATGAGTATTTGGAGGGTAATTATATAGATTTAATACAAAAAACGCTGTATCGTGAGATTGGTAATGACGCAACATTGAATTACAGGATTATGGTTGACACCGAGAATGGAGGTGCGGTGGTTATGCCAAGTAGTTCTAATCAACAATCAGCTCCTGAGAGCAGAAATGTGAGACGTCTTTCTGAAAAAGTTCCCAGCCCTTTTGACAGGGTTGAGACATCGGACTTTGACTCGCAAATAAATGTCAGATATTCATTTGATAACTTTTTTGAGGGTGAAAGTAATCGTTTGACACGTACTGCTGCGGAGGCTGTGGCTATGAATCCTGCAAGAACTGCGTTTAATCCATTGTTTATTTATGGAAGTTCCGGAGTTGGTAAGACTCACTTGTGTCATGCTATTGGTTCAAAGATATTGGAAAGATTCCCGGATAAGAAGGTTCTCTATCTCTCGGCTCATCTTTTCAAAGTTCAATATACTGATGCTCGCAGATTTAATACGATAAATGATTTTATCAATTTTTATCAGAGCGTTGATGTTTTGATAATTGACGATATACACGAGTTGTCGGCACTTGAAAAGACTCAGAATACTTTCTTCCACATATTCAACCACTTGCATCAGAATAATAAGCAGTTGATTATGACCTCAGATTGTGCTCCTATGGATTTGCAAGGAGTTGAAGAGAGGTTGCTAACGAGATTTCGTTGGGGTTTGACTGCTGAGTTGGGGCGTCCTGACAGAGAATTGAGGAAGAAGATTATTCAGAATAAGGTATTGGTTGACGGACTAAGTATATCTGAAGATGTTATTGATTATATAGCGGATAAGGTTACTGAGAATGTTCGTGATTTAGAGGGTATCATTGTTTCGCTTATGGCTCATTCCATAATCAACAACAGCGAGATTGATATTGATTTGGCACGTAGAGTAGTAGAGCAAAGCATAAAGGTAGAAGAGAAGAAGATTACGCCTCAAAGCATACAGAATGTTGTGTCAGATTACTATAAGATAAGCAAGGACTTAATTCAGTCTAATTCACGTAAGCGTGAGATTGTTGTTGCCAGGCAGGTGACAATGTATTTGACCAAAAAGCTGACAGAACTCTCTTTGTCTCAGATTGGTGCTCAAGTAGGCAATAGAAGTCATGCAACGGTTGTTTATGCGTATAATTCGATAAAAGATTTGTGCGAAACCGATAAGCGATTCAGACTTGAGGTTGAGGAAATTGAGCGAAAGCTTTATTCATAGTCTTTGGAAGATAAACATCTTATGTAATGGTTAGTTGTATTATTTGTTAAGTTGTAGATAGGGAGTCAATTATGAGGAGATTAAGTTATTTTGTTTGCGCTGTTGTACTGCAGTTTATGTTGATGAGCTGTGCGTACGCAAATGAAGACTCTCTGAAGATTGCCACTATCTCTGATGTACACTATCTATCTTCTGAATTGATTGGTGATGGTAAAGCCTACGATTCATACAAGCAGAACTTAGGGCGTGATGTAGATGAGCTACATTCGGCGCTCGATGTAGCTATTGACAATATTAAGAGAGAAAATGTTGATATATTATTGGTAACCGGCGATATAACCAATCATGGTGAAAAGCAGAGCCACTTAGATTTTATTGATATACTTAGAGAACTTAAGCAGTCGGGAATAAGAACATTTGTAATACCGGGTAATCATGATATTAATATTCCGGATGCTAAATCTTATTTGGGCGATGTAGCTCAAAGTGTGGATAACATAAGCAGTGAGGAATTTGCCGAATTATATTCAGAGTTTGGCTATGGCAATGCCTTGTCGCGCGATGAAGCGTCGTTGAGCTATTTAGCAGAATTAGACGAGCATACATGGCTGTTAGCTTTTGACACAAACAGGTATGATGAGTATCAAACTTCATCTATTTCTGCAGGGAGAATAAAGCCCGAGACCATGTGTTGGGCATTGGAGATTATAGAGAAAGGCAAGCAGGAAGGCAAAAGAGTTTTGGCAATGATGCACCATGGGTTGATAGAGCATATGCCATACCAATCTGCTTTGTTCCAGGATTATCTTGTGGAGGATTGGGCAGTTATGGCTGATAGGTTGGCCGCATCAGGGTTGGAGGTCGTTTTTACCGGTCACTTTCATTCCAATGATGTGGTAAGTAGGAAAGATAATTCAGGTAACGTAATATATGATGTGGAAACTGCATCCTTGGCACAATATCCATTTGGTTATAGAATCATGAATTTGACTGCTAATGAGCTTTCAATAAAGACATACTTTGTTGATTCATTGCCATCAAATAAGAACTTTGGAGCGGAGCACAAGAAAAAACTGGAAGATAGAACAAGAGCATTGATTAAGATAAAGTTGGATGGCTATGGTCCAATGATGCCAGATGATTTGAAAAACAGCCTTGTAGAGATGTTGACCAAGTTGAGCGTTTCTCACGTTGAAGGAGACGAGAAGCCAAATCCACTTTTGGTGAGAGCAATAAAAAGTTTTGCTTCGCAATTAGGAACTTCTGTTGGCGATGATTACTCACTAGATTTTCCACCATCAGATAGTAATCTGACAATAGAGTTCGCAGACAAAAAGTCTTTTGTTGATGAGCAGTAAGCATAAAGTTGTGCTTAAAAGATGCATGCAACCCGGTTGTATTGAGGTCGGGTGCGATGAAGCCGGGCGAGGATGCTTGGCGGGGCCGGTGTTTGCGGCAGCTGTAATTTTACCAGATAATTTAATTATTGAAGGTCTCAATGACTCCAAGCAGATATCGGAGAAAAATCGATATAAGCTACGTGAGATAATTGAAGAGAAAGCGTTGAGTTTTTCTGTAGCTTCATGTAGTCCTCAAGAGATAGATGAGATGAATATATTGTGGGCTTCGGTTGAGGCAATGCATAGAGCAATAGCAGGATTGAAAATTCTGCCTTCGCATATTTTGGTAGATGGTAATAGGTTCAAGCCATACAAGGGTATCCCTTTCGATTTAGTGGTTGGTGGTGACGCAGAATATCAATCGATTGCTGCTGCCTCTATCCTTGCTAAGACTTATAGAGACGACTATATGGTGATGTTGCATCAACGGTACCCTGAATATGGATGGAAGTCAAATAAAGGCTATCCAACTAAAGCTCACAAAGAAGCTATCATAAACTTTGGTATTACAGAGCAACACAGAAAGTCCTTCAATCTAATTGACCAGCAATTGGATATTAACTTTTAGATGTATATAAAGTCGTTTATGGCTTGATGTCTTTATTTATCAATATCTTTCATAGAAAGTTGTATTCTACGACGTTCGGTATCAACAGAAAGTATTTTTACTTTTACGTGTTGATGCAGAGATACCACCTCTGTGGGGTCGGAGACAAAAGCATTCGACATCTCTGATATATGTACCAAGCCATTTTCCTTGATGCCGATATCTACGAAGCAACCAAAGTTGGTTATGTTTGTTACTATTCCGGGCAATATGGCTCCTTGGCTAAGGTCTTCGATACTTCTTATATTAGGGTCGAATTCAAGAACTTCTACTTTGTTCCTGGGGTCGCGACCGGGTTTTTCAAGCTCCTTAAGTATGTCGTTTAATGTCTCTTTGCCTGTTGTTGCAGTGACATACCTGTTGATATCAATCGTATTTATGAAATCTTTATTCTCTATAAGGTCATTGACTCTTAAGTTCAAGTCTTTAGCAATATGTTCTACTACATTATAGCTTTCAGGATGCACGGCAGAATTGTCTAAAGCATATTTTGCTCCAGGAATACGTAGGAAGCCTGCAGATTGTTGGAAAGCTTTAGGACCAAGTCTAGGAACATTTTTGAGCTGTTCTCTGGACTCAAATTTCCCATGAGTATTTCTGTAGTCCACGATATTTTGTGCCAGGGATTCACCCAATCCTGAGACATAGGTAAGTAAGTGTTTGCTGGCAGTGTTCAGGTTTACACCTACCATGTTTACAGCACTCGATACTGCTTGATCCAGCGAGTTTTTGAGTTTGCTTTGGTCTACATCATGTTGATACTGTCCTACTCCTATGGATTTAGGATCTATCTTGACGAGCTCAGCCATGGGGTCAATCAGGCGTCTGCCGATTGATATTGCACCTCTTACTGTTACATCGTAGTCGGGAAACTCCTCCCTTGCAATCTTAGATGCTGAATATACTGATGCGCCATTTTCGCTTACGACAAAAACCTTTACCGGTCTGTCGTATCTTAGGTTGGTTATAAATCGTTCGGTCTCTCTGCTTGCGGTACCGTTACCTATGGCAATTGCCTCAATCTTGTATGTAGAAACCAACTTTACCACCTTATTGCCAGCTTTGGAATACTCTTTTTGTGGCGGATGAGGGTAAATTGTTTCGTTGTGTAGCAGATTGCCCTGCTTGTCCAAGCACACCAACTTGCAGCCTGTCCTGAAGCCTGGGTCTATCCCTAATATTCTTTGTTCACCCAATGGAGGAGAGAGTAGCAACTGCTTGACGTTTTCTGCAAAAACAGCTATGGCTTCATCGTCAGCTTTCTCCTTTGATAGTGATGCAAGTTCTTTTTCTATAGAAGGCTTAAGTAAACGCTTATACCCATCAATGATGGCTTTCTCAACATATTCCGTAGCTTCTACATTATTCTTTATGTACTTTTTTTTAATCCTATCGGTACACTTTTGTTCGTCTGCTGATATTGACACCCTTAAGTACCCTTCATTCTCACCACGCCTCATGGCCAATATGTTGTGAGAAGGGCATCTTGACAGAGGCCTTTTAAGGTCGAAGTAATCTTTATATTTCTCCCCTTCACTCTCTTTGCCCGCTATTACTTTTGATGATATAAATGCTTCTCGTTTGAAAATATTTCTAATGGCTTGTCTTATCTGAGCATCTTCGCTGACCCATTCTGCAATGATATCCATTGCACCTTTTATAGCCTCATCATCTGTTTTTACTTTGTCGTTTATATATTGTTTGGCCTTATCGTTAACAGAGCCTCTATTTTGAGCCAACAACCAAACTGCCAGTTTGGTTAGTCCTTTCTTCTTAGCTTCTTCTGCCCGCGTCTGGCGCTTCTTGGGTTTGAAAGGTAGATATATATCCTCTATTTCGGAGCTGTCCCAGCTGTTGTTTATCCTATCTATTATTTCGGGAGTAAGCTTACCCTGTTCGTCTATAGTTTGAGTGATAAACTCTTTGCGCTTATGCAGTTTAATCAACTTGTCATATAAGTCCTTAATGTTAGCAATCTGAACCTCATCCATGCCTCCCGTAGCCTCTTTTCTGTATCTGCTGATGAAAGGAATGGTTGAACCCTCATTAAGCAATGTTATTACGTTTCCTACACTCTTGTTGTGTAAGTTTAACGTTTTCGATATTATTTGATTTATTTCCTGCATTGCACAATATTTTGATAGTAAACAAAAGTACAAGAAATTTATTTAACTTTGCCTTATGGCAAAATTGAAAACTGTCTATTTCTGTAACAACTGTGGGTATGAATCGCCCAAGTGGATGGGGAAATGCCCTTCGTGTGGCAAATGGTCAACCTTCGTTGAAGAGTTGGTTAGGAAGGAGAATGCCGCTACTCAGATGGATACACGTTCGTTTGGCGAAAATAAGAGTAAGCCTATACTTTTCAAAGACGTAAATGTGTCGGAAGAGAAACGCATGGACATGAAGGACGAGGAACTTAACCGAGTATTAGGTGGGGGGCTTGTGCCGGCATCAGTAGTTTTGTTGGGAGGCGACCCTGGCATAGGCAAGTCTACTCTTGTATTGCAGACCGTGTTGAATCTTACTGATATAACAACACTATACGTCTCAGGAGAGGAGAGCAGCAGACAACTGAAACTGAGAGCTGAACGCATAGGAATAGAGAACGATAGATGTTTATTATTATGCGAGACCAATCTTGACGATATATTTAGAAGTATAAAAGAGGTTTCACCCGACCTCTTGATTGTTGACTCCATACAGACTATTTATAGTGAATCGCTTGAGTCATCTCCTGGCAGCATTTCGCAGGTGAGGGAATGTGCGACATCACTTCTCAAGTTTGCCAAACAGTCAGGCATACCTATATTGATGATAGGTCATATAACAAAAGATGGAGCTATAGCAGGACCTAAGGTATTAGAGCATATTGTTGATGCTGTTTTGCAGTTTGAAGGCGACCAGCACTATATGTACCGTATTCTTAGAAGCCTAAAGAACCGCTTCGGAAGTACTGCAGAGATAGGAATATATGAGATGAACAACTCGGGTTTGAGAGAGGTGAGTAACCCCTCAGAGCTTTTACTAACACAAAATAGAGGAGAGTTGAGCGGAGTATCAATCTCAGCAGCTATTGAGGGCATCAGGCCGTTCCTCATTGAGACGCAGTCGTTGGTGAGCACTGCTGCATACGGCACACCTCAACGCTCGACAACGGGGTTCGATATAAGACGTTTGAACATGCTACTGGCAGTTCTAGAAAAAAGGGCAGGGTTCAAGTTGGCACAAAAGGACGTATTTCTAAACATTGCCGGCGGTCTACGAGTGAGTGACCCGGGGCTGGATTTGTCTGTCATAAGCGCAATATTATCCTCCAGTCTTGATATGGCCATAGGTAACGATATCTGTCTCTGTGGAGAGGTTGGGTTGTCAGGCGAGGTAAGACCTGTCAATCGCATAGAGCAAAGAATACAGGAGGCGGAAAAGTTGGGCTTTTCAAAGATACTTGTGCCTTCAAACAATATAAAGGACCTAAACAGAAAGCATAATATTGAGATACTTCAAGTTAGTAAGGTAACCGAAGCTTTCAGACTATTGTTCTCATAGCAATAAGTATTGAAGTTGGAGAATGCCTACAAAAAATGACCTTACCTTTTTATATTTCAAATAAATAAGTTATCTTTGCAACTCAATAAAAGACAAGGTACCTTGGCCGAGTGGTTAGGCGTCGGTCTGCAAAACCGGTTACGGCGGTTCAAATCCGCCAGGTACCTCCAACAAAAAAGAGAGCCGAGACTATATTTAGTCCGGCTCTCTTTTGTATCTAACCACCAATAGAGAGATTATCTCTATATATCTGTCTGTTTTTTTCTGAATGCTTCTGAAACATTAGAGAAGTTCTCCTTCCACGATTTTGCTACATCCTCAAAAAAGTTTCCTGCACTTTCCTTGATGATGTCCCACTTTGTGTCGGCAATACACTCATATTCTTCCAGTTTTGAAGATAACTTATCCCTCAAATCCTTCAAGTTTTCAATCTGTTCTGCATATTCCACTTTGGCATCCTCTTTTATCTCATTTGCCTTTATTTCTAAGTTGTCGATATGCTCTGAAAGCTCATCTATGAGTTCATGCGTCCTTTGGATAAATTCGTCTTTCTTCATAAAATACAATTTTATTACTTCGTATACATTAAGTAAACATACAGAAAAACGTTTGGTTCAATATTTATAAAAAAAATAAAATAAAGCTATATATCTCAATGTTATAATGTTTATCTATAATAAATCGATGTAAATATGTATCTTTGTGACTTATCAAAGGTTTAAATATAATGATTAATATAATTATTTTTGGTGCTCCGGGGTCAGGTAAAGGCACCCAAGGTGTAAAAATTGCTGAAAAGTACGGACTTGAACATGTTTCAACAGGGGATATGCTTAGAAAAGAGGTGAAATCAAACTCTGAGGTTGGAAAGAAGTTAGACTCTTTCATGTCAAAAGGGCAGTTGATACCTGATGCCCTTATGATAGAGATGTTGGAGAATATGATTAGCAATAAAACCGATGCTAAAGGTTTTATCTTCGACGGTTTTCCTCGTACACTTGCACAAGGCAAAGCTCTTGACGAGATGTTGCAAAAACATGGCGAAAAAGTGTCTGTAGTATTATCCCTTGAGGTTGAAGAAGAAGAACTGGTTAACAGAATACTCAAAAGGGGCGAAATATCAGGTCGTGCCGATGACAACAAAGAAACAGTTGCAGCAAGACTGAAGGTTTATCACGAAAATACAGAGCCGCTTAAGACTTTCTATGCCGACCAGTTTAAACTCGTGCGCATTCATGGTGAAGGCGACATAGAAGACATATTCAGTTCTATAGTTGATGTTATAGACAGAATAGCAGAATAAATAAAGTAATGGCTGAATCCAATTTCATAGACTATGTAAAGATCTTCTGTCGATCCGGTAAGGGTGGGCGAGGATCTGCACATTTTCGCAGAGAAAAATACATACCCAAGGGTGGCCCCGATGGAGGTGATGGAGGTGACGGCGGAAGCATCATTCTGCGAGGCAATCGTCACTACTGGACGTTGCTTCACCTACGGTACCAGAAACATATCTTTGCCGGTCATGGCGAGAATGGCTCAGGACAAAAGAGCTTCGGCAAGAAAGGTGAGTCAAAGATTATCGAAGTACCTTGTGGAACCGTTGCTTACGATGCACACACAGGCGAATATATCTGCGACATCACCGAAGATGGTCAAGAATTCGTACTATTAAAAGGTGGCCGAGGTGGTTTGGGTAATGTACACTTCAAGTCAGCCACCAACCAGGCGCCACGCTATGCCCAACCTGGAGAACCCTACCAAGAAAGATGGATTGTCCTGGAACTAAAGCTCTTGGCAGATGTAGGACTTGTCGGTTTCCCTAACGTCGGCAAATCTACTCTGCTATCCGTTGTGTCGGCTGCCAAACCCGAGATAGCAAACTACCCATTCACAACGCTTAAGCCCAACCTAGGGATGGTCAACTATCGTGACGGTTTGTCATTCGTGATGGCCGACATACCGGGTATCATTGAGGGAGCAAGTGAAGGTCGTGGATTAGGGCTTAGGTTTCTACGCCACATAGAGAGAAACTCACTGCTGTTGTTCGTTATCCCTGCTGACAGCGATGACATAAAGACCGACTTTGATATCCTGATGAATGAGCTTAAGATGTATAATCCGGAGTTGCTCGACAAGAAGGTAATCTTGGCAATATCCAAGTCCGATATGTTGGATGACGACTTGATGTATGAGATGTCACTTCATCTTCCCGACGTTCCTTATGTCTTTATATCATCAATAACAGGCTTGGGCATACCTCCCTTGAAGGACTTGATATGGAAGGAGCTTACATCCGAAGACAATCTGCTGAAGTCAGAACAGGCTAATAGTATAGTCAGACAGAATATTGATTTGTCGACACTCAACTTAGAGCCTGACGATGAAATTATAGACGACGACATAGAATAGTTATGAAAAAACACTCCGCATATAGTAACCTCTTACAGTTTAATATCTTTGATGGTTTTAATAATATACAACATTTTTCGACCACCAGAGATGGAGGAGTGAGCAAAGGCGAATACTCCTCGTTCAACATGGGCAACTTCTCCGACGACAGTCCTATAAACATACATGAGAATAGGACACGCCTCGCTACAATGTTCTTCATGAACCTCGACAGATTCATTATTCCTCATCAAACACATGGAACCACAGTTCTAAAGATTGATGAAGATTTTCTGAAGCTTGATACCCACGACGCTGTTAACAAACTATATGGAGTGGATGGTGTTATCACAAACATACCTAAGCTGTTTTTGTGTGTCACCACTGCCGACTGTGTTCCTGTGATAATGTACGATACCAAAAATGAAGCTATTGCCGCAGTACACTCCGGGTGGAAAGGAACATCAGGAAATATAGTGAAAAAGGCGGTCAATATGATGAAAGATGAGTATGGTACATTTCCACAAAACCTCCTTGTCGGTATAGGCCCGGCAATAAGTATGAACAACTATGAGGTGGGGAATGAGGTAATCGAGATATTTGACCAAAACGGGTTCGATATAAAAGACGAAAGACTCTTCGTCAAGAACGAAAAGTCTTCCAAATACCATATAGACCTAAAAGAAGTAGTCCGGCAAGAACTCTTAAGTATGGGCGTTCATGAGGCCAATATTGAAAAAAGTGACCTCTGCACCTACGACAACGAAGAGTTGTTCTTTTCTGCACGAAGACAATCAATACACTCCGGTCGAATGCTGACAGGCATTATGATTGGCAACTAATCAGTTCGACTAGTACTATTCTTCGTTGCCTTCTTCAGTCTCTTTATCAGAGTTAGGCTTACTATCGCTCTTAGGTTCTGCTTTTGTCTTATCGTCCGTGTCAATAAATACATGGTCACCCGACCCTGCATTTTTCAGTTCCTCAACGGGTTGCTTATTATCTTTGTTGTTTTCAAAAATCTCCTCCGAACGTGACACCCATGGTCTCTTGCCAAATATCTCCTCCAAGTCGCTTGCATAAATAAGTTCTCTCTCCAACAAAATGGTAGCCAATTGCTTGTGACCCTCTTTTTTATCGAGCAGTATCTTTTTGGCCCTCTCATATTGCTGAGCAATCATAGCTTTTACCTCAGAGTCAATGAGCCTTGCAGTTTCGTCACTGTAAGGTTTTGAAAATGCGTATTCCTGTCCCGATGAATCATAATAGCTGACATTTGGCAACTTCTCGCTCATACCCATGTATGTTATCATTGCGTATGCCTGTTTCGTCACCCTTTCCAAGTCATTCATTGCACCCGAAGATATTTCACCAATGAACACCTCTTCGGCGGCACGTCCGCCCAACAATGCACACATCTCGTCAAGCATCTGCTCTTTGGTGGTTATCTGCCGCTCTTCTGGCAAATACCATGCTGCGCCCAAAGCCTTACCCCTTGGTACAATAGTGACTTTAACCAGTGGATTTGCGTGTTCCAAAAACCAACTCAACGTTGCATGTCCTGCCTCATGTATGGCTATAGACCTCTTTTCGTCTTGAGTGATTATCTTATTTTTCTTCTCCAATCCACCTACAATCCTATCCACGGCATTCATTAAATCTTCCTTCTGAACAGACTTCTTCTTGTTCCTTGCTGCAATCAGAGCAGCCTCGTTACATACGTTGGCAATGTCTGCCCCCGAGAATCCCGGAGTTTGGCGTGCCATGAAGTCAACATCAACCGAATCATCTATCTTTATAGGACGCAGATGAACCTTGAATATATCTCTTCTTTCGTTTAAGTCAGGCAGTTCAACATATATCTGTCTGTCAAATCTTCCTGCTCTTAGCAGTGCCTTATCCAGCACATCGGCACGGTTAGTAGCGGCAAGTATTATCACACCGCTGTTCGATCCAAAACCGTCCATCTCTGTCAGCAACTGATTAAGAGTGTTTTCTCTCTCATCGTTTGAACCAAAGTTGTTGTTCTTGCCTCTGGCCCGGCCTACAGCATCAATCTCATCGATGAATACTATACAGGGAGCTTTCTCTTTTGCCTGACGAAACAGGTCGCGAACACGTGATGCACCAACACCAACAAACATTTCAACAAAGTCGGAACCCGATATTGAGAAGAACGGCACGTTGGCTTCGCCTGCCACAGCCTTTGCCAGCAACGTTTTACCTGT
>JBMNSN010000015.1:0-42612 GCA_050945215.1 Fermentimonas sp. | reverse complement strand
TTATTCTGGAGTAGTAGCTTGGATAATATATCTTCGATTCTTTTCATAATGACTGCAAAAGAACACATTTCATGCCACTTATTGCGAATTTCAGCGTGTTAATTTACACTAAATCCCACAGAACCTTTATTTTCAATCATAAGACTTGTGCATAAACTGATGCCTTACATGGCACTACCATAATATGCAATATCAAAAGATGTTGAATAGTAATGGTGTCATACAAAGTATGTTTCGCGAGCATAATTGCTTGCGAAACTCTACGATGGGAAATTTTTCTGCCTAATGAAGAGTTATTTGTTGTATGCAAACAATTTCGAGTGCCTTGACGGATTTGAATCAGAACTTAATAACAATACTATTTATTTAATAAGAAAAGAATAATACATAGAGTAAAAGTAATGAGCCCGGCACAATGCCGAGCTCATTACTATATGGAATTTAATAAGTAACGTTTGATTTAACGTCTAAGCCTTAGGAAACACTTCAGAAAAAATGTTTCCTTTTTTATTCACTACAATATATTCTGTGAGTTGTTTTTATGCAACTGCTGTTCCCATCAAGAATGTAGCTGCAAGAGCGATAATAGCATAAAGCTCTGGGAATACTGCAAGTATCAGAGTGTTGCTGAATGCATCGTGTCCTTGACCTATGGATACTACTCCATTTGCACACACTTGACCTTGACGAATTGATGAGAGCAAGCCTACAACGCCCAATGCAACACCGGCTGCAAATGTAGCCCATGCTTGAATTGCTGTAATTTCAGGCGTAAGCACATTAAAAATACTCTGGAACATAAAATAGCCGGCAAATCCATACAACCCTTGTGTACCTGGTAGAGCTGTTAAAACCAAAAAGTTACCAAACTTACCATCGACTTTCTTTGCTGCTCCAATTGCGGCATTTCCAACAATTGTCACTCCGTAAGCACTACCAATTCCTGCCAGTGCAATCATAATCGCTATACCTATGTAGGCAATTATCAAATTTGTTTCCATTTAATTGAGTTTTAATTATATTACTTAATACTTGTTGTTCATTAATCTTTAAAAGGAGTGAATTTTTTACCTCCTCCTGTGAAGTCTGAATTCTTATAAAATTCAACGAAGGTTAGTCGCAAAGGGTGAACAAATGCACCCAAAGCATTCATGAATATGTTTATTGCATGACCTGCAAGGAAAATTAATATTGTAACTATCGGACCAACTATAGCATTATCAGGACTCATACCTGTTGATAAGTTGGTAAATACGTTTGCCAATATTCCTCCGGAGAGACCAAGTGCAAATAACCTTACATACGACAATATATCACCCAAAAGCCCCGTAGCCATATTGTATGCATCCCAAAGCGATGATCCTATATTTACAAATATGTTTTTGTCAGGTGAGTTGAAAAAAACTATCAATATGCCTGATAGAATCATAATCACTGTATGAACTGTCCCTCCCATAGGCATTACCGATGACATTAGATAGGATGCGACAAAGCTTAGTATAAAAACGAACCAACCTATCGATGACAGTGCATATTTGATACCAAACTGCTTAATCTTATTGAATATCTTAATAAACATGCCGAAAAGAATCTGTACAACTCCAAGTATAAGAGACAAGGCAAACATGGCCTGGTTGTCCAAATAGAATATGTCTTTCAGATTACGGAAGAACTCACTATTCAAATCATAGATGTTGATCCCGAAGAATCCTCCTTGCAAAAGCCCACATACCATAGTAGAGGCTCCGAGAATCTGAATAAGCGTCATAGCACCACGTAGTGATGTTGGTATTGAACCTTTTTTTATCATCTTTACAAGAGATGCCACTAACAACAAAAATATTCCATAACCTATGTCTCCAAGCGAAAGGCCGAAGAAAATCATGTAGAACGGTGCAAAATAAGGCGTCAAGTCAATTTCGTTGTAGCTTGGCAACTCGTATAGTTCCGCAATAGGCTCAAAAAGCTTGACGAATTTGTTGTTCTTAAACTTAATAGGTACATCATCTTCAGGTTGAGGATCGAATATTTCGTAATATACGCTTTTATTATCCAGATACTCGCAAACGTCACCCAAGTTTTCTTCGGTAGTCCAGCCTTGCAGTAATATTATTTTGTTTTCTGCGGCAGCTTCTCCACTATGCTTAACCTTGATAAATCTTATTTCTGATTCTAATTCTTCTATAGCTTTATTGACGGAGGGCAAATCTTTAGCCAACTCTCTCATTTTTTCATCCTCATGTGATAACTCCAAGCTGAGAGATTCGATAAGTTTATTTAATTCATTAAGCGAAACGTCTGGAAGATTTTCCTCTTCTAAGTCAAATACTTCCGACAAATCTGCTCCTCTACTTATTGTAACGAAATATATTTTTGATGCCTCTCTTTTAATCACAAACAGATCATGTTGATCTTCCCACTCAGGATTAAATAGATTGTTAGGAGAAACGAAGAACTGAATTTTATATCCGGCATCCTCTATTTTCTTTATGTCAGAGGGATTAAAGTTTCCCCAATGTGCAAGAGTATCTCGTTCTTTTTTTGCTATTTGAATCTTTTGAGATATATGTGACTTTTCATCCTCAATATCCTCTACCATCTGAGGTAAGCGCTTTCCAAACTCTAAATCCGGAGCATTTAAAGGCTCCTTAGATTTTTTGTCTATATACTTGTTTAGCTTCTTTGCCGTTTCCTGCAGTTGTTTAGCCCTGTTAATAAACTGTTGCAGTTCGTCTTCATCAACATCACTACGATCATGTTCAACAACATGAACCATGCCCAACTCGCGTAGCTCGTGGAGAAATTGCTCCCATTCTCTATGGAAAGCGATGAAGACAATCTTTTTCATACTCGCTACCATATGTTATTTCCTCCCTCCTTTTTCTGTTTTTCTCTTCTCTGTTCCTGCTTTGAACGCATTATCTTCTGAGAGGACTTTGAAAGATTTTCCTCGTCTTCAAGATACCTCTTAATCTTCAGAATGGCTTCTTGGTATCCCGGAATCTGAACTTTCTCAAAAAGATTTACTTTCTGAGTCGTTTTTTTTCTTGCATATTCAAGATTGTTTAATCTAATCTCATAAAACTCCTTCTTAATGCCTATCTCCGCCAATCTCTCAACAGTCATTATTCCATCTAAAAACCATTTAGGTCTGTTGAATAAGCTGAACTCTTTAATATCGAATTCGACACCCTCAAATATAGGTATCTTTACTCCGGCAATTTTTCTACTACTAAGATGCACATCCTTAACTCTGATAAGTGTAGGGTCAAACTCTGACCACATTCCCATCATCTTTTCATAAGACTGCACCTTATCCTCAAGTTCGCGTTCCAAACTATTTATCTCATCCTTGGTCTTTTTCACCTCAAGCCTGAGAGCCATCTCTTTATTCTGAAGAGTTGGCAATGCCCTCTCCCGAATCCTAAGCTGTTTCTCTAAAGTTTGTTGAGATGTTTTATTATATTGAAACCTTATATTCATGATTTTTGCCAATACTTATCTATCAACTCCTGCCTCATATTAACCTCGGTTGGACTAAAATGCTTTGCGAACAATTTCCAAGTAGTGTCAAGCATCTCCGTCGTATTTAGATTAACATCTATTGCTAAAAGTTCATTCGAATAATCTCTCGCAAAATTCAAAGCACGTATATCATAATCTGTCAAATCGAATCCACTCTCCTGTTTTGTCCTTGCATTTGCAGCATCGGAATACAACCTAACAGAAGCATTCATCACTTGCGGATGATCTTCCCTTGTTTTGTCACCCTGAACTAACTGCTTCAACCTCGACAGAGAACGGAACGGATCGACTATAACCTTACCAATCTCACTGTCGATTCTCAAGAATAACTGACCTTCAGTGATGTATCCTGTGTTGTCTGGCACAGCATGTGTAATATCGCCACCCGACAAAGTCGTAACTGCAACAATTGTTATTGAACCTCCTGATGGAAATTGTGCAGCTTTCTCATAAATCTTCGCCAAATCCGAATACAAAGAACCGGGCATTGAATCTTTTGAAGGTATCTGATCCATCCTGTTTGAAACAATGGCCAATGCGTCAGCGTATGAAGTCATATCAGTCAGCAATACTAAAACTCTCTCATTCTTATCTACAGCAAAATATTCAGCTGCAGTCAGTGCCATATCCGGAACCAAAAGCCTTTCCACTGCAGGGTCTTCAGTTGTGTTCATAAAAGATATTATACGATTAAGAGCACCTGCGTTGGTAAACACATTCTTAAAATAATGATAATCGTCATTAGTCATTCCCATACCACCAAGAATTATCTTGTCAGTCTCTGCACGTAAAGCTACTGTTGCCATAACTTGGTTGAATGGTTGGTCCGGGTCAGCGAAAAAAGGAATCTTTTGACCTGATACTAATGTGTTGTTTAAGTCAATACCTGCTATACCGGTTGCAATTAGCTCTGAAGGCTGTTTTCTTCTCACAGGGTTAACTGAAGGGCCACCAATTGCGCGCTCTTCACCCTCAGGTACAGGACCGCCATCTATTGGTTCACCATAGGCATTGAAAAAACGACCGGCAAGTTGTTCACTAACTTTCAAAGAGGGCGACTTACCCAAGAAAACCACCTCAGCGTTAGTAGGAATACCTTCAGTTCCCTCAAAAATCTGCAGAGTTACTTCATCTCCTATAATCTTTACAACCTGCGCCAATCTGCCATCCACTGTTGCCAATTCATCATAACCAACATTTGATGCAATCACAGAGCACGTAGCCTTAGTGATTTGTGTGATTTGTCTATATATCTTTTGAAATGCTTTTGCCATCACTTATAAATTATTCGATTATTATGAAACCAAAGTTTTTTCAACCTTATTATTAACACTCCTCTCGCTTATCAGCTTCTTTAGCTGACTCTCATAATTATTATACTGTTCTGAACCATATACTGAGTAATTCATCTGTCGACCGATGTTTATAAGCTTTTTGAAATATTCAGATACCTCTGTAAACGTGTCAAACTCGAATTCTGTACGACATACGTCAATCACTAAGTCCAAAATCTTCTTCTGTCTGTCCAGTGGAGTAACTCCGTCCACATCATCAAATGAGTCTTGTTGAAGAACAACAAAGTCTATAAACTCAGACTTCCAAAACGTGATGTGATACTCAACAGGTACACCATCATCACCAAGAATGTTGATTTGTTCTGATATCTCCTTTCCCCTCAACAGACGTGTCCTAATTTCATTGACTTTCTCTGTCCAATCAGTCGCTATGTGGTCACTAATAAACTCCTCAAATTCAGGATACTCAAAATACTTAGAGTATGATTCTATTGGATTAATTGCGGGATACCTCTTCTTGTCGGCTCTATCTTGCTCCAGTGCGTAGAAACAACGAGCTACTTTCTTAGTGTTCTCCGTAACAGGTTCCTTAAGGTTTCCTCCTGCGGGAGACACAGTTCCTATAAAAGTAATAGAACCTTCTGCACCATTATTCAATATAACATGTCCGGCTCTTCCATAAAAGTTGGAGATAATTGCAGATAAGTCCATGGGAAAAGCATCGGGACCGGGAAGTTCTTCCAACCTGTTACTCATCTCTCTAAGAGCTTGAGCCCAACGAGATGTCGAGTCTGCCATCAATAGAACCTTCAATCCCATAGAACGATAATACTCGCCGATAGCCATAGCCGTGTACACAGATGCTTCGCGAGCAGCAACCGGCATGTTTGATGTGTTGGCTACAATTATTGTTCTCTCCATCAATTTCCTTCCAGTGTGAGGGTCAATCAATTCAGGAAAGTCAGTAAATATCTCAACAACCTCGTTTGCCCTTTCTCCACAAGCAGCAATTATAACAATATCAGCCTCTGCTTGTTTTGATATTGCATGTTGTAAAACAGTCTTACCTGTTCCAAATGCTCCGGGAATAAAGCCTGTGCCACCTTCTACAATAGGGTTCAAAGTGTCTATAGCCCTTACTCCGGTTTCCAACAATTTGTATGGTCTTGGCTTCTCTTTATATGCAGTAAGGGGTATTTTTACCGGCCACCTTTGAACCATATTAATTTTTGTCTCGACACCATCGCTGTCCTCAACTACGGCGATAGTCTCAAAAATGTTATAATCCCCTTCCTCGATAATACTTTTAATCTTATACTCACCTTTCATGGTAAAAGGTACCATTATCTTGTGTGGCTGAAAGTTTTCATCTACCTCACCCAACCATGAAGCAGCAGTTACCACGTCACCCACATTCGCAATGGGAACGAAGTGCCACAGCTTCGTCTCATCCAACGGAAAAGTGTATTCCCCTCGTTTTAAAAACACACCCTCCATTTTGTCCAGGTCATTAGCCAGCCCATCCAAGTTCCTTTGTAGCAACCCGGGACCTAATACAACCTCCAACATGTGGCCCTGAAACTCTACATCAGAATTTACCTTCAAACCTCTCGTGCTTTCAAAAACCTGCAATGATGCATTATTCCCGGCCACCTTGATTACCTCAGCCATCAATCGCGTGCCATCCAAGTCAATGTACGCAATCTCATTCTGAGCAACGGGACCATCTGCCTCAACAAATACTAAGTTCGAAATAATCCCTTTAACTTTTCCTTTTGTAAGCATATATCTTATTTATATCAATATTATTATCACATCAATCAATTGTTGCCAACATTCACATCTTTCTTCAAATTGTCAATCATCTCTCTGAATATCTTCTCACCTTCTTCAGCATTCAAACTTACCCATCTCTCGAGAATCTGCAATTTGCACAGATATGCAAAAATATATTCTATATTGAAATAATCGAAAATAGTGTTGTCCTCTAGCCAATTCCACCTCAATTTGTCAAGCTTTCGTTCTCTGTCATATACACCATCTTCTTCAGCAATTCTTGTTAAGGTGTCGAAATACTCAAGTTCCTGGCTAATCCCGAAATCACGAGTATTAGCTTGACTCCTCATAATATTAGCAATCTTATTGTTACCAACTATGTATTTTGCTACGTTCAGGTTATACTTTCTTGCATATATAGCAGACAGAACGTTCCCGATGTTCAAATTCATCTCAAACCAATTAGATATTAAGGTGTTCTTAACCTCAATGCCGTAATCCATATAAAGTGAGGTAAGCATATCTTCCCACAATTTGCCTCCTTCATCATGAGTCTCTTCACCTAACCAATTCTCTATGAATGTTTCAAAGTATGGTGGAATATCACTATTCTTCACTGTAAGCCCCTCCTTCACTCCTTCTACCGTTTCAGATATCTGTTCTTTTGATAACTTTCCTTTTGGATCTAACTCAAAATCTTTGTCTTTTAAAAGGCCAAGTAAATTATCATTGTCGTAGTTAAGGAAATATTTGTCTATCAATTTGAGGTCTTTTGGCTTCAGTTCTTCTTCCAGCATATTCCTAAATTCCGCTACGGTAAACGGCAGTCTGGTGCTGTCGAAAGAAATATCGGGTAACCCCGCAATGAAATAGTAATATTGGTTATTGAATAACATAATTAGATTTTTGAGAAACAACTACTCTTGCTGAAAATATATTCTTAATTATCTGAGAATAACAACTCTTTAACCTTAGGCCTTAGGAATTCTTTGAAGTATTCGATAAACTCTTTTTCTCCAAATTCAACCTTATATGTTCCATCTTCAGGAGAAACTACAAAACCGCTCTTTATGCCGTTGACTTCTTCTATCGTTAGCTTGTCGTCAAGAATACTTTTAGCGTTGGATGCAATGAATGATTCCAACTCTTCTTTGCTCTTAACTCCAATGGTGAGTTTCTCTTCTTTTGCCCAATTCTGTACAAGCTCTACAATCAGCTTCTTCATAAAATCCTTTTCTTCTACAACATCCTTCACATTTTTGTTGGCAATCTTATTTGTAACAAGATTGGTTATCTCAGTTTTCAAAGCTTCTGATGATTGTTTTGCATACAACTTCAATTCGGCCTCAACATGACTTTTTAATTCGGAAACCTCCTTTTGAGCATTAGATATTATTTTTTCAGCCTTTGCATTAGCCTCATCAATGATTTTATTCCTTTTGATATTTGCGTCTGAGATTATCTTCTCAGCTTCTTCTTTACCCTTTTCTACACCTTCTGCATAAAGTTTTGAGGTGATTTCCTGAATTTTATCCATAATGATTTATAGTTTTGTGCATGAGTACTAATAGTAAGTCTCAAAGGTAATAATTTTTGTATAAACATATTGATAAAAAAATTATTATTTTGGTCCTTTTTCGATATTTATTAAGTTATGGATAACAAAATATTTAAGTTGGCACTCCCCAATATAATAACGAATATAACGATACCCATACTTGGAGTCATAGATATTGCTATCGCCGGCAGACTTGGATCGTCTTTGTATATAGGTGCTATTGCACTGGGAGCCAATATATTCAACATGCTGTATTGGAATTTTGGTTTCTTGAGAATGAGCACTAGTGGTTTCGCGTCACAAGCCTATGGCGCAAGAAACCTTGCCGAATCAATGAACACATTATTACGCTCGTTAATAATTGGACTTTGCATAGGTCTTCTCATCATAATACTTCAATACCCCATCGGGCAGTTGGCCCTAAGCTTCATCAAGTCTGGTGCAGAGTCTGTCGAGCAAGTTGGTTATTATTTCAATATCGTCGTTTGGGGTGCTCCTGCAGTTTTAGGTATGTATGCTCTTAAAGGCTGGTTTATTGGTATGCAAAATGCTAAAACACCTATGATTATTGCAATACTTAATAATGTGCTGAATATCATTCTCAGTATGATTTTTGTGTTCTTGTTTGACATGAAAATATCAGGCATAGCTTTGGGCACATGTCTTTCACAAATAATATCGTTTATTGTTGCAGTATTCTTATGGTTCAGATATTATGGAAGAATGACGAAGTACATACGTAAAGATAAAATATGGAACAACCATGTCATAAAAGAATACTTCAAGGTAAACAGCGATATTTTTATACGAACATTTCTATTGACTCTTGTCACTACATTTTTTACCTTCGCATCATCCGGAATGGGAGAAACAGTATTAGCAGTCAACGCCCTGCTTATGCAGTTTTTTGTATTGTTCTCATACTTCATGGATGGATTTGCCTATGCAGCTGAAGCTTTGACTGGTCGATATGTTGGGTCCGAAAACGACTACTTGCTTAAGCTGATGATAAGAAGAGTGTTCTTCTGGGGGCTGATGGTAACAGCATTCACAGTATTGATTTACATATTATTCCCAGACTTAATTTTGAGAGTATTAACTAATGAAACATTTATCATAGATGAAGCCAAAAACTTCATTGTCTGGATTGTATTAATACCAATAGTCGGCTTTGCCGCATTCCTGTGGGATGGTATATTCATAGGTGCAACTGCATCTGTAGAGATGAGAAATGCAATGATTATCTCAACGGCTGTCTTTTTCATATCCTACTTTTTGCTTTATCCCATATTTGGCAATAATGGCCTATGGCTTTCATTCATTCTATACTTAGCATTTAGAGGAATTTCACTTACCTTTATGGCAAGAAAAATATTCAAATATGAAAAAGTTTGACTCTATAGACTTTTTAAAAGATTACATCAAAGGGGTAGATATAATAGAAGATATTGCAATACAATCACTTGACTTAAGAGAAGCTGAGGACTATATCCTATCCTCCAAATTCAATAGGTGCTTAATACTGGGATGTAAACTCTCAAAGAAACTTGCAAAGCATCTTATAGTTGATAATTTTATTTTTCCCTGATTGCATGTTCCTTTCAATACATATCCAAGCAGATTGTACAACAAAGATAGTTTATTCAATGACTTTGATTACATGCGCCCGGATTCATATTCAAATACATTAGACAAATTGGTATATGATTATTATCGTAATACGCTCGATTCTAACTCCATAATTGATACTCTTGCCCAACGATTACACGACCATTCAATTACCGATAGTTTGACCGATTTTATTTCTAAATATGATGAGCGTCGTCTTGTCGCAATCATGGGTGGACATCGAGTAAAACGTACAGATGAAATTTATCTTCAAGTTGCGAGATTGTCTAAAACTCTTACAGAAAATGGTCATATATTGCTCTCCGGTGGTGGTCCTGGAATTATGGAAGCTACTCACTTCGGTGCTTGGATGGCAGGTCTGACAGATGAAGAACTACTCGATGGACTAAGCATTCTTGAGAAAGCTCCCATATATTCAGATGATGATTGGCTTGCTACATCATTCAAAGTTATAGACAAGTATCCAAACCCTAAATTCAACAGCATCGGAATTCCTACATGGCACTACGGGCATGAACTGCCCACGCCTTTCGCAACTCACATTGCTAAGTACTTTGAAAATAGTGTTAGAGAAGAAGGGCTTTTGGCTATTGCTAAAGGTGGTGTAATATTCACTCCCGGAAGTGCCGGAACAATGCAGGAGGTGTTCCAAGATTTAGCTCAAAATCACTACGAATCTTATGGCTATGCAAGTCCCATGATACTCTTAAACGTTGAATTTTGGACTCAACATCGACCGATATTCCCAATTATTCAACAAATGTCAGATAACGGCGATTTAATGAATCTAAATCTTGGGCTATATGACAAAAATGAGGATGTAATTAAACATCTTAATGCGTTTCTACTTAATGAAATTAGTTAGTTTTAGTATATTTGCACCCAAAATACATAATATATTATGCACGAAAAAATAGTAATCCTTGACTTTGGTTCTCAAACCACTCAACTTATTGCGCGAAAAATTAGGGAACTTAAAACATACTGCGAAATCATTCCATACAATAAGTTCCCCTATGATGATGATCTGGTAAAAGGAGTAATACTCTCTGGAAGCCCTTTCTCTGTGAAAGATAAAGAAGCTTTTACTACAGATTTGTCTAAGATAAAAGGGAAGTATCCTCTATTGGGTATTTGTTACGGAGCACAAATGATAGCTCTTCAATCAGGTGGTATGGTTGATAAAATAGGCTTGGGTGAATATGGCCGTGCGAATCTAACAGTAAAGGATACTTACGACTCATTGTTAGGCTCAATTCCTCAGAATAGTGTTGTATGGATGTCACATGGTGACACAATAGTCAGCGTTCCTGATAATTTTACAAACATTGGTTCAACAGCCGACGTCGAGTGGGCAGCCTACAAAATCAATGACGAACAAACTTGGGGCGTTCAATTTCACCCTGAGGTTTATCACACTGAACAGGGCGTAAAAATACTCGATAACTTTTTGTCTATTTGCGGAGTAAAGAGAGATTGGACTCCCGCATCATTTGTTGAGCAAACTGTCAAAGAGTTAAAACAACAGCTTGGAAATGACAAAGTTATTCTTGCATTATCGGGTGGGGTAGACTCTTCTGTTACTGCAGTTCTACTTAACAAAGCTATTGGTAAAAATTTGACTTGCGTGTTCGTGGATCATGGCTTATTGCGAAAGAATGAATTTGAGAATGTATTGCACGATTATGAACATCTTGGCTTGAACGTAATTGGTGTCAACGCCAAAGACCACTTCTATAATAATTTAAAAGGCGTAACCGACCCCGAAAAAAAGCGCAAGATTATTGGTAAAGGTTTTATAGATATTTTCGAGCAAGAAGCTCACAAGCTCAAAGACATAAAATGGTTGGCTCAAGGTACTATCTATCCTGATATCATTGAGTCTCTCTCAGTCACTGGTGTCACTATTAAAAGCCATCACAACGTAGGGGGATTGCCCGAAAAGATGAATCTAAAACTTTGTGAACCACTAAGACTGCTATTCAAAGATGAGGTACGCAAGATAGGAACAGAATTAGGCATGATGCCAAACCTCATTCATCGTCATCCGTTCCCCGGACCCGGATTGGGTATAAGGATAATAGGTGACATCACTCCCGAAAAAGTCAGAATCATTCAAGAGGCAGACGATATTTACATATCCAATCTTAGAGCATCAGGTTTGTACGACAAAGTTTGGCAGGCAGGCGCAATATTATTGCCAATAAAATCTGTTGGTGTTATGGGTGATGAACGAACATACGAAAACACTATAGCACTAAGAGCCGTGAACTCTACTGATGCAATGACTGCCGACTGGTCTCATTTGCCTTATGAGTTCTTGGCCAAAGTCTCTAACGAAATAATAAATAAGGTAAAGGGTGTGAACAGGGTAGTCTACGACATCTCTTCAAAACCACCTGCAACTATCGAGTGGGAGTAGCCACATCCTTTCTCAATTCAGGATATGCAATTCGAGAGTGGTATATTGTCATTAGTTTGCTGACGAATACTTCTTTCACAGTCTCTATATCCCTAAACGTAATGGGAGTGTTCTTGAAGTAGCCCTCTTCAAGTTGACTGTCTATTATTTTATTTACCAACTCACTAATAGTCTCTTCCGAATAATGTTTCAAGCTTCGCGATGATGCCTCAACGGCGTCTGCCATCATCATTATGGCAGTCTCTTTGCTGAAAGGATTAGGACCAGGGTATCTGAAAGCTGTTTCATTTACCTCCTTGCCAGGATTTGCATTCAGCCACGAAATGTAGAAATACTTAGGCATGCTTGTACCATGATGAGTCTCTATAAAGTCAATAATTTGTTGAGGTATGTTGTGCTTCTGCGCTATTTTTACACCATCCTTAACGTGACTTATAATTATTCTTGCACTCTCCTCAAAGGGCAACCCCTCATGAGGGTTCATGCCAGGACTCTGGTTCTCTGTAAAGAAAGCAGGATTCTCCATCTTACCCACATCATGATACAAAGCACCAATTCTTATCAATGAAGCATTTGCCCCAATAGTTGTTGCTGCTGCCATAGCCAAGTTTGAAACCTGGAGAGAATGCTGGAACGTACCTGGAGCTTTCTCAGAAAGTTCTTTTAGCAAAGGTCTGTTTATGTTAGAGAGCTCAACCAGCGTAACACCCGAAATAAATCCAAATGATCTCTCAACCAAATAAATGAGTGTATAAGAGAATAGAATGAAAATGAAATTTATTAGGAAATAAATAAGTATTACCCAGTCGGCACTTTTAACATCCCCTTCCTGATACATGATAAGCCCCATGTAAACAAGGATATAGGTAAACAGTATGAAGAAAGAACTCCTAATCAACTGAGAGCGTTCCGTCAGCTCCTTAAGCATGAAAATTGACACAATAACTGTCGCAATTTGTATAAATATAAATTCAAAGGAGTAGGGTACCATTATTGCACTTAGTAGCAGTGTAATTAAACTGGCAAAAAGTGCAGTCCTTGAGTCTATAAACGTTCTTATAAGAATTGTAACAATTGTGTATGGTATTATATAAACATTAAATAAGTCATATTTTATGGTGATAGCGGTCAAAGCCACAAAGAATACCATAACTGTAAGCATGAAAATAACATGTTTCCTGTTTCTATATTCAGAAGGCCTAAAAAATAACAAGTAAAAATAAAACGATCCAAACATCACCGATATTAACAGTAATTCTCCCAACAATGTCCATACACTTTTCGCACCCCCTCCGCTCCTCTCTTCATAAACTCGCTTCAACGATGATAAAATACCGTAAGTCTTTGAATCTACAATCTCCCCTTGGTCAATAATTCTCTGTCCTGCTTGAACCATACCTCTGCTGATCTCAACCTGCTGAACAAATTCTTCCATAGCCTTCTCCGATGTAGCCACATCCTTAATCACGTTTTCTTCCAAATATTCGTTTATGTTTGCCCCTTTCAGCACGTTCGGATCTATACTGCTTGGTACCTCCTTAAGTATCTTCTCGTATGCAGATCTAATCGTGTTGAACGTTTTGACATTCTTCGATTCAGCGACATTTCCTTCTTTCAAACGCAGACCTCCGGTACGAGAATTAAGTATTTGGTCATAATCTTCCGACTGCATGATGCCATTTTCGTAAAGCTCGATAAGTTTTTTCCTGATGTACAGCTTATATTCTGGTGACAACTCCGAAAGTGTCGGCTTAAGGTTTACATCCGCATCATAGTTCGCAAGAGCAGAAGCTTGAACATCTTCATCAATGTTAAAATAAGGCTCGTAAAATTCCAAAATGCTATCTTGTTCTGCCTTTAGCTCATCTGCCGGCTTATATATAGGAAAGTCAAAAGGCGCAGTCAACAACCCATACTGCCATGGTCGCCCCTCGCTGAAAGTGTATTTGAAACTCCCTTTTCGAGGAAATAAATATGTCACAAACAGAATCGCAATAACGAATATCAAAGGTATGAAATATTTATTCTTTAAAACTTTCTTTTTAGGTTTTGACTTTTCTGAACTCATTTTATTCCTTATTGTAGTATCAAATTATTATAACAAATATATGTGTTATCTGTTGAAAGTGTTATAATAAAATGTGTCGAAAGCATTTATTATCACGTCAGTATTTACAAAGATAATAATTATATTACATCATTAATGTATGTTTTTCTTGTAAAAGATAGTACATTTGTAATTAACATAGCTAAAGAGGTAATATAAAATGAATAATAGCAATCTAATATCTGTAATTATTCCTGTGTTCAATGGTGAAAAGTATGTCGCTTCATGTTTGGATAATATGATGAATCAAACATACAAAAACCTAGAGATAATTGTGGTTGATGATGGTTCGGTGGACGACTCAGCTAAGATTGCCCACAAGTATCCGGTAAAATTAATCTCTCATGATAAAAACAGAGGACTTTCTGCTGCTCGAAATACAGGTATAGATGCAGCTTCTGGTGACTATATCCACTTTATGGATGTTGATGATGCCATAAATAATGATTATTATAAGAATATGATCGATGCAATAGTTAGTGAAAACGCAGATATTGCATGTGGTGGAATGGTCAATGAGAAGTATAAGTATAAGACACAGCGTTTTAAAACAAAAAAAGTTTACTCATCTACTGAAGCTAAAATGAAAGCAACATATGTTGGTAAATGGGGCTATGTTTGGCGATACTTGTTTAAATTAGATTTTCTAAGAACGCAAAACCTAAGATTTGAAGAGGGCCGATTTATTGAGGACCTTATTTTTTCCATACAAGCGGTTTTTTATTCTAATAAATTAGTAGTTGTCCCTGGTACGGAGTATTATTATTACCATCGTGAAAATTCAATCCTTACAAATAAAGACAGAACTCATAGAGAGAAGAGACGTGCTGACAAAAAACATGCAAAAAGTGAGGTTCTGCGTTTTGCCAACTCAAAAAATATAAAATTACCTGGCGTTAATTCAGGTAGAATGTCTTACCTCGTTCGTAAGTTATATCTAAGTGTCTTTTCAAAGAAGGATTTGAGCAACTTCAAATAACTAGTTATAAAACATTGTTCCTTTCTAATACTATTTTTAACTCTTCGAGTTCCTTCTTTTCATAATAAGACATCTTGTGGATAGAAGTTACACGTAAAGCTTCGTCAAATGAAAGATAAGGATAACCCTTTTGTAGTTTCTTTTGAATTATGTGAGGAATACAATCATTAACTATAGGACACTGTAAGTGAGGTAGTTTCCTTGTTATTATTTCGTTATATATAACCTGAAGAGTGAAATAATAACGAAGTCCCTCGCTTTTTTCCCAAAAGTAGAGCATTATGTCAAGGAATGTCTTAATAACTTCACTGGATGTTTTTGCGAAAATTATGCTACTTAGCATCCTTACTTTGAAATGTGGGCGCCAACAGAAATAGAATGGATCAACCTTTGACCAATATTTTTTATGCTTTTCTCGGTCATCACGTTGATATAAAAAATAATCCAATTCTGCATATTCAATAGGTAAATAGTCCGTCAAAAGAACAGTTGCGTCAAGCCAAACTCCCCCATAAAGATTGAGTAACATAAGGCGTAATAAATCCGAAAAAAAAGTAATTGTAAATTCAGAATTACTCATTCTTTTATCTAAAACAAAATCAGGAATATCAACATAATCTGATAATGTTTTGTCTGAGAGTCTAATAACTTTATAATCGCCTTTATATTTATCGACGGATTTAAAGCATATTTTCACCAATTCAGGTAAAGAATCATCACTGATGCCTTGTCCCCAGTACTGCCAAATTATTTTCTCACCCTCTTTAAATTGTTTTTTGGGTTTTAAATTATATGTTTCTCCGTTACCTTCAAAGTATTTATCAATATATCCGTTCCAAGCATTCGCCACTCTCCCTTGTCGTCTAATCGAAGAGTTCCTTTTCCTAAATCTATAAAGTGGCGGTGGAAGAATGTATTTAAAAATATCCATATATAATACCTTTTACTTTTCAAAATCGGATTTGTCTGGCAATATAATCTCAAAAGCATTCTCCAGTCTCTTCATCACTTCCTGATAATTCCTGATATTTGCATTGTCATTAATACATACTAACTTATACTTTTGTTGCTCAATAGCTTCAATAGCCTGATTGGGTTTAATGACTAATGGAAACATCTTTGTGTCCTGATATGTATTGTATGGATTAAAGTTAGATCTGCATATCTGCCATGTTCTGAATAGCTCTTGAGTATAGTCTTCATAGCTTCTAAACCTGTTATGCGACATTTCTGTTAGTTCCTCACCGGCATAGTCCCATACCTCTTCAAAAGTCGATTTCAGATAAGGTTGTGCGTTGTGCGGAGTTATTAGAGTTACAAACTTATTGTAAGAGCTTAACATGCGAGTAAGCCTGGATCTTTTCCCATAACTCGGATGATACCACTTATCATAATCTCTTTTTATAGTATCCTTCTTATCAAATCTCCTATTTATTATGCGTATATTGTTCTTCAAGCATTTGGCCCATAGGCCGATGCCCATATTCAAACGGAAGGCTGCTATGTCATTTGGCAATCCGTTCGAGAAGAACCTATCCATGCTGATATGGTTGGTAATGAAAAAATCATCATTAAAATAAACGAACTTATCGGCCAAATCAGGTATCTTGTGAAGATAAACCTCTATCAATGAAGAGTTAAATGTAGGCAAAAACTCACTGGGAATATAATCCTCATGATTTACTAAGGCTATTTTAGGATGGTTCTCATTCAGCCATTCAGGCTTCTGTCCACAGGTCACAAAATGAACTTTCCTAACCCATGGAGCGAACTTCTCAACTCCTCTAAACCAGTATTTGAGAAAACCATAATCTCTAAAACGGGCCTCTGATACCTCATTTTTGCTATTGTCAATCTTCCCCGAATACTTTCTGAAGTCCTCCTTCCATTTTGGGTCATCCATATCAACCCATGTTACTACAAAGTCTATAGCCATAGTATTAAACATTAAAAATCATTTGTCAGCCTTCGGCAGGTTATTGATGGCATTTTCTAAACGTTTAATAGTTTCATCTTTGCCAATTATCTCTGTGATGTCATACATGTGAGGTCCTTTACTCTCGCCCACGATAGCCAGCCTAAAAGCATTCATTACAATACCCATGCTCAACCCACTATCTTTTATCCACCCACTTATTTTTTCTTCTTGATTGTCTGAAGAAAAATCGTCAAGTTTTTCTATCTGCTCTAATAAGCGTTTCATATCTTCTGGTGAACTCTCTTTCCATCTTTTTTTTACACTCTTCTCGTCATAAGTCTTGGGCCTTATAAAGAAGAAAGATGTTTGTCCCCACAGATCGTTTATAAATGAAACTCTTTCTTTTACTAGTGATATGATTTTTAGTAGTTTGCCTTGGTCAAATTCTATGCCTTTTTCGTTCAGCACGTGCTTAAACTCTGATGCAACCTCCTCGTCGCTCATCTTCATTATATATTTGTGGTTGTACCATTTGGCTTTTTCTACGTCAAACTTCGCACCACTTTTGCTACATCTCTCGAAGGAGAAAGTTTCAACAAGCTCTTCTAACGAAAATATTTCCTGTTCTGTACCTGGATTCCACCCCAATAATGCAAGAAAATTGATAATAGCTTCAGGTATATAACCGGATTCTCTATATCCCATCGAAATTGATCCACTATCCACATCTTTCCATTCAAGTGGAAAAACAGGAAATCCCAATCTGTCACCATCTCTCTTGCTAAGTTTCCCTTTTCCATCGGGTTTCAATATCAATGGAAGATGTGCAAATTGTGGCATAGTGTCAGCCCAGCCTAAACTCTTATATAGCCAAACATGTAGTGGGGCTGAAGGCAACCACTCTTCACCTCTGATTACATGGGTGATTTTCATCAAATGGTCATCAACAACATTTGCTAAGTGGTAAGTCGGCAGTTGGTCTGCTGATTTATATAGAACCTTATCATCCAATATGCTCGAGTTGATAGTAACTTCCCCTCTAATCATATCATGAACCTTAATGTCATGGTTGGGCTCAATCTTTATCCTAACCACATACTGGGTGTTGTTGTCAATCAACTTTTTGACTTCCTCTTCACTCATTGTTAAAGAGTTCCTCATGCTCTCTCTCGTTGAAGCATCATATTGGAAATTTGGAACACTATTTCTCTTTGCTTCCAACTCTTCTGGAGTGTCAAAAGCTATGTATGCCTCACCACTTTCAAGTAGTTGATCAACATATTTTTTATAAATATCTCTTCTCTCCGATTGTCTATATGGTCCGTATGGTCCTCCTTTTGTTGGACTCTCATCAAATTCAAGTCCCAACCAATCAAAAGCTTCCTGGATATAATCTTCGGCAGCCTCAACAAATCTTGAGGAGTCAGTATCTTCAATCCTTAGAATGATATCTCCATTGTGTTGTTTGGCATACAAATAGTTGTATAGTGCAGTTCTAACACCTCCAATGTGCAAAGGTCCCGTAGGACTTGGTGCAAACCTAACTCTCGTTTTCTGGCTCATAAAAAATACAAATCAATTATTATTTACAAAGATACAGCAATCTCTTAAATTCTTGAAATATAGTCTTGTCTCGTTTCCTAAATTGAAAAGAATATCCAAAATACTCATATTAGGAATAAAACCATTCTTTTCTTCAAACACTTGATAATATGGTGGAATAACTTGGTCGCTTGATTTTCTTTTTGGGTGAAAAGTCTCTCTTAAGTCTGAAAAACCTTCGCCATAGCTATTCTCAAACACTGTCGTATACTCCACAGGTTTATCAATGTTAAGAAGTCTGAAAATCAATGTTCTAAAATCTTCATTAAATTCATGTAAAAAAGAATGTTGCTTCTCATATATAGTTCTAAAATCATCCTCATAATACTGAAAGAAAGGTGTTGAGTTATAAGCGGAAATAATCGCGTTCCAATGCAGATGTCTCCAATTGCCATGGTCCGAAATCCTAACATCTTTCATTTTACACTTTTCATTCTTTGGCTTCTCAATAGGTATAGAAAGTGAAAGCATGCCATTTGCTCCCGCTATTTCACATCTGTTCCTATAAGATTGTTTTTGATAGTTGTCATTAATCTCTATATAGCATTTTTTGCTATTAAATATATATGCATAATAGCCTAAAGGAGCTAAATACAATGAGCTTAATATTACAACTTTATCACTCACTGCTTAGGCCGATACATTTGCAAGGCGGAAAAGTCTGTTCCATCTAATTCGCCCATTAAACCACCCCTTATCTTTTTCCAGAGATAGCCATATCAGTTTAGGCCGCCCTACAATGTGATCCTCCGGAACAAAACCCCACGATCTGGAGTCAGCAGAGTTGTGTCGATTGTCTCCCATCATAAAATAGTAGTCAAATTTGAATGTGTAAGACTTTGCCGGTTCATCATTTATGTAAACAACACCATTTTTGTATTCAAACTTGTTCCCCTCATAGTTCTTTATGCATCTGCCATAAGTGGCAACCTTATAATCGACATCTGTGTCAAAAGTGATTTTGGCACCCTTAGCCGGAATCCAAAGTGGTCCATATGTGTCTCTGGTCCAGTTCGTTTGATAATCTAATGGAAAGTAATAACTACTGTTCGTCGTTTCTTTCTCTTTCACCACGTCCCATACAAATGGCTTTGCTTTCATCTCTTCCACCATAGCCGTAGTCAGAGGTATACTGAAATAAACCCTGCCTTTATTGTCGCCTCTGGGCTTCAAACCAAAGAAAGCCAGACTTGTGCTATCCACGCTGCTTAAATCTTGTGACCTCAAAGTGCTTTGTCCATAGTTGTTAATGATCATATAATCATCCTTACTTACACCTAACTTGCTGAACACCTCGGGCGAAATTTGAGTACCATCGGTATGAATCATGTAGTTGTGCTGCGAGAATCTTGGATTAGGTAGATATGTGTCATCAATAAAAACAGAGTCATCTCTAAGCTCGATAGTTTCTCCCGGTAACCCAATGCATCGTTTTACATAATTCTCGCGACGGTCAACAGGTCTGTACACAATGTCACCATAAGTTCTCTTGTCTGATCTCACACCTGCGCTCCCGTTTGAGTTATACTTGCTGAGTGTATAAAAATCAACCCCTTGATGATTCAAGGCTACCGTGTCACCCACAGGAAAGTTAAAAACAACGATGTCGTTTCTTTCTACATGCCCAAATCCTTTAAGCCTTTTGTATTTCCATTGAGGTTTTTCAATATATGATTTTCCTCCAAATATCGGCATTGTGTGTTGTGCCAGTGGAAATGATAGTGGTGTCATGGGGGCTCTGGGCCCATAACTAAGTTTACTTACTGCGAGGAAGTCACCAACAAGTAATGACTTTTCCAACGATGATGTAGGTATTTGGTAATTCTGAAAGAAAAAAGTATTTATGAAATAAACCGCAATCAACGCAAACACTATTGCGTCAACCCATTCCATAGTTTTCCTGAATGCGTTGTTTTTAGATTTTTTCCAAAAACTCCAAGGTATAAATTTGGTAATATACATATCAAAAAACAGCAATATTGCCAACAATACCCACATTGAACCAGCCCATATTGCAAATAATATTGTCAATATAGCCCATACAGAGAACCATACCCACTGCATTTTATTGGCTCCCGATAAACGTTCCTTTATTGTCATAATTATTTCTTATTTCTTTAGTTATAGATCTCCGAGCATGTCTTTCATACCCAAAAAGCCTTTTTTGCCAACTGTAAACTCCGCAGCAAGTACAGCTCCAAGGGCAAACCCTTTTCTGCTTTTAGCATCATGACTTATGCTTATCGAATCAGCTTCGGAGCTGTAAGTAACGGTATGAATGCCAGGTATTTCTCCTTCACGGTGCGACCTTATTATTATATTTTTATTGCAATCTCCAGGATTTATGCTGTTTGTGCCATATACACTTTCATCTTCAAAACATTTTCTTACTTCCCATTCATTCTTCCTTTTCAATTCTGAAATAATGTCTTCAGCCAATGTTATAGCAGTTCCGCTTGGAGCATCAAGTTTATGAATATGGTGAGTCTCATCAATATCCACATCATACTCTGCAAATCGATCCATTACTTTTGCCAAATATCTATTCAATGCAAAGAAAATGTTTACCCCCAAGCTAAAGTTTGAGGCGTAAAAAAATGTCTTCCCGTTATCCTTACACTCGCGTTTTATATCATCCATACGGTCCAACCAGCCTGTAGTTCCCGAAACCACGGGTATTCCTGCTTCAAATGCTCTTATATAATTATTATATGCACTTTCAGGCGAAGTAAACTCAATTACAACATCTGCCAGTTTGAATTCTTCCGAAAAAAACTTTTCTTCCTCTCCGGCGTCAATTGTACATACTATTTTATGTCCTCTGTCAAGGGCAACTTTTTCAATCTCGTGCCCCATTTTACCATATCCTATTAATGCAATTTTCATTTAATCCTATAATAAATTTCCCCTATACAAAATTAGAAAATTATGTTGTCTTTTCCTACTATTTATCAACATTTTGAACTCAAAGCAACCCTTCTTCCTTATACCATTCAATGGTTTCTGTCACTCCATCTTTCAGGCTGTATTTTGGCTCAAATCCTATGTCTTCTCTCAGAGGTGTTATGTCGCATATCCAGTTGCGTTGTTTCATGATTTTGTATTTATCATTGTTCAGTGTCGATGCCTTGCCTGCAAGATTGGCAATTTTCTCATTAGTCCAAGCGATAGGTTTTACTAAAAATAGTGGTACTGTAATATTAACCACTCTTTTTTTATTCAGTTCCTCTCTAACTATTTCGTTAAACTCCGTTCCTAAATAATACTTCCCATCACTAACATTATACTCCTTCCTTGTGACACCTTTCTCTAAAAGCCTGAACACAATTTCCGTTAAATCCTTTATGTAAATAAAGCTCAACAGCTGTTTCTTGAATCCAACACTGACATTAATGCCACGTTTCACCGCTTTCATCAGTAAGTAGTAATCCATATCTCTTGGCCCAAATACACCTGTAGGTCTAAGAATGATGTATGGAAAATTATCCAAGTTCTTCAAAAAATGCTCTGTTTTAAGCTTACTCTTCCCATACCACGTATTTGGGGAGGGAGTACTATCCGCATATATAGGGCCGTAATTGTCCTCATCAACAGGTCCTATTGCGCCCAATGAACTCATATAAACAAAAGCCTTTGGAACGGCATCAAGCTCAATCAGTGCCTCTACAAAGTTTCTGGTGTTCTCATAATTAACTCTCTCAAAATCTTTCTTTTTTATAACTTTTGTTACTCCTGCAACATGGATGATGTAGTCTATCTTGCCATTTGTGCTGATAAAATCTCTAATCTGACTTATCAACTTATTTTTATCCGAATAATCTGGATAAACAAATCTCAATCTATCATCTGATAAGTATTTAAGACTGCTACTTTTCCTTATTGCAGCCCAAGTCTCATAGCCTTCCGACAGCGCTTTATCCACCATTGCACTACCTATAAAACCGCTTGCACCCGTTATCAAAACATTATATTTACTCATAAGCCTAACTGTATATTAACACAAAAGTATACATATAATAGCATACTAATTGAAAATTTTCATTACTTTGTGTAATCAAATAAGTATATTATTTGTTTATTGCAAAAGTCATATCACAATGAGTAAGAAAAAAGATTTAACCGCTTCCGTTAAGAGTTTTCTTAGTGAAAACAAAGATAAACAATTCAATTATAAACAAATAGCAGCAGCCCTAAATGTTCAAGGAGAAGAGGGGCGCAAGGTGTTGATAAAAGTATTGGATAAACTGCGAGATGAAGATGTTCTGCTTGAAACATCTAGAGGTAAGTATAGGATAAATACACGTGGTTTAATCCTTGAAGGTCGTTTTGAAAGAAGAAGTAATGGAAAGAACTTCTTCGTTCCTGACGATGATGGCAATTTAGTAAACATTCCCGAACGTAATAGCAATCACGCAATGAACGGCGATAGGGTTAGAGTACAGTTGCTTGCCAAAAGGAAAAGAGCCGATACAGAGGGTGTTGTAATTGAAATACTTGAACATGCCCAAAATAGATTTGTTGGAGTTCTTGAAGTTCAAGCTCATTTTGCTTTTCTTGTTATGGATAGCAAATATCTTGCAAACGATATATTCATACCCAGAGACGACCTCATGGGAGCAAAAAATGGGGATAAGGTAGTAGTGGAAATTGTAGAGTGGCCCGAAAAAGCTAAGAACCCAATAGGAAAAGTTATAGATATATTAGGTAAGCCCGGACATAACGACACTGAGATGCACGCAATACTTGCGCAGTACGACCTGCCTTACAAGTATCCGGTTGAAGCTGAAAAGTTCGCTGAAAACATTTCCGACGTTATCACGAAAGAAGAAATATCAAAACGAGAGGATTTCAGAGATGTATTCACAATAACTATTGATCCTAAAGATGCCAAAGATTTTGATGATGCATTATCATTAAGAGAGTTATCTCCTAACTTGTGGGAGGTGGGTGTTCATATAGCTGATGTCACACACTATGTTAATCCGGGCGATATTATTGATAATGAGGCAGAGAAGCGTGCTAATTCAATTTACTTGGTTGACAGGACAATACCTATGTTGCCTGAAAGACTTAGTAATGAGTTGTGTTCGTTGAGGCCAAATGAGGAAAAACTTTGTTTTTCCGTTATATTCAACATCGACAATAATGCTGTAGTAAAAAAATATAGAATCGTAAAAACAATCATTAAATCAAATAGCCGACTTACTTATGAAGATGCTCAGGCAGTTATAGAAACAGGTAAGGGTGATTTCTCAAAAGAGATACTTACTCTTAATAACTTGGCCAAGCAGTTGCGTGAGAAGCGCTTTTCCAATGGAGCTATAAACTTCGAAAGATATGAGGTTAAGTTTAACCTTGATGAAAAAGGAAAGCCTCTCGGAGTGTACTTTGTAGAAAGTAAGGAAGCTAACCACCTCATCGAGGAGTTCATGTTGCTGGCAAATAGGTCGGTTGCTGAATATGTGGGTAAGGTGGAAAAAGGCAAAAAAGCAAAAACCTTCGTATACAGAGTCCATGATGTTCCTGATGCCGAGAAACTTGAGAATCTAAATACATTCATTCTTAGGTTTGGTCATAAAATGAAAACCACCGGTTCAAAAGTAGAGGTGGCAAAAAGCTTAAACTCCATTTTGGATAAAATACAAGGCCGTCCGGAGGAGAATCTTGTTGAAACGATAGCAATTAGAACAATGTCTAAAGCTGTATATACAACCAAAAATATTGGGCATTATGGATTGGCTTTCGATTACTACACTCATTTCACTTCACCTATAAGACGTTATCCTGATATGATGGTACACAGACTGCTGTCCGGTTACATGGAAGGAGGAAAAAGTGCAGAGCCAACTGGTCTGGAGGAGGAATGCAAGCACTGCTCCGAAATGGAACAAATAGCCGCAAATGCAGAGCGTGACTCTGTAAAATATAAACAGGTTGAGTTTATGTCTGACAAAATTGGCAAAGTTTACGATGGCGTTATATCTGGTGTTACAGAGTGGGGCATATATGTTGAGATAAATGAAAATAAATGCGAAGGGATGATTCCTATACGCGAGCTGGATGACGACTTCTACGAACTGGATGAAAAGAATTACAGACTTGTTGGCCGTCGAACAAAAAGAGAGTATCGTTTAGGCCAGCCTGTCACTGTGCAAGTGGTAAAGACAAACCTGGAAAGGCGTCAGCTCGACTTTGTCTTTGCAGAGTAACAGTCATTATTTAGAAGCTTATATCAATCACCGGACGTTTGTTTCGCGTCTGGTGATTTTTATTTCATCAGACATCTTGATAAGCTTATTAGCGATACTTATATATTCTTTTGCATCGTTTGTTCTCCCCTTTAATAATGATTTGGCTGCCTTTTTTACTGATGCAAGTATGCTATAAGCAAATGCTTTTACATCAGAGTGTAGCGGATTTACAGCTTCTGTTAGAAAATATACAAACTCGGAGTAGAAAAAACGTTCTCTTGATGGTTGCCTATTTTCTCTGTCATGATACCCAAAAGCATTGGTGACTACTCCTGTCTTATAACCAATATTTAGTGCCCGCTGTGTCCAATTTACATCTTCTCCGTAATGACTGAATATTTTCGCAAATCCTCCTACTTCTTTCCATACTTCAACACTAATCACCCACATTGCCGCATTAACAAAATCGTATGTAATTACTTCATTGGCTTGTGATAGCGCATCTTGCCTGTCTTTGATATTAGTGTAATGATAAAAGCCGGAATCTGTTGAGTCTCCCTTCCCATTCAGATGAATGGGAGATATTATGCCATATTCGGGGTGATTGTCTGCAACTTTAATTAGTTTTTCAATAGTATCAGGTTCAATCCGGGCATCTTGATTCAATAAGAACGCATATTTATATCCATTGTCTGTAATCTGTTTCATCCCTATGTTATTGGCAGCACCAAAACCAACATTTTCTTTGTTTGTTATCAATGAGACTTCAGGGTACTTTTCCTTAATAATAGCACAAGTAAAATCACTCGATTTGTTGTCAACTACCAATATCGAGCTTTTTATGGTGGATGCTTGTATAGACTCTATACATTTTTCAATCCATGGTTCAAAATTGTATGACACAATTAAGACGCATACCAATTTATCTTCTTGTTCTTTATTTCTCATTTCTAAATTTTAGTGCGTTTCTTATTTATCAAATGGCGCATCTCTTTAATCATCTCTAGAGAGAATATTCTGCACAATAGATAATATATCAGCACGACAATAATCCCGCTTAAAACAATAAAAATTAGCTTGTTATCAATATTCATAGTTGCAAAGTAGGCAAAGGTAGTGCTGATTGTTGCTATAATAAAATATGGATATATATCCTTCAGAAAACTACTTACAGAGTATTTTATGACCTTATTCGACAGAATTAAAGATATTATTAAAGTTATGTAGGTGTATAATACCCAGCTTATTGCCAATCCAGTCACTCCTTTGTTCAATAGTAATCCTATCAACGCCACCAATATTATTTTTCTTGCTATCTCAACTCCTAAGTAATAGTCCGCCCTATTACGTGAAATAAACAGCTCATTTAAAATATATGTAAAAGGTGACACAATTCCTGCGATACAAAGTATCTGGAAATATGGAACTGCAGGCAGCCACTTATCTTTGAACAGAAAGACAAATAGTGCCTCTGCAACTATTATTAGCCACATACCAATAGGAAAAGACAGGAAAGCTAATGATTTCATTATCTTACTCAATACCCTCCTTATTCGTGCCGATTGATTGTTTATTTCTGTAAGCACTAACAATGACACTGACCTGAAAGAGTCTGATAATATAGAAAATGGTATGTTTTGATACTTATTTGCCTGGCTGTAATACCCAACTTGATTCATTGAATGTGGATATAAATAAGCAATTAAACTTGGGTATATATTATTGAATATGGCATTGATTATTGATGTAAGTAACAGCTTGCTGCTCAACTCAATAAAGCTTTTCAGTAGTTTAATGTTGAATGACATCATCGGGACCCACTTCGAGTATATCCATAGAAAAGCAGAACGAGTGAATGAGTATGTTACAGATTGCATTACCAGCGCCCAAACACCATAACCATTCAATGACATGTATATTGCCACAATAGCGGCAATAATAAGAGCAGAGATGTTCACTTTCGACAACCCTTTGAAGTCTCCTCTTTTCATCAATAGCGTATGCTGAATCATAGAAAAGCCACTGAATATCAATGATAAGAACAACACTTTAGATATAGGCTCTATCCTCGGCTCGTGAAATATATCAGCTATGAAAGGTGCAGAAATATATAGTAATAGATATAATATTACGCTTAGTAGTAAATTGAAGAAAAATACTGTACTGTATTCTGCATCAGAGATGCTTTTCCTATTAAGTAGTGCACGTATAAATCCACTATCAATAAGAATATTAGAAAATGCTATAAATATGGTCAACGCACCAATTAACCCATATTCGCTTGGATCAAGTATCCTCATAAGGATGATTCCCGATATAAGGTTTACAACCTGTTGACCGGATTTTTCGATAAAACTCCAGAATAGAGATACGGTAGTTTTGTCTTTTAAAGTTTGATCCGCCATTTATTATTGAAATTTGACTATAGCTTAGGCAAAAATATGAAATATTTACCATTTTCTTAGTACATTTGATTTAGCAACCGCTATATTGCAAGTATGTCATTTTCAGATAACATAAAAATAGAAGCTAAAAGATTAGGTTTTGACGCATGTGGAATTTCAAAAGCAACTAGCACAGATCAAGACCTCAGTTTTCATAAGTGGCTTGAAAAAAATTATCACGCTTCAATGTATTATATGGAGCGCAACATAGATAAGCGAATGGACCCTGCAGTTTTAGTAGAAGGAGCAAAATCTATAATCTCTGTTGCTTTGAATTATTATCCACCTCAACTACAGTCTCCTGATGTTCCGCAGTTTGCTTACTATGCCTACGGGAAAGACTATCACTATGTTGTAAAGGATAAGCTGTATGCTCTTTATAACTTCATAAAAGATGCACATCCTAATGCTTCCGGCCGATGTTTTACAGATTCTGCGCCCGTGATGGAGCGATATTGGGCTGCCAAAGCAGGGATAGGTTTCATCGGAAAAAACTCTTTACTAATAATACCCAAATTGGGCTCATTCTTTTTTTTAGGAGAAATAGTAATTGACATCGAACTTGATTATGATACATCAATAAACAATAACTGCGGAAGTTGTACTCGTTGCATAGATGCGTGCCCAAATACCGCTATAGTAGAGCCATACGTTATTGATTCTAACCGTTGTATTTCCTATCAAACTATTGAGAACAGAGGAGATATCCCTGATAGTTCAGTACTTAAATTAAATAATTGCGTTTTTGGTTGCGATATATGCCAAAAAGTTTGTCCATGGAACGCCAATGCAAAGCCTAATACTACTCCCGATTTTTTCCCTTCAGACAATTTTCTTTCACTAGATAAGGACCGCCTTATCAATCTCTCAGAGCCTGAGTTTAAATCTATATTCAAGGATTCTGCTGTTCAACGCACAAAGTATAATGGACTAAAAAGGAATATTTTGGCTGTTTCCGAAATTCGCAATAAATAGTTATTTTTGTGTAATTAGAATAACGCGATGGAAGATAATTTCGATTTTCATAAAAATATACGAGCTCAAGATACCGAAAGAGAATTTGAGAACACAGTACGCCCGCTATCTTTTGCAAGTTTCAAAGGTCAGGATAACATAGTTGAAAACCTGAAAATCTTTGTCAGCGCAGCAAAGATGCGTGGAGAGTCACTTGATCATGTTCTGCTCCATGGACCTCCCGGACTTGGAAAAACCACTCTGGCAAATATAATTGCTAATGAGCTTAATGTAGGATTTAAGATCACTTCAGGTCCAGTATTAGATAAACCGGGTGATCTCGCCGGTATATTGACATCTCTTGAGGAAAACGATGTGCTATTCATAGATGAAATACACAGATTGTCTCCTGTTGTGGAAGAGTATCTCTATAGTGCTATGGAGGACTATAGAATCGATATTCTCATAGATAAAGGGCCTAGTGCTCGTCCGATACAAATAGAGTTAAATCCGTTTACTCTTGTAGGTGCAACAACCCGAAGTGGCCTGCTAACCAGTCCTCTTCGTGCAAGATTTGGTATTAATATGCACTTTGAATATTATGATGTAAGCACACTTACAGATATAATCCTTCGATCGTCCGACATACTTCAGATAAGATGCGATACAAGTGCCGCAAAGGAAATAGCGTCAAGAAGTCGTGGAACTCCCCGTGTGGCAAATGCACTTCTTAGGCGTGTTCGTGATTTTGCACAAGTCAAAGGTAACGGCTCTATTGATAAAGCAATCTCCAATTATGCGTTGGAATCATTGAATATCGACAAGCATGGTCTCGATGAGATAGATAATAAAATTCTTCTTACTATTATTGATAAATTTAAAGGTGGCCCGGTGGGAATAAATACAATAGCCACAGCTGTTGGAGATGATCCTGGTACTATTGAAGAGGTTTACGAACCATTCCTAATAAAAGAAGGATTTATTAAACGCACCCCTCGTGGTCGTGAGGTGACCGATTTGGCATACAAACACTTAGGGCGCACCAGAGTTGATGACCAACAAGGAATGCTCTTCTGACTTTGAACTGTCTAATATCAAAAAAAAACTTAAATAATATCTATGTGTGGAGTTCTAAAAGTTGCTGAATATCAGTTCTAACTGAAGATTACCCTTACGTTTGTCGAGCATAGTTGCAGTCGGCCACATCTGATTGCTTATCCCTGTAAGAACCTGTTGAGGTGATGAATAATAGCCCCCTTGAGTTGATGTGTATGTTGCTTCTACAGGAATCAGCAAGTAATCCAGATCATAAGGCTTACCCTCAAACTGCTCATTGTAGTAGTTCAACATACTCGAAATGTTTGTAAAGTCGTATGAAAACGTTGATATGTCAAACTTGCTTGAGAGGAAGCTTGTTACATTATCTGGTAGCCTGTTGTTCTCAAAAAATCCTTCCAGTGAGTCTTTGTTTATCAACAACAAATAATCCGGTGGTACAACCTTCACCAGTTCATCCTCTGATGCCTCAGGTAAAGCGGATATAGTGAGATTGGCAAGATTCAATGCCTGTTCCTTCAATCTATCATGAATCTTAGATATTGGAAACTTTATCTCAGTGTTTACACCTGCGGGACTCTTTATGTAAGTATGTGTGGCATTATCTTCAAGTAATCCATTATTGTTGTTCGAAATACTATTAATTTGTCGTACTTCAGGAGTTACGTTAAGCCTGAACGCATCACTTCTTATAGTGTCCTGTTTTGTGGAAGAACCTCCTTCGTCCAAATAATGATAATGCACAAACAATGATGTTAAGTCAACACTAATGATAGTGCTTTTGCCAAAAGTAGTAGTAAAATAAAGACCTGGGAAAAATGACCTAAACTGATCCGTTGAGCTAAGATTCCCGTGACCTGGCTTATTGTATTCGTCCAAAAATCTCTGCCCTAAATTCTTCGGAAGATCTACCTTTATTTCATATAATTTATACGTGGAACCGGAACCGCTGTTTACGATCCTGAAAGTTGAGTTGTTCCCTGTATAGGATTGAACACCAAGAGGCTGGTTTATGTCAACAAAAGATTCTGGAACAATATTTGTGTAATCCGCAACGCCCTCCAGGGTTTTATTTATCTCAAAAACCGATAATTGCATAGGAGCCAATGAGTCACCCATCATTGCTCTATAGCTTAGAACAGCCTGAACTGAGTCGATAACTGCACCCGGCTTAAAACTTATATCTGATGGAAGGTAAAACTCACCTAAATAACCTGATTTAATTGAGCCGAAGTAAGGGTCTGTATACTCTCCCAAAACAGGATAGTGTGTCTTGGAATATACAGATTCAACCTGAACAGTTCGAGCCTCCAGTTCGAGTGTATCTATACCTACATATAGTCTGTCTTTTGATGGCTGAATTGTAAAACCTAGTTGATCGAGATTATCATTGCAAGAAATAGCAGATATTACAATAAGTGCGAAAAACAGTACTTTGCTCAAAAATCTAAGCTTCATAGGTTTCTAATATTATTTATTTCAATCTTGCAAAGATATTAAAAATATTCTTCCATGAATGATTTTAAGCAATCATAACAGAATATTTACCATAAAAATAGTTACAATTCTTGGTAAAGTTTTTCTATCTCGTCAACACCTTTTTCAAAATCTGATTCGTAAGGTACAACTGGCAACTTCAATCCTTCAGCATACTTTATCAAGTCGGGATCTACATTCTCATCACCAATTACTACACCATCAGAATAGTCCAGTGCTAACTTCATTAGGTTCTTGTAATCCAAATCTCCCTTTTCCTTGATTGCGCTAATTTCCTTATCGCCTATACCTTCGAAACGGAGCTTATCCGCTGTCTTTGTTTCAAAAGGAACCTTAAAGTCTTCATCATATAGTGACATGACAACCTTTGCATCACTGAAGCATGGGTCATCTACATATCCCTTCTTCAAGTATAACGGAGCTAATGCTGAAAACCATCCATGGCAATGTATTATATCCGGCACCCAACGTAGTTTTTTGATTGTTTCCATAACACCACGTACAAAGAATATACTGCGTTCATCATTGTCGGTGTATTCTTTGCCCTTTTTGTCAACAAGAGTATGCTTTTTCTGGAAATAATCCTCATTATCAATAAAATAAACCTGCATTCTTGCGGCTTGAATAGAGGCCACCTTAATTATCAAAGAGTTGTCAGAGTCATCAATTATCAGATTCATGCCCGATAATCTGATTACCTCGTGTAGTTGGTTCCTACGTTCGTTTATGCTACCATATTTCGGCATAAATGTACGTATTTCCATACCTCTTTCTTGTATTGCTTGCGGCAAAAAACGTGAAGTATTTGAAACCTGTGTTTCATCAACAAATGGAACGATTTCTTGCGAAATGTATAAAATTTTTTTCTGCGACATGAAATAATTAATCTTGGTTACTATACAAAGATAATAAAAAAAATTCACATAATTACAAAATTTAATGCGATAAATCTTATAACTATTTGAAATTCAGCCGTCTTTTGTCAACTCTTCTCCTGTTGGTTTGTGAATTAATCTCAAATCTTTTCTCTATTTGATAAATATTTATTTGCTTTGCAGAAATATTTACAAAGATGGAAGTATTACACTCTGTTTCAGAAATAGAAGAGAAAATTTATCCAAAGCTAAAAGGAAACAAAAAACTTGGTCTCGTTCCCACAATGGGAGCTCTTCACGATGGCCATGCTGAACTTGTTAAAAGGTGTGTTGTTGAAAATGATATATCTGTCGTATCAGTTTTCGTAAACCCTACTCAGTTTAATAATCCGGATGATTTGAATCACTATCCCAGAACTCCTGAGAAGGACTTCGAGCTGCTCGCCCAACTGGGGGTTCACTATGTTTTTGCACCTACTGTTGAAGAGATGTACCCCGAGCCTGATACTCGTCTGTTTGACTTCGGTCACCTTGACAAAGTAATGGAGGGTAAATATCGTCCGGGACATTTCAATGGTGTTGCTCAGGTAGTTAGCAAACTGTTCTTTATGGTCAAACCTAACAGGGCATATTTTGGAGAAAAAGATTTTCAACAGCTGGCAATAGTGAAAGATATGGTCAAACAACTGAAACTCAATGTTGAAATTGTTCCTGTTCCAATCGTTAGAGAACAAAGTGGATTGGCATTGAGTAGCAGAAACCAAAGACTTTCGGAAGAAGAGAAGAAAAACGCTTCTAAAATATATGAGAAGCTGAAAGAAAGTCTGTCGTTTATTAATATTAAGACCCCTTCCCAGACTGTTAAATATGTAACTGATCAAATAAACAATGTTGAAGGGTTGAGTGTTGAGTACTTCAGTATTGTTGATGCTGATTCACTTTTACAACTGTCTTCGTGGAATGACTCTGACAGTGTTGTTGGCTGCATTGCTGTTTATTGTGGTGATGTGCGATTAATCGACAATATCAGATACAAATAAGGAGTATTATGTTAGTTGAAGTATTAAAATCCAAGATACATAGAGCTACTGTAACCGATGCAAACCTCAACTATGTGGGCAGCATCACCATAGATGAGGATCTTATTGATGCGGCCGGCATGTTTGTTAATGAGAAGGTAGCTGTTGTGAATAACAACAATGGTGAGAGATTTGAAACGTACATAATAAAAGGGGAGAGAGGTTCAGGAATAATATGCTTGAATGGTGCCGCGGCGCGTAAAGTGCAGAAAGGTGACATAATAATCATAATGAGCTATGCATATATGTCACCTGATGAGGCCAAAACATTTGAACCAACAGTCGTAAATCTCGTTGAAGGTTCCAACAAATTAAAAAACGAATAATAATACACCTTCATATTATTCAATAACATTTAGTGTATTCCAATAAGCACATTGCAAAAATAAGTTCGCCAATATTCTTCAGTTTATTGGCCACAAACTTTATCCAAGTCGTTGACACCGCATTTCTTGGTAGAGTGGGTGAGGTTGAACTTGGTGCATCTGCTCTTGCAGGAATAATTTATGTAGCTGTCTACACCATAGGATTTGGCTTCAGCATGGGCAGCCAAATTCTTATAGGAAGAAGAAACGGTGAAAAAAACTACAACCAAATTGGTAATATTGTAGTGCAAGGTGGAGCCTTCCTCCTTTTGATAGCACTACTACAGATACCTTTACTGAAATATGCCACAGACAATTGGATGCACTTCATCTTTAACTCTAAAGAAGTTGCAGATGCCGTAAGTGAATATCTCGATTGGCGTCTTTATGGTTTAGTTTTCTCTTTCGTAAATCTGATGTTTAGGGCATTTTATATAGGAGTTGCCCGAACAAAAGTTCTGACTATCAACTCTGTGGTTATGGGTATCGTGAATATCCTGTTCGACTATGGGTTGATTTTCGGCAACTTTGGAATGCCTGAGTTGGGCATCTCTGGTGCTGCTATAGCATCAGTTATTGCAGAATTTTCCTCAACTGTTTTCTTTATAATCTATACTAAAAAAACTGTAGATCTCGAAAAGTATGGATTCACATCAATCAAATACAACTGGAGTGTAATAAAAGGGATACTGAACATCTCGATTTTCATGATGGTGCAGTACCTGTTTTCTGTATCCACCTGGTTTATGTTCTTTTTATTGACAGAAAACTATATGGGGCAACGCTCTCTCGCTGTCACAAACATAGTAAGAAGTTTATACACCATAGTAACTTTGCCATCGCATGCGCTTGGTTCAGCCACCAGTACATTAGTAAGTAATACCATTGGTGCAGGAAAAACAGAAGAGGTTTTAAACCTGATCAAAAGATTGACCCTCATCAGCTTAGGATTGATGTTAATCACTATGCTGGTTATGGCTGTTTTCCCGAGGGCTGTAGTAGGTATATATACGGAAGATTCTGAACTTATATCGCAAGCCATCAAGCCTCTGTTTGTCATGATATCATCTCTTCCACTTTATAGCATGGGTTCAGTGTTATTTAGCTCGGTATCAGGGTCGGGTAATACCAAAAAAGCATTGACCTTCGAGGTTATAGCATTGGTGTTTTATGTTACCTACATGTGGTTTATTATCGTATATTTGCGTTCGTCTGTAGCATTGGCATGGACAACAGAGCATGTTTACTGGTTTTTCCTCACTGTGTTGTCATTAATCTATATGAGAAGTGGCAAGTGGAAAGAAAGTAAAATCTAAACTTTACTGACATGGACACAATTAAGCAACGTATCGACCAATTAAGAGAGGAGCTTCATCAGCACAATTATAATTATTACGTTCTTGCAAAGCCTACAATATCCGACTTTGAGTTCGACAAGCTTATGAAGGAACTTTCGACTCTTGAGACTGAGCATCCCGAATACTTCGATCCAAATTCGCCTTCTGTGCGTGTGGGTAGCGATATTAGTAACGAGTTTGTCCAGATCAAACATAGATACCCTATGCTGTCGTTGCAGAACACATACTCCTACGGGGAGGTTGAGGAGTTTTTCAATCGTGTGAAGCGAACTCTGAATAGTGACTTCCAAATAGTTTGCGAACTAAAGTTTGATGGTACTTCGATATCTCTGGTCTATGAAGATAAAAAACTTTTGCGCGCTGTAACACGTGGTGATGGGTCTCAAGGAGACGATGTTACTGCAAATGTGAGAACAATCAGAAATGTTCCTCTTATGTTGCACGGCGACAACATCCCCGACTACGTAGAGGTTCGTGGTGAGATTCTATTGCCTTGGAGCTCTTTCAACGCTATTAACAGCGAAAAAGAAGAAATAGGAGAATTGCCATTTGCCAATCCAAGAAATGCTGCTTCCGGCACTCTAAAACTTCTCGACTCCCGAATTGTGGCATCTCGTCGCCTCGAGTCCTATATATACTATATGATGGGTGAGAATTTACCCACCGAGAGTCATTTTGACAATATGACTAAAGCGAGATCCTGGGGTCTCAATGTTTCTGACACAATGAAACGATGCACAACTCTTGACGAGGTATTTCGTTTCATTGATTACTGGGATGTTGAGAGAAAAAATCTACCCATAACTACAGATGGTATTGTGCTAAAAGTCGATTCGTTGATTCAACAACGTAATTTGGGCTTTACCTCCAAATTTCCACGTTGGGCGATAGCCTACAAGTTTACTGCCGAACAGGCTCTTACACGTCTCGACTCTGTGACTTATCAAGTCGGCAGAACCGGTGCCATAACTCCTGTAGCCAACCTCGATCCGGTATTGCTATCCGGAACAACCGTGAGGAGGGCATCTTTGTATAATGAGGATGCAATAAACGCACTCGACTTACACATTGGTGATATGGTGTATGTTGAAAAAGGGGGCGAAATCATTCCTAAAATAACAGCAGTAGATACTGATGCTCGCAAAAACAGTATAATGCATGGAGACAAAGTGAGGTTTGCAACAGTATGCCCCGATTGTGGTACCCCTTTAGTTAGAAACGAAGATGAAGCTGTGCATTATTGTCCAAATACTGCGGGCTGCCCAACTCAGATAAAAGGTAGAATTGAGCATTTTGTCTCTCGCAAAGCAATGGACATTACTATAGGCCCTGAAACTATCAATCTACTGTATGAAAAGAAGCTGATAGAAGATGCCTCCGATTTATATGATTTGAAATATGAAGACTTGGCTAACCTTGAAAGATGGGGTGAAACAAGTGCCAATAACCTTCTCGAAAGCATAAAAAAGTCAAAGTCTGTAGATTATGAACGTGTGTTGTATGCCTTAGGCATAAGGTTTGTAGGCGAAACTGTTGCTCAAAAACTTGCTCATGCATTCCCAAATATAGACTTGCTCATTGATGCATCAATAGATCAGCTTAAGTCGGTCGACGAAATAGGCGATCGTATTGCCGGAAGCGTCGTACAGTTCTTCGATGATCCCAAAATAATGGAATATGTATCTAAACTGCGCACGCATGGATTGCAGTTTCAGTTGAGCGAAGATATTCTGGCAAGCCGAACCGAAAAACTAAAAGGCCTCACAATAGTTATTAGTGGAACATTCAACCTACATTCGCGCGATGAATATAAAGCAATGATTGTTCAAAACGGAGGAAAGAACACAGGCTCTGTCTCAAAAAACACCGACTACCTCTTGGCAGGTGAGAATATGGGTCCGTCAAAACTTGAGAAAGCCAACAAGTTGGGCATAAAGATAATAGACGAGGCTGCTTTCCTTGACATGTTAAATGAGAAATAGATTCTTGATGAAAAAAAGAGTATCTTTGTGCAACAAGTAAATTTGCTTTAGCACAAGATATGACAATCACATTAATTATACTTGCCCTGACTGCTGCACTAATGGTCTGGGGCAAAATTCGCTCTGATATTATTGCGTTATGCTCACTGCTTGCTCTCGTACTAACGGGTATTGTGACAACTGAAGAAGCGTTGGCAGGCTTTTCCAATCCGGTAGTCATTATGATTGCAGCTCTTTTCATTGTGGGCGGAGCAATATCGCAAACAGGTATAGCAACACAAATAAGTAATTACATTTTACGTTTTGCCGGCAACAGCGATTATAAGTTGTTTATCTTGGTAATGCTGGTCACCGTTATAATTGGTCTGTTCGTTAGTAATACAGGCACTGTGGCCATTCTTATGCCTATAGTGGTTAGCATTGCAACAAAATCAAACATCAGTGCCAGCAGATTGTTGATGCCTATGGCTTTTGCAAGTAGCATAGGGGGAATGATGACTCTCATCGGTACGCCTCCAACACTTATTGTTCATAACTCATTAATTGAGTCAGGCTATGAAGGTCTTGAGTTCTTCACAACACTTCCTGTCGGCCTTGTCTTGCTGGTGATAGGCATATTGCTCTTGTGGCCGCTTACAAGGAGCTTTGATAAGAAAGACAGAAAAGGAACATCGAACAATATGAACAATGTCAAGTCTCCCGACGAACTGATGACTGAATATCAGCTTTTCGAAAACATATACAGATTAGAGATTAATGCTCAATCACCTGTGCTAAATAAGACTATTTCAGAGATAGACATAACTAAAAACTACTCATTGCTTATTGCTGAAATTCATACCCGCACAATATCTCCTTTAGGCAAAAGTGTAAATGTTACACTGCCAAAAGCAGATATGAAATTGTCCTCTAATGATGTGTTGTATGTTGTGGGTGAATATGAGGATGCTCAAAGATTTGCTGAAGACAACAGCTTGTCGTTCATAGACAGCAAGGACGAAAGCGAAAATGATAAGCCCAACTTTGCCGGCAAGTTCAAGTTCGATGAGTTTGGAATGGCTGAGGTTATTGTATTGTCAAACTCAAGGTTGGTCAACAAAATGGTTAAGTTTACCCACTTCCGTCAGAACTATGATGTCAATATCTTAGGAATACAAAGAAAAGACCAATACATAATCCAAGACGTCAAGGACGAGAGAATTCATGAAGGCGACTTGCTGCTCGTACAAGGTACATGGGAAAACATCGACCGACTGAGTCGTCTGGAAACAGAGGTTGTAGTAATAGGCCAACCCGATGTTGAAGCATCCAAAGTAACACTTGAGCATAAAAGACCTGTTGCTGCAATAGTCGTCATTTTGATGATACTGTCGATGGTGTTTAATTGGCTTCCTCCTGTGATCTCGGTGCTTATGGCCTCTGTAATTCTAATACTCGCCGGGTGTTTCCGTACAGTAAGAGATGCGTACAGAGCCATAAACTGGGAAAGTGTAATTCTATTTGCCGGTATGATGCCTCTCGCTACAGCAATGGAAAAGACAGGAGCATCTGGACTTATCACTAATGGTATTGTAGACGTTGTTGGTTCTTATGGTCCGCATGCGGTACTTGCGGGAATACTTCTCGCAACATCGTTTCTCACTATGTTCATCAGTAACACGGCTACAGCTGTTCTCTTTGCACCTATCGCGCTACAATCTGCAATAACGATAGGCGTCAGCCCTTATCCTTTCTTAATTGGTGTTGCTGTGGCGGCAAGCATGTGTTTGGCAAGCCCATTCTCCACTCCGCCAAATGCTATGGTCATGTCGGCAGGTAGGTACAACTTCATGGATTACATAAAAGTAGGATTGCCTTTGCAGATTATCTACCTTATAGTAATGGTTATTGCATTGCCACTACTATTCCCATTCTAATATTCTAAACGGATCTGTAAATAGCGATTCTTTATTTACGATGTATTAAATATGCGAAACTAAGCATGGAAAGCTTTATTATCAGCTCTCCATATTGAATGTGTGCGAACCAATATGGTTGCCATCGGCAAAGATGTCTACCTTGTATGTCCCCGGCATCAAGAACTCCTCAATGTCCCAGTACATGGTAACAGGAATCTCCTCACCACCATATTCCACTATTCTGTTCATTGAGTAAAGTATCTGACTGTTTTCGTAAGCAAACGTATTGTTTGGACTCTTTGAAAGGACGTTGCCATCAGGTGACATAATCCTTACATATATTGTTCGCTCACCCGGTTCTGTGGTTATATTCCTTGCGATAGTGAAAGAGACAACAAACTGAGTACTTCTGCTCAATCGTGATTGTTCACGACCTCTGTCGTTAACTGCCTTGGCGCCTATGTTTGTTGCTACGAGCTGTGCAGCGAGTGAAACTTTTTCTGACAATGCTTGACGCTCTTTAGATACTTGTCTTAGCGTGCTTGATGTTTTATTGTATTGGTCGGTGATTTGTTCATTTTCAGCCCTTAGTTCTTGGTTGATTCTGTTTAGTGAGTCGATTTGTTGAATATATGACCTTAGTATTTTTCGCAGAGACGATAGCTCATCGTTAAGTCTCTTAATCTCTGCTCTGTTAGATGCTTTAGTCTGTTTCAATTCCTCCTGCAAACGCAAAACCTTAGCCTGTTCGTTTTCAAGCTTATATAATAGCGAGTCATTCTGAACACTAAACTTAAAACCTTCATATTGCAGTGATATAGCCTCATATTCATCTTCCAGTTCTTGTTTGTCTAGAACAAACTGCTGCTGTATCTCTTCTATGTGTTTATTTCGAGACACAAGAAATCCAATGAGTATGGCCATAACGACCAACAACACTGCTATTATTCCTATAAGTTGCGGAGTACGCTCTTTAAAGTCTATTTTCATACGACTAAAATTATATATTCCTAAAAACATCTTATGAAACTCGCTAAAACCATAGTCTTGTAAGTTTGTGATTTTTAAGCCAGTTTCATTATAATGACAAATATTTACAGTAACCGACAAAAATATAGGATTTTAGACTAATACCAAACGATTACTCTTTGTTTTTGCTAATTTTAATATAACTCGAATGAAAACAATAAATATATGTTTGCATTATTATATTATATGTGCCACGTTTTATATTTAGATTACATGTCTGTAGGGATATGTCCCCGATTTTTTGTTTTTGGGTACATATCAATACGATTGACCTATTTGCCATTTTATTGAATATAATTACAACTATCTCCTTCTTGGCGGATTCAATGGCTTCGATTTAATTACTACTGTCAAGGCGGTGATTGATAAATAGCTCTGTCAACTTAGTGTTGATGTAATAATTATTAAGACCCATTTTAAATTTCTGTAGTAGTACGACATCAACTATTTTGTCAAGATATTTGGTAGCCGTTTTTCTTTGCACCATCAAATCTTTTATTTTTGTGCAATTCGAGTCACTTTCCTCCACTAGCCAAATACCTGCCTGCTCCACATTATATATACGATTTTGTATATATAATACGGAGTTAATTGGTGGATAGTGCAGGGTTGTAGGGCATAATTTGGAGTGGCTATTTTTTTAATAACTATTTTATGTTATTTGTCATTATCTTTTTTAGATAGTGGATAAAAGTTGATTTTTTTTCATTAACTTTATCTGATTAAATAATCTGAATAGTGTAAAAACAATATAATATGCGAAGAATTTCAATAGCAGTGGCCTTTTTTATTTTGGCTATGTCATACTCGTATGCAGACGAGGGGATGTGGATGTTGAACATGCTCAAGAAGCAGAAGTTGGCAGAGATGCAGAAGATGGGGCTTAAGCTTGAAGATTATGATATTTATAACCCTGATGGTGCATCGCTGAAAGATGCTGTTGTACAGTTTGGCGGAGGATGTACCGGTGAGGTTATCTCGTCAAAAGGTCTTGTGCTGACAAATCATCATTGTGGCTATGGGCAGATACAGAATCATAGTACTATTGAACATAATTATTTGGATGATGGCTTTTGGGCAAACAATTTGTCGGAAGAATTGCCTAATCCAGGGCTTACTGTAACCTTTATAGAGAGGATTGATGATGTGACGGACTATGTAAAAGATTGCTTAAAAAGAGACGAGGCGCAAGATTCGTTAGGGGTGTTTTTCCTTTCACCTAGCTATTTGAATGGCTTGGCAATAGAAAAGGTGGGCGAAGATTTTTTGCGGAATAATGCAGGAACTGATGTCGAGATAAAGCCATTTTTTGAGGGTAATCAGTACTATATGTTTACTAAGAAGATATACTCTGATGTTAGGCTGGTTGGAGCGCCACCCAGCTCAATTGGAAAGTTTGGAGCTGATACGGACAATTGGATGTGGCCACGCCATACAGGGGATTTTTCGATTTTTAGAATCTATGCTGACAAAGATGGCAATCCAGCAGACTATTCAGAAGATAATGTTCCTCTCAGACCAAAGAGATGGTTAAAGATATGGGCAGGAGGAATTGATGAGGGTGATTTTGCCATGATTATTGGTTTCCCCGGCACTACCAATAAGTATTACACATCGTGGGAGGTTGCCGAGAGAAGTAATATAGACAATGATGTACGCATCAAGATGAGAGAGGCAAGACAAGAGACCATGTTGAAGGAGATGTTAAACGATTCGAAGGTAAAGATAAAGTATGCAGCCAAGTATAGCAGTTCGACAAATGGGTACAAGAATGCCATTGGTACCAACTGGGCTATCGGGTTTAGGAATTTTGAACATAATAAGATGATTCAGCAAAATAGAGTAGCGGATTGGAGTAGAAAAAGCAACAAGATGGAATATGCTGATGCTATCGGAGAGATTGAGTGTATAGTAAAAGATAGAGCAGACTTGAGGTATAGGCTGAATATGCTTTATGAAGGTGTATTGAGAGCTGTTGAGTTTGCAACAGTGCCTACGAAAACAGCAGACCGCATTCTGCTTTTACTTGAGGAGGGTAAGCCGGAGGAGGCTAATGGTGAGAAAGATATGCTGGTAAATGATTACAATCGTTTTGCCGATAAGGATTATGATAGGCAGGTCGATATGAAGGTTGCCAAAACAATGCTAAGAGAGTACATTAATAATGTGCCTAAAGAAAAGCAACCGGAATATTTTGGTGTTATATATTCAGATTTTGGAGGTGATAGTGATAAGTTTGTTGATTATATTTTTGAGAAGTCTGTTTTTGGTAGCGAGAGCAATCTGAAGAGTTTTGTTGAAGGAGATATTGATGAGGAAAAATTGAAGAATGACCCAATGTTCTCATTTAGTAGGTCGGTTAGGGCGGAATTGCTCAAACTGCGCACAGAGTTGTCGAAATATGATATACCTTTTGCCAAGGCAAGAAGGAAGTATTTAGAGGGAATTCTTAGTATGGATAATTCTTATGAATATTTCCCGGATGCAAATCTAACTATGAGGTTGGCTTATGGGCATGTTAAGGGTTATAAGCCAGGGGATGCAATTTATTATTCACATCAAACTACGTTGGATGGGGTTATGCAAAAAGAAGATCCCGATAATTGGGAGTTTGTTGTGCCTGATAAGTTGAAACAATTATATAGTAATAGTGATTTTAATGGTTATGCCATGGGTGATGGTCGTATGCCTGTGAACTTTGTGGCAACTACTCACACTACGGGAGGCAACTCGGGCAGCCCTGTGATGAATGGTAGGGGAGAGCTGATAGGAATAAATTTCGACAGAAACTGGGAAGGTGTAGGTGGCGACATTCAATATCTGCCAGATTATCAGCGTAGCATTATTGTGGATGTAAGATATGTTCTGTTTATAATAGACAAATATGCAGATGCAACCCATCTGATAGATGAGTTGGATATAGTTAGGAAATAGGTCTTCTGTTAATAAGGTTCTGTGGGATTTAGTGTAAATTAACACGCTGAAATTCGCAATAAGTGGCATGAAATGTGTTCTTTTGCAGTCATTATGAAAAGAATCGAAGATATATTATCCAAGCTACTACTCCAGAATA
>JBMNSN010000014.1:0-45585 GCA_050945215.1 Fermentimonas sp. | reverse complement strand
CAAGAATTAAAGACCATCGGCAGAGGATATGGTACTGCCGAACGCTATCGAATTGCAATTCTTTTCTTCTATGGTGATCTTGATATAAGCATATAGTTAATATACACTAATTACGGTAGAACCAAAATAAAACATTCATTGAGTAAAGATAAACAGATCCTTCTATACCCATAGAGGTCTCTGTTATCGTCGCATATTGCCCTTATATGTTTTCTAGTATTATCATAACCATCATTGTCCTCCTCAAGACGACGTTACAGATAGTAATATCATTTCAACACATCCTTTTTATGGCAATTCTTTCTCAATATCTTCTCTATATATGCCAATATCATTCATTGAAGATGGGTCCTCTATGGGCTCAAGGTGAGTATCGACAGTTATAGGTTCATCAAACATTTCAATGATATTGCGTTCTATTTTATCTGCTAAATCGTGACCTTTCTTTATGGTCCAGTCCCCAGGCAACAACAAATGGAAAAAGATGAACCGCCTCTGCCCTGCTGTTCGCGTCATCAACGAATGGTAATCTATACCTATATCTTCTTTAAGAGAGTCAAGATATTTAACTACCTGCTTTAACTCATTGTCAGGTATTTTTGAATCCATAAGACCGCTGGCAGAATGGCTAATTAGTTTATAGCCTGTATAGATAATGTTTATTCCTACTAAAATTGCAATGATAGGGTCCAATATCAGCCATCCGGTAAACTTCACTAAAATAACAGCAACAATTACTCCCACTGAAGTTACAACATCTGTAAGCAGATGTTTGCCATCGGCTTCAAGTATAAGCGAATTATAACTCTTACCTCTTCTAACCAACAACAGACCTACAACAAGGTTTACTAATGATGCCAGCAAAGAGTATAACAAACCTCTGTTAACATTCACCAGTTCTATAGGATTTATAAGTCTGGGTACCGCTTGAGCAATAATGCTGAATGAAGCAATCAAAATTAAAGCCCCTTCAATGGCACCGGAAAAGTACTCAGCTTTACTGTGTCCATACATATGCTTGTCATCTGCAGGACGTTGAGACAATCGTAGCATTACCAAACCAAAAACGGCGGCAAACAGATTGACTAATGATTCAAGAGCGTCTGACAGAAAGCCCACTGAACCTGTTACATAGTATGCATAAGTTTTCAATATTATAGTTGCAATAGCAGCTACAATCGAAATATACATATACTTATGAAGAGGTATTTTCTTTTTATTAGCCATTATACAAGCGAATTAAGAATGCAAAGATAATCATTTTTATTGTTTTATCTAAGCTAGTTAATTTATGAATTCCATCCTTTTTGATTACCTTTGTTATATTATTGATACATAAAGAATTTAATAGGACATATGTTTGAAAACTTAAGTGAAAAGCTAGAAAGATCATTTAAAATATTAAAGGGGCAAGGTAAAATTACTGAGCTCAATGTTGCTGAAACATTAAAAGAGGTTCGTCGTGCACTTCTTGATGCCGACGTAAACTACAAGACTGCTAAAGAATTTACAGAAGTCGTAAAGGAAAAAGCCTTAGGACAGGACGTGCTGACTGCCGTTAAACCTGAGCAGTTGATGGTTAAGATAGTTCATGATGAACTGGCAACCTTGATGGGTGGTTCTGCCACAGATATAGACATAAAGGGCAATCCATCAATCATATTGATGTCTGGTCTGCAAGGATCCGGTAAAACCACTTTTTCCGGCAAACTTGCCAATATGCTGAAAAGCAAGAGAGGCAAAAGCCCTCTATTGGTTGCAGGTGACGTTTATCGTCCGGCTGCAATCGAACAGCTCAAGATTCTAGGGCAACAAATTGGAGTCCCTGTATATTCTGAGGAAGACAATAAAAATCCTGTCAAGATAGCTAAAAATGCTATAGAATATGCTCGCCAACACGGCCGTGATCTTATTATCATAGACACCGCCGGACGTTTGGCTGTCGACGCTGAGATGATGGACGAAATAGAGTCAATAAAGAAAGCTGTAAATCCTAACGAGATACTATTTGTTGTTGACTCAATGACAGGTCAAGACGCTGTCAATACAGCAAAAGAGTTTAATGAAAGGCTAGACTTCACAGGAGTAGTTTTAACAAAGCTTGATGGTGATACTCGTGGTGGTGCGGCTCTTTCTATCCGTTCTGTGGTCAACAAACCTATTAAGTTCATTGGTACCGGCGAAAAACTTGACGCAATCGACGTATTCCATCCTGAGCGTATGGCCGACAGAATATTAGGTATGGGAGACGTTGTTACACTTGTTGAAAAGGCACAAGAACAATACGACGAAGAGCAAGCACGAAAGCTGCAAAGAAAGATTGCAAAAAACCAATTCGACTTCAACGACTTTATCGATCAAATACAGCAAATCAAAAAAATGGGTAACCTCAAAGATCTTGCTGCTATGATACCTGGTGTTGGTAAACAAATCAAAGACCTCGATATTGACGATGATGCGTTTAAAGGCATCGAAGCGATAATACGCTCCATGACACCTGAAGAGCGATCTAATCCGGAAATAATAAACGGAAGTCGTCGTGCCAGAATTGCCAAAGGTAGTGGAACAACTGTTCAAGAGGTCAACCAACTTCTTAAGCAGTTTGATGAAACAAGAAAGATGATGCGCAGGATGACTTCAGGAGGCGGAAGGCAGATGATGAGGAACATGAGAAGAAGATAAATGAGAACTACCCAAAACGAAAAAAGATGACAATAATAGATGGTAAAAAAGTATCAGATCAAATAAAGCAAGAGATAGCGAAAGAGGTCATAAAGATTAAAGAGTTTGGAGGCAAAGTACCTCATCTTGCTGCCGTGTTAGTCGGTCACGATGGTGGAAGCGAAACATACGTAGCTAACAAAGTAAAATCTTGCGAACAGGTAGGCTTTAAATCCACTTTAATACGCTACGAAGATGATGTCACGGAACAAGAATTACTTGACTGTATTGATAAACTAAACAAAGACAACGACATCGATGGGTTTATAGTACAACTTCCTCTACCAAAGCACATTTCTGAGAGCAAGATAACTGAAGCTATCGATTACCGAAAAGATGTTGATGGTTTTCATCCTGTCAATGTAGGCAGAATGGCATTAGGTATGCCTTGCTTCTTATCAGCTACACCTTCAGGAATCATTGAATTGCTACGAAGGTACAATATAGAGACTAAAGGCAAACACTGTGTCGTATTAGGAAGGAGTAACATTGTTGGCAAACCTGTTTCCATGCTAATGATGCAAAAAGCTAATCCGGGAGACTGTACTGTTACTGTTTGTCACAGCAGAACTCCTAACATCAAAGAGATATGTTTGACTGCAGACATAATCATTGCAGCTATTGGTTCTCCTGAATTTCTAAAGGGTAACATGGTAAAAGATGGAGCAGTTGTAATAGACGTAGGCACTACACGTGTACCAAACAGTGAAAGGAAGTCAGGCTTCAAGCTCACCGGTGATGTTGAATTCGAAACTGTTGCTCCCAAATGCTCATATATAACCCCGGTACCCGGGGGAGTCGGACCAATGACGATTGTTTCACTGCTGAAGAATACTCTATTAGCAGGCAAAAAGGAAATATATAACTAATAAATAAAAAAGGCATCTCTGTAAGATGCCTTTTTTAATAAATATATTCCTCTCAAACCTTTACTCTACTTTCTAAAAGGAGGCTTAACTATTTGTGCTTTCAAATTCTTATTACGCACTTTGATGAATATTTCTGCTCCTAAAACTGAAAGATCTGCCCTAACATAGCCCATACCAATACCTTTTTTCAATGTAGGCGACATGGTACCCGATGTAACACTACCAATTACGTTATCAAAGGCATCCACAATGTCGTAACCTTGCCTTGGTATACCTCTATCCACGAGAACAAAACAGCAAAGCTTTTCAGCAACTCCTTCTTTTTTAATCTTCTCCAATACCTCTCTTCCTATGAATGGCTTATTGTCTACAAACTTTGTAATCCAGCCCAAGCCGGCATTTAAAGGTGTCGTATCTTCACTCAAGTCGTTGCCATATAAGCAATATCCCATTTCCAACCTCAACGTGTCTCTTGCACCAAGTCCAATAGGCTTTATACCAAACTCTTCTCCTGCTTCAAAAACTGCATTCCAAATATTTAATCCTTGATTATTGTAAAAATACAATTCAAATCCTCCGGCACCGGTGTATCCTGTGTTTGAAATAATTACATTGTTTTCATTCCCAATCCTACCTGTGACAAAACTATAATAAGGGATTGCTGATAAATCAACGTCTGTCAACTTCTGCAATGTTTCCAATGCTTTTGGTCCTTGAACAGCCAACTGTGCAGTTTTTTCTGATGAGTTCTCCAGTTCTGCTCCTACATCATTCCACTTATTGCACCACTCCCAATCTTTGTCCAAATTAGCAGCATTGACCACCAACAAATACTTCTCCGGTTCATAATGGTAAACTATCAAATCATCCACTATTCCACCTTTTTCATTCAAGAAACAGGTGTACTGTGCTTTACCTATCTCAAGCTTGCTGACATCATTACTTGTAGTCTTCTGAAGTAACTCAAGAGACTTAGGCCCTTTAACCCATATCTCTCCCATGTGGGAAACATCAAAAACTCCAACTCCATTAACAACAGTCAGGTGCTCATCAACAATTCCTGAATATTCGATAGGCATATTATACCCTGCAAACTCGTGCATCTTAGCACCAAGCTCAATGTGTAAATCAGTAAACGGTGTCCTTTTCATAATATTTATTTAATGTTCTCTGACAACTAATTCTGCAATCTTAACTACTACTTCGGATGCTTTCTTCATTGATTCAACCGGTAAAAACTCATATTTACCATGAAAATTCATTCCACCGGCAAATATATTGGGACAAGGCAGACCCATAAATGACAATTTGGCACCATCAGTTCCACCTCTTATAGGTTTTATGATTGGCTCAATACCCAACTCTTCCATAGCTCTCTTTGCATAATCCACAACATGCATCACCGGCTCTACTTTCTCTCTCATGTTGTAATATTGATCCTTAATATCTAACTTAACCCTATTGTCGTACTTAGCGTTCATCTCTGCAACAACAGACTCAAGTAAGCTCTTCCTCTCTTCAAACTTTGCTCTGTCATGGTCGCGAATAATAAATGTAAGATAAGATTCTTCCACCGACCCTCCCATAGCAATCAGATGGAAAAAGCCCTCATAACCTTCGGTCATTTCAGGACGCTCATTATCGGGAAGCATAGATACAATCTCATTTGCTAAATGCAAAGCATTTACCATCTTGTTTTTTGCATAACCGGGGTGAACATTCCTACCTTGAATTACTATCTTGGCAGAGGCTGCATTAAAGTTTTCATACTCCAACTCCCCTACTCTGCTTCCGTCCATTGTATATGCCCAGTCGGCACCAAATTTTGCAACATCAAACTTATCTGCTCCGCGACCTATCTCCTCATCAGGTGTAAAACCGATTCTAATCTTACCATGTTCAATCTCAGGATGGTCAATCAAATATTGCATTGCATTCATTATCTCGGCAATACCTGCCTTATCGTCAGCTCCTAACAATGTAGTACCATTTGTCACTATTATATCCTCACCTTTATACTCTAAAAGCTCCGGAAAATCTTCTGGAGAAAGTATTACATCTTCTGCTTCATTCAATACAATGTCATTTCCATCGTACGACTTAACAATACGCGGATTCACATCCTTACCACTCATGTCGGGACTGGTATCAAAGTGAGAAATAAAACCTATTACAGGAACTTTCTTATTTGTGTTTGATGGCAAAGTAGCCATAAGATAACAATTGTTGTCTAAGCTGACATCAACCAGCCCCATCTCCAAGGCCTCCTGTTCTACCTCTTTGGCAAGGTTAAACTGTTTCTGAGTACTGGGGGTTTGTGTGCTATTTTCATCTGACTGCGTATCAATGCGCGCATACTTGATAAAACGATCTACAATATTCATAAAATAATCACCTTTAAACTGTTGAAATAAGCCGACAGAGCCGACTCAAGATCTCTATCACAAAGATAAAAAATAGTACTTAATAGTAAAAAACAATTTGCCTATTTTGATAATACAAAAAAAAGCAGTATGTTTGCAGTTGGGTAAGTCCTATACGGCCAGCTCCCATTGAATCCCCCAGGTCTTGACCGAAGCAAGGGTATTTGGTTGTAGCGGCGCGATATAGTAAGCTTACCCTTTTTTATGCTTAGGCCTTATCTCTTCATATTTTTCATACCTATACACCTAAGCAATTCTAGGAATATATCTGCTATCCAATGAGTACTTGCCGGCACCGGTAAAGATAGTTGCGAAGAACACAATCATCAAATCCAATGCATGTCCATAAACTAAAAAGTTATCACCCATTGATAGGTGCGTAATCAGCGCAACTACCATCGTACCAAACAACAACACCGAGACAGGTCTAAACAACAAGCCTAACGCAAAGAATAATCCTCCAACAGTCTCAGCTAATGCTGCAAGAAGTCCCCAAAATTCATAGCCAGAATTTATACCGAAGTTAGACATTGTGCTACCGACATACGCCCATGTTTCAGGACCTCCAAATATCTTAGGTATCCCATGAAACATCATAGAAACACCGAGAGCAACTCTTAGAATTAATATGCCCACATGCATTAAATTATTTTCTCCTTTCATAATCTTTCTATTTGTTTGTTTTACATCAACTTGCAACGAATAAAACCAAGTTGCCTGTCAATTGTTTATCACTGGCATATAGGAAATATCTATACACATCTCGGCACCATATGGGGCAGACAAATAGATACACACAAAAAAGCCGAACCCTTTAATAGGATTCGGCCTAAATTAAATATTCATTAATCTAATTAGTTCTCTGCCTTACGTGCCGAATAACTAATCTTCAATGCATAAGCTTTTCTCAATGCCTGCTTAACATCCGTAATATATTGCATACGAGTATCCTCATCTGCTTTTATAGATACGGTCATCAATGGTTGGTCAGCCTCATTCATACTTGCCTTTTCTTGAGCGATATAATCCTGAATATCACTAACCGCAGCAAATCTGTCGTTCAACTGCAACTGAGTTCCTGTACCTAACTGTGCATCCATTGGAGGACCTATGTTAATATAAGTAACCAATGATTTCTTTTCCAATTTCTGTACTTCAGAAGCAGTTGGCAACTTCATTTTCACCATCAATGTTTCTGAACGCATGGTAGTTGTAACCATGAAGAAAAACAAAATAGCGAAAACGATGTCAGGCATAGAAGATGTATTCATCTCCGGCATCTCTCTTTTGCCACTCTTATTAAATTTTCCCATATCTTTAAGCTCCTCCGTAATTTTTGGGCTCTGCCTCAGAAATACGCTGTGGATACAAGTCGTCGATCTGTTTCTTCTGATCCAGATTCAACTCTTCGTATGATATACTAAAGTATTTCTTTGCGCCCTCTTCTCTTAACTCATTATATGCCCTAACCACTTCGTTCTGAACAGCGATGTAAACACTATATTTAGTCGTAGCATCGTTCTGAATAGAAACAACGTGATTTGATGTCACCGGTACAACACCTATAGGAGCACCAAAGTCCTCTTCTATAAGTTGAGGCAATGCTTCACTACCTGATGTGTTTAGAACAAACTCCTTAACAACATCTTTCATGGCAGGCTTACCTGCGGTACCAAGTAGTTCTTCGGCATTAGCATAAAATGTAGAACCCTGTTGATTCTGCACAAATATTTCGTTCTGAGCATTAACCAATACGACAAGCAGGTTTCTTCTTTGCACATCCACAGATGTCTGCTCTTCTGTCTGTGGTGGACGAGGAAGACGACGAGCAAGACCCGAGTCTACGTCCATACTTGACACAAGCAAGAAAAACGTAAGTAGCAAGAAAGAAATATCCGCCATTGAACTGGCATTTAATGCTGGTAGTTTTCTACTTGACTTTGCCATAAATTATTTTACCTTTCTTTTTCTGATTCTAATTAGTAGAATCGTTCTATTTAAAATCTCTATTATCTATTTTTTTCTGGCAAACAAAGGCATCACAATAATTGACAATATCGTAATGGCCAGCATAAAATATATAGAGTAAAGCCACATGTCGGTCAATTTCAACATGCCGGGCACGTTGTCGGTACCTTCGTAACCGGGGATGCTCAATACTGTTCCATCACCCATAATATAAGTAACTACCAACAAAGCAGCCAAACACAATAATGCAACCAGACCGCCCATAGCTTTTTTAGGGTTCTCTTTCAATCCTTTGAAGAAACCTACAATTGCAAAACCTATAAGTACAACAACTGTAATCCCCAAAAGCAGGTACATCCAATATAGTACCAGATCCGTAAACTTTGGCTGAGACATATCAGCCACTAGTTTATCTTGAGGAGCAACCTGACCGCCCAAGTAGAATAGCAACATCACCACTAAGGAGATGGCTACACCTATAAGGAGAACAGCTCTAGAAGTCCTGTGAATTTTCGTTACAGCCATTGTTATTATAAGTTTTTATATTTTACATTATATTTGATTACTTGATCCAAGAAAGTGATTGAAGCATCTTCCATCTTGTTAAGTACACCTTCCATCTTAGAAAGAATATAGTTATAAATAATTTGAAGGATAATAGCAACAACAAGACCTCCAACTGTTGTAATCAAGGCAACCTTCATACCACCTGCAACAATTGTTGGGCTCATATCTCCTGCTCTCTGAATATTATCAAATGCCATAACCATACCTATAACAGTTCCAAGGAAACCGATTGATGGAGCAATAGCGATAAATAGTGTTATCCAAGAAAGATTCCTTTCAAGCAAACCTGACTGAACGCCACCGTATGAAACAATTGAACGTTCTACGTCTTCCGGACCTTGATTTAAGCGAAGTAGACCTTGGTAAACAATTGATGCAACAGGACCTCTTGTGTTACGAGCTATATCTTTAGCAGCTTCCACATCACCTCTATCGAGCGCGTCGCCTACTTTTCCAAGGAAAGCATCTGGGTCAACATCAGCCAAGCTTAGGTATATGATTCTTTCCAAAGAAAATGCCAATCCTAATATTAAACATATAGCGATTCCACTCATAAAAGCTGCACCACCTTCAATAAACTTAACTTTAAGTGCTTGGTGTAAACCTCCTGATGATTCCATAACAGCAGCCTGTGTTGCGTCAACAGGTGCAGAAGCATCCTGTGCTAATACTACAGAAGACAATCCTACAGACATTACTCCGAAGATTGCTAAAATTGCAAATAACTTTTTCATTGTGTGTTCAATTTTTTTGTTAATGATTCGTTTTAATTTGTTGTTTTATAAATGATTTCTTGACTGTTATCCAAACCAATAATTTATTTCTAACTTTATCTACTTCACTCCTTACCAGCGGAGAGAGAGGGATTCGAACCCTCGATACACTTTTGATGTATACACGCTTTCCAGGCGTGCCTCTTCAACCACTCGAGCATCTCTCCAAAGAGGTTACGCCCCTGAAACGGTTGCAAATTAGTAAAAATTTCTCAATCCATCTCAATTTATTAGGCAAATTTACAGAAATTATCCATTATAAACCACTACTTTCTATATTTATTTTGCTAAAACAAGGCTTATAGGTATCATTTGCCGTAATTTATAGCTCTAAACAAAATAACTTACTCGCATTTTCTGATGTCAAAGATGCAACCTCTTCAACATCCATCTGCCAAATATCGGATATTTTTTTCACGATGTGTACTAAATTTGAAGATTCGTTACGCTTACCTCTGTTTGGTACCGGCGAGAGATATGGCGAATCGGTCTCAATGACCAACCTTTCCGAAGGACAATGCTTCAAGGTCTCACTCAGTCCCGAGTTCTTGAATGTGACCACACCATTTACTCCAATGTAAAACCCATCAAACTTCAAAAGTTCCTCCATCTCATGTCTGTTTCCAACAAAGCTGTGAAACACACCTCTTAATTCGCTTCCTACATTTTTTATGCTTCTAACCACTTCGTTATGGGCATTTCTTGCATGTATCGATACCGGAACATCAAACTCTAAACTCCACCTCAGTTGCTCTTCAAAAACCTTTATTTGTTCTTTCTCGTATATCTTGTCCCAATATAAATCTATACCAATCTCACCAACCGCTATATAGTCACCATTCTTAAGTTCTTGATAGATGATTTGCAACTCATTCTCCCAATTTTCTCCAACACTGGTTGGGTGGAGTCCCATCATACCCATAAAAAAAACGGTGTCTGATGAAACTGTACGTTTCAATCTTTCCATAGACGAGCAATCTATGTTGGGTAACAGTACTCTTTTTACTCCGACATCTTTTGCGCGACTTACTACATCCGACAGGTCATTGTCGAACTCCTCAGAAAACAGATGAGAGTGCGTGTCAACTAATATCATTCAACCAATTCACCTTTTCTATAGTAATAGACTATTCCATACTCACGATTTTTATCAAGCCTTACCTTCTGTGGCAAATCTTCATTAGACTTTTCCACCTCTTCCCAAATATTAAAGATCACATCATCAACAACTTCTCTATATTCTGAAACCATCTTCATCTGGCGTGTGGTATTCTCTTGATACAGCTTCTGTGTCTCATAACCCTCTTTAAACAACGAATACATCACATTAACCTTTGCAATGGTAGGATTATATATAGGAACAGCACCTCTGGATGTACGTTTCGTCTCTCCGTCAATAATCTTCCTGCCCCATTCCATTATCTGATCATTAGACGTAAGGTCGGGTACCAACATATTCATATCCTCCAGGCCATACAACTCCAACTGATTTTCTTTTATCTCTGAACGAATAATCGACATATACAGCACCTGAATGAAATGAGAAATATACATTCTCGCGTTTTTCACCTTAGTCAAGAATACCTTATTTGATTCCACCTGAGTCTGATATACCTGATGATAATTGGCTATAAGCGACTCAAACTTAACCAACACCTTCCTTGCCTTATTAACAGTTTTTGTCGACAGACACAAATCGTTATAATCTGTAGTTTCAGTTTTTTCAATAGCTGTTTTTAAAGCTCTTACCCTCGCAGCATCGGTATTTGGTAATCTCCTATATGGCATCCTTACTTATAATCTTTTTTTTACTAACTCTTATTTTTCTCTATTTAGAAGCTTAAGAGAGAATTCTCTCAAAACCTCCTTCTTACTTTCTTCAACACTCACGGCATCTAAATATTTCACCGATTCCTCATAAAAATATTTAATCTTTCTTTCCGAAACAGATTTCAGATCAAGTTCATCATAAATATTTCTTACTGCATCTATCTTATCTTGCGCATCATAATCTTCGGCACTTAACCAATAATCTAAAACCTCTTTCTGATTATTATCAGCACCCTCGAGGGCTTTAATTAGCAGATAGGTTTTCTTGTTAGATAGTATATCACCTCCTAATTTCTTGCCAAAAACTTCCGGGTCGCCATAAACATCCAAAAGGTCATCTTTCAACTGAAACGCAAGCCCCATGTTTATTCCGAAATCACGTAAAGCTCTGACATCAGCCGGTTTGGCGTCAGACAAAACTGCACCAATCTCCATGGCACAACCTATCATTACCGAAGTCTTCAGTTTTATCATCTCAAGATATTCCCGTTCCGATACATCATTTCGCGTTTCAAAATCCATATCATACTGCTGACCTCTACAAATATCCATAGCCATAGTAGTGAAAGAATCCAAGACAGAGGGCAAATAATCTGTCGGCACCTTTGATATATACCTATACGACTCTATCACCATAGCGTCTCCCGAGAGAATTGCTGTGTTGGCATTCCATTTCTTATGAACCGTCTGACTGCCTCTTCTCATATCGGCATTATCCATCAGGTCGTCATGCAACAACGAAAAGTTGTGGAAAACCTCTATAGCCAACGCAGCATCAACCACTTCCTCTGCCCGCTTGTCAAACATGTCTGCAACCAACAGGGTCAACAATAGTCTCAAGCGCTTTCCTCCCAATGACAAGATGTATCTCCCCGGCTCAAAAAGAGTATCGGGAGTCATACCTGCCATAACCTCAACTATTCTATTTGAAATAATGCTTTCAAAATAGGCAACACTCTGACTCATAACTTTTTAATATGGTACATTAACTAGCAAAAAGAGCTGCCTTTCTCACATGAAAAGCAGCTCTGACGTATTTAATCTAACAAATTAGTTTGCAAGTCTAAACTGAACAGGCAAAGTAAAGCGCACACGAACTGCTTGACCTCTTTGCTTGCCAGGTTTCCACTTCGGCATCTGTTGAATAACGCGAACAGCCTCTTTGTCAAGTGAAGGGTCTACACCACGAACCACTTGTACGTCTGTAATACTACCATCACGTTCAACCACGAAGTTACAAACAACTCTACCCTGTATACCATTTTCTTGAGCAATAACCGGATAGCGAATATTGTCACTAAGGAACTTCATCATGGCAGTTTGTCCACCGGGATATTCAGGGAATTCTTCCACAACAACGAAAATTTCCTCTTCAACAACCTCTTCTTCTTTTGGCTTTGGTGGTGGTGGAGGGGTGAAAACCTCTTGCTGTGCTTGAGTTTGATCATCCTCAGTACGAATATCAAACTTAGTTTCAACTTCCTCTTCAACCACTTCTATTACCTCTGGAGTCTCTGGCTCTGGTGGTGGAGGTGGTGGTGGTGGTGCCGGGTCACGACGAGTAATCTCAATCTCTTCTTCGGCCATAACATCCTGGACAACTACCGCCTCATCCAGTTTTTCTGTTGCGGTCGACCACTCAAAAGCTACAAACAACACACCCAAGGCAAGCAACAATCCCATAAGGAAAAACGTACCCTTGTGTGGTTCCAAGTTCGCTTTCGGCGATTTTTTTACTTCATTCTTGCTCATAGTAAAATATTTTATCCTCTGATTCTTTTAGTCGTAAGACATCTTATATTGCAAATGTAACTATTTTTTTGATAAGCACTACTAATTTATCACTTTTTTTTCTAATACTCAAAAATTCTATCAAACAACCTTGTATATATCCTTGAGGTTTCTTCCATATCCATTATAGTCGAGCCCATATCCCACAATAAAATCATTAGGAATTTCGAGAGCTACGTAATCGGGCTTAACATCATGCTTTAGTGCTGATGGCTTAAACAGCAAAGTGGCTATTTTTATCTCTTTAGGTCCCTTTTTTCTTAATTCGCCTAGCAAATTCTGCATTGTGTTGCCACTATCTACTATATCTTCTATTATAACTACAGTTCTGTCCTTTATATCCTCCTTAAGTCCCAAGACTGTCTGAATTGATTCCGTCGAGTGAGTGCCATCATACGATGCAAGCTTCACAAATGTTATCTCGCTCTGAACCGAAACACGCTTCATAAGTTCGCCGGCAAACATGAATGATCCGTTCAAAACGGCAACAAATAGAGGATTCTTGCCTTCCAACTCAATATTAAGTTGTTCCCCTACCCGTCTTATGCCTTGTTCTATTTTTTCTTGTTCGATAAACAGCTCAAACTGTTTATCCATAATATTGATTACTCTTTTCACGTGTTCATGATTTAAAGCCTCAAAATTAGTACAATTAATTTATTCAAAAAAACGTTTTCATCAATATTATTTAGCTTATGCCATCTATGTATGAAAATATGCATTTTCTTACGGATGTTTTAAACAGAATTACGATTATTAATTTGCAATATCAACAATGTTATTCACCTCTACCCTCCTCGGATCATATATACTAAAACGTATATATAATACGGACAAGGCAAGTATTTAATAGCTACGAGAAGGAACAAACCAAAATGGAGTAACATACCTAAATTATTCAGTAATTGGGATATTATTGTTAATTATGCTCATATATATTCTGACGAGCAACCAACATGTATTATTACAGTCATTTGTTGTCATTATTTCTTGGCACGGATTTTGAAGGACTTATTATGCTATTAAAACAACGAATTTTGTTTAGTTGTTATAAATTTTCAATATTAATTATATGGATATTTATAGACCAAAAATTTTTCAAGATAGTGATCAGCCGATTGGCAACTATATATCGTTCATCGAAGGTCCTTTCAACAGTGAGAACGAAACCATTGATGAGAATGCATTAGGTGATACAATACCTATTCTGCCACTTAGGAACACAATTGTGTTTCCGGGGAGTTCGATGCCTATCTCGGTGGGCAGGAAAAAGTCGATTGAGCTGGTTAAGGCCTTGCGCAAGAAGGATAGATACATAGGACTTGTATGCCAAAAAGATGGGCAAATAGAAGACCCTGAGGCTGAAGATTTGTATAAGTTGGGAGTCATTGCTGAGATTGTCAGAGTGGTGGAATTGTCTGACGACAACTATAGCATCATAGTTGTTGCCAAGCAACGTTTTGAGTGGATATCTATGACAAAGACGTCGCCATACTTTGAGGCTACATATAAGCTGAAAGAATTTACCAAAGCTGACAAGGATGACGAGGAACACAATGCTGTGCTGGACTCAATAAGAGACACTGTTATCAGAATGTTAAGGATGTTGGGAGAACCTCCCAAGGAGCTTATCCGAAGCATTAAGAGTAAACAGCTCAACGAGAGCATAATAGGATATAGTGGCACCAACCTGCCTATAGATGCAGAAGAGAAACAGGAAATTCTTGCCATAGACTCGGAGAAAGAACTGGCATTGAGGTTGCTGATGGTGCTTAACCGCGAGTTGCAGGTGATGGAGATGAAGTTGAACATACAGATGAAGACTCGCGAGGATATCAACCAGCAACAGAGGGAGTTTTATTTGCAGCAGCAGATTAAGACTATCCAGGAGGAGCTGGGCAACGATTCGCAGCAGATTGAGATTGACGAGTTCAAGAAGAAGGCGGAGAAAAAGAAATGGAGTGCCGAAGTGGCAGACATTTTCCAAAAGGAAATTCAGAAGCTTGAAAGACTGAACCCACACTCTCCCGACTACTCTGTTCAGTATGGCTATATAGAGACAATACTCGATTTGCCATGGGATGAGTACACTAAAGACAACTTCAACTTGAAGAATGCTCAGAAGATTCTTGACCGCGACCACTTTGGTATGGAAAAGGTCAAAGAGAGAATTATTGAGCATTTGGCGGTGTTGAAACTTAAGGGTGATCTTAAGTCGCCTATTATCTGTCTTTACGGTCCTCCCGGAGTGGGCAAGACTTCACTCGGCAAGTCGATAGCAGAGGCTCTGAACAGAAAATATGTCAGAGTATCTCTTGGTGGTCTTCACGATGAGGCAGAAATTAGAGGCCATCGTCGTACGTATATTGGTGCGATACCGGGTAGAATAATACAGAACATACAGAAGGCAGGTACCTCCAATCCGGTGTTTGTGCTTGACGAGATTGACAAGATTGGCAGCGATTTTAGAGGCGACCCTGCTTCGGCCTTACTCGAAGTGCTCGACCCGGAACAGAATGTGGCTTTCCACGACAACTATCTATCCATTGATTATGATTTGTCGAAGGTGCTTTTTATAGCTACTGCCAACAATCTGAACACGATACCTCAACCGTTGCTCGACAGAATGGAGTTGATAAACGTGGGCGGATACATCACAGAAGAGAAGATGGAGATTGCTTACAGGCATCTTGTTCCTAAAGAGCTTGCTAATCATGGCATAGATAAAAAGGCATTTAAGATTCCTAAGACTACACTCCAAAAGATGATAGAGAGCTACACCCGTGAATCGGGCGTCAGAGAACTCGACAAGAAGATTGCGAAGGTAATGAGGAAGGTGGCTAGAAAGATTGCTTCCGACGAGGAATATCCAAAGTCGCTGAAGGTTTCGGACCTACAGGAGTATTTAGGCACAGAAGAGTATAGCAGAGACAAGTATGAAGGCAATGACTATGCCGGCGTGGTTACAGGTTTGGCTTGGACTGCAGTCGGGGGTGAAATACTATTTGTAGAAAGCTCATTAAGCAAAGGCAAAGGTTCTAAATTGACACTTACAGGTAACCTTGGCGATGTGATGAAGGAGTCTGCAATGCTTGCTCTTGAATATATACACGCTAACGCAGAAGATTTGGGAATCGACCCGGAGGTATTCGAACATTATAATGTACATATACACGTGCCTGAGGGTGCTATACCAAAAGATGGTCCTTCAGCAGGAATAACAATGATTACCTCGTTGGCTTCGAGCTTCACTCAAAGAAAGGTTAGAGCCAACCTTGCAATGACCGGTGAAATAACGCTTAGAGGAAAGGTGTTGCCGGTAGGTGGTATCCGAGAGAAGATTCTTGCCGCAAAACGTGCAGGCATCAAAGATATTATTATGTGTAAGGAGAACAAGAAGAATATTGACGAAATAAAGGAAGATTATCTTAAGGGATTGACCTTCCATTATGTAAGCGATGTAAGAGAGGTTCTCGACATTGCACTTCTTGATGAAAAGGTTAGCAACGCAAGAGAGTTTATTATCCCTGAAAAGGAGAAAGAAAATAAGATTGATTGAAGATATTAGTAGTTACTAATCGAAAAGCCCCCGCTATCGTCTACAGACTGCGGGGACTTTTTATTTTGTCTTACATGTTCAACTTAAATATGAAGTAGAAAAGATACAACAATAAGAATATTACACCTTGCCAGCGTCTTATAACTGTTCCCATCTTCATGAACAACCAAAGGACAAGTCCTAAGAACACCACGAACAGCGAGTCCATGTAGTTTATATCAAATGCTTGAATGGGATTTATAGTTCCGGCGACACCTACGATTAAAAGTATGTTGAATATATTGGAACCTACTATGTTCCCTATGGCTATGTCGGAACGTCTCTTTAATGCAGCAACAACGGAAGTGGCAAGTTCAGGCGTGCTCGTGCCGATTGCCACTATGGTAAGTCCTATCATTGCCTCCGACATGCCTAATTCTTTTGCAATTATTGATGCATTTACAACAAGGAGGTCGGAACCATAAACAAGTGCAATAAGGCCGGCAACTATAAAAACAAGGTCGATTGCCCAATGCTTACTCATCTTTATACCTTCACCTTCGTCCTCCATATTATCTGTCTGGTTCTTCTTTGATATTATAACCAAATAGGCGTTGTATGCAATAAAAACAGACAATAGAATAAGAGCATCTATCAGTGATATTTCTGAATCGAGGAAAAGGAAAAGGAACAGCAACGATGTGATAATCATCACCGGGACGTCAACCTTTAGAAGCTGACGTTTTACAGCAAGTGGGTAGATTATTGCAGATATTCCAAGAATAACACTGATGTTGATCATATTAGATCCTAATGCATTCCCTATAGATAAGGCTCCCTGCCCTACAGATGCCGCTTTCACACTAACTACCAACTCCGGCAAACTTGTTCCTATTGACACTATTGTGAGACCAATGATAAGTGGCGCCACACCCAGGCGTTTAGCCAATGATGATGCACCCGACACAAGTGCTTCGGCACCATAATACAAGATTACCAATGATAGTATTAACCAAACTATCTCCATTATATTTATTATTGATATAGAGCAACCTTCGTTGATTGCGGTTGCAAAGATAGCAAAAAAAAGCCTCTTTCGTTGAAAGAGGCTTATATCATGATGCTTTTAAATTATTCAGCATAATACTTTAGGTCCTTTAGTATCTCTTTAAGACGTTTACGTGCAAAGAATATACGACTTTTCACTGTTCCTATCGGCAAGTCGAGATGCTTTGCTATCTCTTCGTACTTAAACCCTGAGACGTGCATTGAGAATGGCACTTTATACTCATCTGAAAAACTATTTATTGCCTTGTTTATCTCCTTTATGGTGTAAGAACCTTCAGGAGTAGCAAAACCTGAATCTTGTGGAAGATTGAGGTGATATAGGTTTTCAGTTTTGTCTATAATTGTTTGACTCCTAACTATCTTGCGATAGTTGTTCACAAATATGTTATGCATAATGGTGAACACCCATCCCTTAAAGTTTACATTCTCGTAATACTTTTCTCTGTTGTCCAATACACGAAGCGTTGTCTCTTGAAGTAAGTCTTTTGCTTCCTCTCTGTCTGCCGTTAGTGAAATAGCGAAATTAAGCATATTGTCTTGCAGACCTAATAATTGCTTCTCGAACTCTCTTTTTGTCTTCATAACCATAGAGTTTTTTAGATTGTGTATTACAAATATAAAATAATAATTGAGAATGTCAACCTTTAGTGTGGAGTAATTTCACCTAATTTCTGTTAATAATTTCAATGATTTAACCACTATCTACTGATAAACAGCATATTATACAAAAGAACAAAATTAACAAAGTGTGGAATGTATGTGTAATAAATAATATTTATATCGTCGGCAAAACACAATTAATTATGGCATATTATTTGCTTATATGAAGTAGAGTATATAAAATTGCAATAACAAACAAAACTATAAATTAATGGCACAAAAAGGAAAGATTGGGGTAACTACGGATAACATATTCCCTATAATTAAAAAGTTTTTATATAGTGATCATGAAATTTTTCTACGTGAGATAGTATCTAACGCAGTAGATGCCACGCAGAAAATAAAAACCCTTTCGGACAGAGGTGAGTTTAAAGGTGAGCTTGGAGACTTGTCGGTGCACGTGAATATTGACAAGGACAAAGAAACTTTAACTATCTCCGACAGAGGAATAGGAATGACCGGCGAAGAGGTTGACAAATATATCAATCAAATAGCTCTGTCATCAGCAAATGAGTTTCTGGACAAATATAAAGATGATGCTAATGCTATAATCGGGCACTTCGGGTTGGGTTTTTACTCTTCATTTATGGTTGCCAAGAAGGTAGAAATCATCACTAAGTCATATAAAGGTGAACCCGCGGTTAAATGGTCATGCGACGGAACACCCGAGTTCACTATGGAAGAGGTAGAAAAAGATGACAGGGGTACCGACATAGTCCTACATATAGACGGCGAGAACAAAGAATTCCTTGAGAAAAGCAGAGTAGAAACTTTGCTTAACAAGTATTGCAAGTTTTTGCCTGTACCGATTGTTTTTGGGAAGAAACAGGAGTGGAAGGATGGCAACTATGTGGACACTGATGAAGACAATGTGATAAACGACGTTAATCCTCTGTGGAAGAAAAAACCTATGGACCTTAAAGATGAAGATTACAAGAAGTTTTATAATGACTTGTATCCTATGTCGTTCAATGAGGAGCCAATGTTCTGGATTCATCTGAATGTTGATTATCCATTTAACCTGACAGGTGTTCTATACTTCCCAAAGATTAAGAACAATCTTGACTTACAGCGTAACAAAATACAGCTATATAGCAACCAAGTCTTTGTAACAGACTCTGTTGAAGGTATCGTTCCTGAGTTTTTGACTTTGCTTCATGGTGTTATTGACTCACCTGACATACCTTTGAATGTGTCACGTTCATATCTACAAAGTGACAACAACGTAAAGAAGATATCGAACCACATTACTAAGAAGGTAGCAGATAAACTTGAAGAACTGTTTAAAAAAGACCGCAGCCAGTTTGAGAATAAATGGGATAGCTTGAAGCTGTTTATAGACTATGGCATGCTTACTGATGATAGGTTTTATGACAAAGCAAGTAAATTTGCATTGCTCAAAAATGTAGAAGACAAGTACTACACACTTGATGAGTATAAGACATTAATAGAAAGCTCTCAGACTGACAAGAATGGTGATGTAATATACCTATACACAAACGACAAGCAGGAGCAATATGCTCATATTGACGCAGCAAAAGAAAAAGGCTATGATGTTTTGTTGATGGATGGACAACTCGATGTGCATTGGATGGGGCTTATAGAACAAAAACTCGAGAAAACACGTTTTGTGAGAGTTGATAGTGACACTATCGAGCATATCATTCAGAAAGAAGAAATCTCTGAAGTTACTATAGAAGAAAAGCAGAAGGAGGTTTTGACAGATGCTGTGAAAGCTCAGTTGCCTAAGGATGACAAAGCAATATACAATGTGGAGTTTAAGTCGTTAGGTGCTGATACACGTCCTGTTCAGATTACTCAAAACGAGTTCTCTCGCAGGATGAAGGAGATGGCAGCAATGCAACAGCAAATGGCCTTCTATGGAGAGATGCCGGACACTTATCAGATTGTGCTTAACGTAGACAACGCTTCCATCAAGGAGTTTATTGATGGTGGCAAGGATAAGGACAAGGACAACTACGTGAAAGAAACTACGGAAAAGGGCATAATCAAGCAAATGTTGGATTTGGCTCTGTTGGCAAGTGGCATGCTTAAAGGTGAAGCATTGAGCAATTTTGTGAAACGAGGCTTTGAACACATAAAATAACAGATTGATGGACAAGGTATACGACGTCACCTACTCTCCGTTCAGGTCGTTTTGTAGAGATGAATGGAGTAAACTCGAGGAACATCCAATGTTTCCTATATCGGATATAGACTTAACGCAACTACAGGCGTTGAACGAGCCATTGACCATTGAGGAGGTGGAGGATGTGTATATCCCCATGATAAGCCTTTTGCAGATACATCTGACTCACTACAAGAATTTGCATAATGAGTTGGATCAGTTCTTTGAAAACAGCAGTTACAAGATTCCCTATATAATAGGTATAGCCGGCAGTGTTGCCGCAGGAAAAAGTACAACGGCAAGGGTTTTGCAAAAGTTGCTGAGCCTGACACCTGGAAATCCATCTGTGGAGCTTGTAACCACAGATGGATTCCTTTATCCTAATGCTGAATTGGAAAGGCGTGGAATTCTCAACAAAAAAGGGTTCCCAGAAAGCTATGATGCAAAAAAACTTCTTTCTTTTCTGGCCGGAGTAAAGTCGGGGCGTGAGATACTTAATGCTCCGGTATATTCACACCTAAGCTATGATGTTGTGGAAGATGAGATAAACAGATTTAGAAGGCCGGATATTCTTATTGTGGAAGGAATCAACGTTCTGCAGGTTTCTACAGCCAAAGGGATAAAAAGGAGAGTTTTTGTTTCAGACTTCTTCGACTTCTCTATTTATGTGGATGCAAGCGAGAAGAATTTAAGACAATGGTATATAGAGCGCTTTAAGAAGTTACAACAAACAGCTTTTAAAGATCCTAACTCTTACTTTCACAGGTATGTGACATACCCTGAGAAAGAGTTGGTGGATTTTGCAAACAATGTTTGGGATGAAATAAACTTGCCGAACCTAACAGAGAACATACTGCCTACAAGGTTTAGAGCGAATCTAATTATTGAAAAGGGTGAAAACCACCATGTTAGGGGTATAAGGACAAGAAAAATATAGCTGTTATAGGTTATCCCTGATACTTTTAGCAATTTGCTCGAACTCTGTCTCTGTAAACTTCAGCTTAGGGTTGGACAGGTTGGCATCTCCCTCTTTTTGAATAGGAATGAGATGTATGTGTGCATGAGGCACTTCGAGCCCGAGCACCATGATGGCAACTCTGTTGCAAGAAACTGCTTTTTGTATTGCTTTTGCCACCTTTTTGGCAAATAACATCATATTGGATAGAGTATCGTCATCCAGGTCAAAGATATAGTTGACTTCTTTTTTAGGGACAACAAGAGTGTGTCCCTTTTTCATTGGATTAATATCTAAAAATGCGTAGTAATTTTCGTCCTCTGCTATCTTGTATGATGGTATGTCACCTGCAATTATTTTGCTAAATATTGTTGCCATAGCTTTTTAGATTGATATTTCTACTATTTCGAAGGTCATAATTCCTGATGGTACTTTTATCTCTGCTATTTCACCTACTTTCTTGCCTACCAGTCCTTGAGCAATTGGTGAGTTAATAGCAATTTTACCACTCTTTAGGTCAGCCTCACTTTCAGACACTAATGTGTAGGTCATGTTCTTCTTTGTTTTCAGATTCTTAATAGTGACCTTGTTCATTATTCTTACTTCATCTGTGCCGATTGAGTTTTCATCTATTAACCTTGCAGATGCTATAAGCCCCTTAAGCTGGGATATCTTGGCCTCAAGAATACCTTGAGCCTCTTTTGCAGCATCGTATTCAGCATTCTCGGACAAGTCTCCTTTATCTCTTGCCTCAGCTATTTGTCTTGATATTTCAGGCCGTTGAACCGATTCCAGTTCGAGCAATTCTTCTTGAAGCTTGCGAAGGCCCTCTTCAGTCATGTATGTGACAGCCATAATATTGAGTTTATTAATTATTTATTCTTGATATTTATATATAAAGAAGAATTCCGACCCACACATAAGGATCGGAACTCCCTCTTTTTCATGATTCGTTTGACAAAGATAGTTTTTTATCCGGAATAGACAAAATTTATTTTAATTGTTTCACAACAGTTTACCTATCTCTTCCGATAGTTTTGTGTAATCCTCAATTCGAAGTACAACATCTCCATTACGGTTAATGATGAAGCCGGTAGGCAGTTCCCTGACATTGTAGGTAGAGAGCAGGCTCGACCTAACAGAAAGTGGTTCTCTGACAGTTGTCCAAGGTAGATTTCCTGCAGATACTTTCCAGAAATGCTCATCGGAGTCCAAAGAGATTTGATATATTTGGAAGCCTCTGTTATGATATTTCTTATATGTTTCGTTTAATAAAATATTGTGATTAGGAGAAAAATCCGCATTGTAAATAACGAAATCCAGAAGGACAACATCACCCTCAAGCGATGACAAAGGAACTGATTCGCCCATCACATTATTAAGCACTATATCGGGCAAAGAGCCTTCGGTTTGGATAGGTATGGCATCAAGTGTTTCTATTTGTCGCTCGTTGTTACGTCTTACTTGGAGCGCATTGATTGTGAAGTCGTAGAGATGTTTTGTTCGTTGTGTTTCGGGATAAGCGCGACTCCATGAGGTTGCCACAGCTCCAAACATAGGATAGTCTTTTCTATCATAAGGGTCAAATATCAGATAGCCATCAATCTTTTGAAATACTGCGTAATAGGCAACTGCACTTGCCGGATTTGATATGATTGTTTTGGTTATTGTTTTCTTATAGTTATTCAACGCACTGTCCACATTTGCAAGAAATGTCATCTCGTCAATATTCTTGCTGTTATGCTGAGAACGATAGGTTTTTATGAGTTGCGTAGTCTCTAATGTCAATTTATCCACCTCTCTGATTTGGCTGTTTATGTACGAGTCTTTCACATTAAATGAGTTGTAGACATCATTTGCATCAAGTTCTACTTGCAATGTTTCCGTGGAATCCACAGCAAAAACAGCGGCTTGATTACCTATCCTTAGCTGGTAAAATTCAGGATTATCCGGAGCATTACTTTTGAACTTAAATTTACCATTAGCCCTTATGGTTACTGAGTCGAGTGTTTCAACTCCGGCTAAACCTCTATGCTCAAGATATAGAGTACTATCAACTGCAGACTTTACATTACCTTCAACGACAAAAACATTCTTATCTTTACAAGAATGAAATACAAATGTTGAAAGCAGTAATAAAAAGAGTATTCTTTTCACAACAACGTTCTATTTATAAGAATTGACAATTAAAATCACAAAAATAGTCATTTTTATACAACAATGAGCATTTTTGAAGGGCAGGATATCTCAATAAACCAAAACTTTGCGTACATTTGTAGGAATTTTGTATACAAGAAAATATTTTTATTTATGATTAATCCAATAAGTAAGCGTATCGAACTGCCTGATGGTCGTGAGATAACGTTGGAGACGGGGAAATTGGCAAAACAGGCTGACGGCTCTGTGGCACTTAAAATGGGTGACACAATGCTTCTTGCAACTGTTTGTGCCGCAAAAGAGGCAACCCCTGGTACAGACTTTATGCCTTTACAAGTGGAATACAGAGAAAAGTTTGCTGCAAACGGACGATTCCCTGGCGGTTTTTTGAAACGTGAAGGCAGACCTTCAGATTATGAGATACTGACTAGTAGACTTATTGATAGAGCTTTACGTCCACTCTTCCCAGATGACTATCACGCTGATGTTTTTGTAAATGTTATTCTTTTCTCATCTAATGGTGAGGACATGCCTGATGCTTTGGCAGGACTTGCAGCCTCTGCTGCATTAGCAGTTTCTGACATACCATTTCATGGTCCCATTTCAGAAGTGAGAGTGGCAAGAATTGATGGCCAGTTGGTTATTAACCCCACATTTAAGGAGCTTGAGAGAGCAGACATCGACTTGATGGTGGCAGCCACACTTGACAACATCATGATGGTTGAGGGTGAAATGAATGAAGTATCAGAAGCAGAGATGCTTGAAGCCATCAAGTTTGCACATGAAGAAATAAAGAAGCACTGCCAAGCACAGATAGAGCTAATGGAAGCCGTTGGCACGACTGTGAAACGAGAATATTGTCATGAAGAAAATGACGAAGAATTGAAGAAACTTGTTTGGGAAAAATGCTATCAGCGTGCTTATGATGTCGCTACATCACAAAATCCCAACAAGCATGAAAGGATGGAAGCTTTCGAGGCAATCAAGACCGAATTCCTTGAAAACTTTACTGAAGAGGAGCTCGATGAGAAAGAAGCTATGATATCGAGATATTATCATCAAGTGGAAAAGGAAGCTATGCGCCGATCTATTCTTGATGAAGGTAAACGTCTTGACGGAAGAAAGACAACTGAGATACGCCCGATATGGTGCGAAGTTGGCTACTTAGCAGGTCCACACGGATCAGCCATATTCACCAGAGGTGAAACTCAATCACTTACCACAGTAACATTGGGCACAAAACTCGACGAAAAGACTGTTGATGAGGTATTGGTACAAGGATCTGAGCGATTCTTACTACATTACAACTTCCCGCCCTTCTCAACAGGTGAGGCTCGCCCACAACGTAGCACTGGCCGTCGTGAGATAGGGCACGGAAATCTGGCACAACGTGCACTAAAACGCATGATTCCTGAAGGATATCCCTATGTTGTTAGGGTGGTTTCAGATATCCTAGAATCAAACGGTTCATCGTCAATGGCTACAGTATGTGCCGGTACTCTTGCACTTATGGATGCCGGAGTAAAAATCAAAAAGCCTGTCAGCGGTATTGCTATGGGTATGATCTCAGAGAACAAAGGTCAAAACTATGCAATACTTTCCGACATACTTGGAGACGAAGACCATCTTGGAGATATGGACTTCAAGGTCTGCGGTACACCTGACGGAATTACAGCAACACAGATGGACATTAAAGTCGATGGCCTATCATACGAAGTATTAGAGCAAGCATTAGCCCAAGCTAAAGCCGGCCGAGAACACATCATGAGTAAGATGATGGAGACTATATCCGAGCCACGTGCCGACTTGAAGCCTCACGCACCAAGAATAATATCTCTGGACATTCCTAAAGATTTTATTGGAGCAGTCATAGGTCCGGGAGGAAAGATAATTCAAGGCATCCAAGAGGAGACAGGAGCAACTATTACTATTGAAGAGGTAGAAGACAAAGGACATGTTGAAATTTCAGCAACAAATAAAACATCTATCGATGCAGCTCTTGCTAAAATTAAAGCTATAGTTGCTGTGCCTGAAGTAGGAGAAGTGTATGATGCAACTATCCGCTCAGTAATGCCTTATGGTTTGTTCTGCGAATTTCTTCCGGGCAAAGATGGCCTTCTGCACATCTCGGAAATTGATTGGAAACGCTACGAAACAATAGAAGATGCCGGATTCAAGGAAGGTGACAAAATTCAAGTTAAACTAATTGATATCGACCAAAGATCCGGTAAGTTCAAGTTGTCAAGAAAAGTATTGTTACCTCGCCCGGAAAGAGACAAAACACAAGATGACAACCGACAGAATCGAGGAAATAGAGAACGCAATAAAAACAATGATTAAAGATAATTGTAATAGTTTTACAAGAATCCTAATCACACTTTAATTAACATAACGGGGCTAGATAATCTAGCTCCTTTTTTTATGGCTTACTCGCACATCCCTATCATAGCAAAATATATATAATAAAAAATAGATGTGAATCTATCGACTCACATCTATTTATATATCTAACTTAATAACCAAATATAGAAAATCTATAATCGTCTATTCTAGCCTAAGAATGATATCAGAACACCGGCAGCAACAGCAGAGCCTATAACTCCCGAAACGTTACTTGACATACAATATTGCAAAATATGATTTGACTTATCATACTTCAAAGCCTCTTCATTTGCCACCCTTGATGCCATAGGAACTGCACTCAAACCAGTAGCCCCAACAAGAGGATTAACCTTTTTCTTAGTTGTCTTATTATAAGCCTTTACTGCCAAAATACCTCCGGCAATAGATATTGCGAAGGCAAATAACCCGAGAACCAAGATTCCTATGGTTTCCCACCTAAGGAATACATCTGCCGGCATAGTTGCTCCAACACAAACACCTAAAAACACAGTAGCAGTATTCATTATAGGACCGGAAGCTGCATCTGCCAAGCGAGCTGTATTCGGTCCAATCTCCTTAAGCAGATTACCCAGCATCAGCATACCAATCAAAGGTGCAGAAGATGGAACCAAGATAGCAACAACAAGCGTTAATGCAATAGGAAATACAATCTTTGCTGCTTTGATGTTCTTTATCTCATTCTTTGAAGGATGAAGCCTATCTTGATTCTTCATGTGAATCTTAAATTCCTCCTTAGTCATTAGCAACTTAGCCACTGCTGGTATTATTATTGGAACCATAGCCATATACGAATATGCCGCAATAGCGATAGGCCCCAACAAATGTGGTGCAAGCTGAATAGTTGTGTAAATGGCTGTAGGTCCATCAGCTCCACCTATAATACCCATAGAAGCAGCTTCAGGTAGTGAATAGCCCATAAGTACGGCCAAAATCACCACAGTAAAAATACCTATCTGTGCAGCACCACCAAAAAAAGCCAATCTCAAATTCCTCAACATGGGACCAAAATCAGTCAACGCACCAACTCCCATAAAAATAATTGGTGGCAATATACCGGTTTTAATAAGAGAATAATATAGTAAGTTCAATATACCATATTCTTTGGCTATCTCCGGAAGATTCATCAAGCTTCCATCAGCATGTACAACCATGTCAGACTCAACTACTGCCAGTCCTGCCATGGGCAAGTTTGCCAATAATACTCCAAATCCTATTGGTACTAACAACAATGGCTCATATTGTTTGTAAATTCCTAGATATAGCAACAAACCTGCAATCAGCCACATCAAAGCTGTACCCCAGGTTATTGCTGAAAAGCCTGTAACATCAATTAGATTCGCAAAAAAATCTACCATTATATTATGCTAATTTTATAAGAACATCATCTTCTTCAACCGAAGTTCCATTAGAAAAACATATTTCTGTAACTTTACCAGCTACTTCTGATGCCACAGCATTATATGTTTTCATAGATTCTATATAACCTATAACATCACCTTCTTTAACAATATCGCCAACCTTAAGAGGCGACTCTCCTGTGTCTTTTGTTAAAAAGAATTTTCCTTCCAATGGTGAGATAACTTCTTTGCTCCCAACGGTAGCTTCGTTTGGAGCTTTTTCGCTCACTGTCGCAGCCTCCGCAGATACATTTTTATTTCCTTCATGGCCCATCTCTGGATAAGAAATATTCACAACGAACTCCTCATTATCAACATTCACCACTAATGACTTAGGATGGAAGTTATTGACAACAGGTGCAACTTCAACTTTTTTATGCGTTGAAGACTCACTCCCAGCCTTACGTTTAGCCAAATCATCTTCAAAACTTCTCTTTGCTTCTCCTGACTTATATGCTCTGTACTGCTCTGGATGCATAGCCAACTCCATAAGTTCTTCATCGTCTTCTCCCAAATCCCAGTTGTTCTTCTTCATCTCTTCTCTAAATGAATCCAACTGGTCTGGATATAAATCTTGAGGGTTGCCGGTATAAAATTCACGACCTTCAGATTTAGCCATCTCCACTATCTCTGGTGCTAACTCTCCAGGTAACTTACCCGACTTACCAAGAATCATATCCCAAACATTATCAGGAATCATCGACCAACGTTCTCTACCCTTCTCCAATTGAAGGACATTCATCAATGCAAGATTCTTAACATACTGACTAAATGGCGTCACCAGAGGAGGATACCCAACCTTTGGCCAAACATACGAAACTTCATCAAACAGCTTAACCATCAAATCATCCTGTGACAATTCTTCTTGTCCATGTTTCTTTTTCCACTTATTTAATGAGCTAAGATTTGTCTCCAAATCAGCCATCAAGCTTCCCATCATACCACCGGGCAAACCTGGACCAATAAGCAATGAGTTCATAACCCTATTCTTTGGATTAATATAATAGCCCAAGAAATCATCAATATACTTTTGAGTGAGCGAACGCACCTTCATGTATTCCTTCATATTTATCTCAGGAACGGTGAAACCTGCATCCTTAAGCATTGCCTGAACGGCCAAAAGGTCTGCATGCCCTGTTCCCCATGACAATGGTTCCATGCCAACATCAATATACTCGGCTCCCGCCTTAGCTGCTTCCAATATTGAAACCATCTGAAATCCCGGTCCTGCATGCCCATGATACTGAATAGGAATATTAGGATGACGATCCTTTATTTTCTTAACAATCTTTCCTATAGTAACAGGACGACCAACACCGGCCATATCCTTAATACATATCTCATCAGCTCCCATCTCCACAAGCTTATCGGCAAGAGCTGTATAATAATCAACTGTATGAACAGGTGAATATGTCAAACATAAAGCTGCCTGAGAAATCATGCCTGCCTCCTTGGCAAACTTTATTGAATTCTCCAAGTTTCTTGCATCATTTAGTCCATCAAACGAGCGAGCAATATCTGTTCCTTGCTTTTTCTTAACATCGAACATCAATTTCCTAACATCAGCAGGAACAGGACTCATCCTAATACCATTCAATCCGCGTTCCAACATATGTGTTTCGATGCCGGCATCATTAAACGGCTGCGTCCACTCTCTTACTGCCTTATTTGGATTCTCACCAAAAAGAAGATTAATCTGCTCAAAACCTCCGCCATTCGTCTCTACTCGTGAAAAGCAACCCATATTCACAATATGAGGAGCAACCTCCTTCAACTGTTCAACAGTCGGAACATACTTCCCCGACGATTGCCACATGTCTCTGTACAAAAGACTAAACTTTATAACTTGTTTCATAAACTATATTTTATTTTGTTATTATCTATTCTTATGTATCGATGAAATAGTCCCTTGACCACCGGTAACCACATCGACTGCTGCAACTATTGCAGCAAGCTTTTTAGACTCAATATTCCTACCTCCGCCTCTGTTGTTTAATTCTTCTTTAGAAGCAAATCTGTTCGTAATCTTAATGATGATAGTTCCTAATATACCAACCAACCATAAAACTACCATCACCAAAATAATACCAACCAACAAAAGCAATAAAGCTTCACTTAAATTTCCCATAAATAGCAATTTATTATTTATCATTCATAAACACACCAAACACATAAACTCCATAACTCAATAACCTAATTACATATGAATATGCAATACAAATAACTATCTGCAAATTACTCTCCCAAAATTACAAAAAATAATCCACAAACCCAGATGAAAACATATATTTGTCAATCATAATACATTTTTTTAAACAATACTATTCTAAACTGACCAAATTCATATTACAAACCACGCATTACGACTATTTTCAATACTCATCACTCGTATAATTCAACTTCAACAATTTCATAATCTCAACCACAACTATAGGGACTAGAGACAAACCAAGCACGTACAACCAATGTATCATGTCAAGTCTAACCAATCCAAATACTTCTCTGATTCCGGGAACAAGCATTACTACAAGCATAAACAAACAAGATACTATAATGGCCCAAAGCAACTGCTTATTACTCATCAAACTCACCTTAAAGGCAGATATCTTATTTGAATGAAGATTCCTAACATGAAACAATTGTGAGAAACCCAATACACCAAACGCCATCGTACGTCCTAAATCTTCCAGCCTATCTAGCCCTATTATCTCTCCATAGCTTAAATCGCGTTTCCCTAACACATAAGCTAACAGTGAAATAAGACCAATGACAGCACCTTGATACACAATACGTATTACCATTCCTTTTGAGAAAATACCACTCTTTGGATCTCGCGGTTTACGGGTCATTATATCCTTATCAGCCGGGTCCATACTCAACGCTAATGCCGGCAAACTATCCGTCACCAAGTTTATCCATAATATTAGAATAGGTGTCAATGGATTTCCCAAGTTCAACAATGAAGCAATAAATATCAACAATACTTCTCCCATATTTGCTGAAAGAAGGAACTGAATTACCTTGAGTATATTATCATAAATCCTTCGTCCTTCTTCAACAGCATCCACAATTGTTGCAAAATTATCATCTGTCAAGATCACATCCGACGCATCTTTTGCCACCTCAGTACCTACCATACCCATAGCAACACCAATATCCGCCTGTTTAAGTGCAGGTGCGTCATTTACGCCATCACCCGTCATCGCAACTATGTCGCCATGGCTTTGCCATGCTTTCACAATTCTAACCTTGTGTTCAGGGGCAACCCTTGCATACACCGAGTAATCATGCACTTCTCTGGCTAATTTATCGTCATCTATTTCCTCCAACTTAATTCCTGTAACTGCCTTATCTCCGTCTTCAAATATTCCTATGTCACTTGCAATGGCAACAGCTGTAACCTTATGGTCACCGGTAATCATAACAGGTCTTATTCCCGCAGTCTTACACTTCTTGACAGCCTCAACCACCTCAGGACGAGCAGGGTCAATCATACCAAGAAGCCCAACAAACACCAAATCTGATTCAACATCATCAGCAACCACCTCTCCGGGCACACTATCTAATTCCTTATATGCAACTGCAAGAACTCTAAGTGCCGATTCCGCCATTCTCTCATTTTCTTCCTTTATTGTCTCTATATCCTCATCGTTCAATGGCCTCACATTCTCATGAATCAATATTTTATTAGTTACTGAAAGAATTTCATCCAAACCGCCCTTAACATTAACTCTGACTATATTATCGTTCATCTTATTTATCGTGGACATCCTCTTTCTATCCGAATCAAAAGGAACTTCCCCCACTCTCGGATGCTCACTTTCAAGATCATTCTTGTTCAAATCTAGACTCAAACCGACCTCCACAATAGCAGTTTCTGTTGGATCTCCTGTCAATTCATACTCATCTTCCGAAACTATCTTTAAGTGTGAATCTGTACATAATAAAGATGATAGTAACAAAGTCTTTTCATCACTATCCAAATCCTCCGACTCAGGTGGATTTTTAAAATCAATGGTATTACCACCGGCCCACCCTTCAACAACAGTCATCTTGTTTTGAGTCAAAGTACCAGTCTTGTCCGAACATATAACTGTAGTACTGCCCAATGTTTCAACCGACGGCAGTGTCCTAACAATGGCATGTTGCTTAACCAATCTTTGCACCCCCACCGCCAAAACGATAGTCGACACAATCTGCAATCCTTCCGGTATTGCTGCAACGGCCAAACTTACTGCCATCATAAACATCTCAAGCCAATCATTGCCATACAGCATACCTAAACAGAAAATCACCGCACAAATTATCAACGCAACATAACCTAATACCTTACCGAGTCTCTCCAGTCGCTTGCCCATAGGTGTCTCTGTTGCCTCAGTCGATTGCAGCATATGCGCTATCTTACCAACTTCTGTATTCATACCGGTTCCAACAATAACACCTCTACCCCTACCATAAGTCACAACACTAGTCGAAAAAGCCATATTTTTCCTATCTCCCAATGGGACCTCAGACTCTTCTATCACATCTACATTCTTATCTACCGGCACCGATTCTCCAGTTAACGCAGACTCTTGAATTTTCAAATTCACGGCCTCCACTAGCCTCATATCTGCGGGTATTATGTCACCCGTATCTAATACAACAATATCTCCCGGAACAATTTCTGTGGAATCAACTTCCTCGGTTTGTCCATCTCTGACAACCTTTGTTCTAGGTGAGCTCATTTTATTTAGTGCATCCAATGAGGATATTGCCCTCATCTCTTCCACTGTTCCTATAACAGCATTAACAATAAGTATAGCCAGAATGACTATAGTCTCAACAAATCCTTCTCCCTCAATATAGCCTATTACTCCCGAAACTACAGCAGCCAAAAACAATATTAGAACCATACTGCTTTTAAACTGATCCAAAAAGATCCTAAATAAGGATTTTTGCTTAGTCGTAATTAATTTATTAAGCCCGTATTTTTCTTTACGTTTCGAAACCTCTTCTCCGGAAAGCCCCTTGTCCGAACTAACCTCAAACTCTTTTAGCACATCATCCGCCAAACTATTATAGAAATTACTCATACAATTCTCTTTTTTACATAAATAAAAAGACACCTCACTCTACTACAAATGTAGCTGAAAAATGGTTTCTATTTATTAAATGCCACATGTTTAACTTTTGATAAGATTATGCAAAATAGTATGTTATAAAACATATAGACTAATGTCATTTTCTGTCCTATTTTTAGTAAATTGCGACGCAGTTGAGACTGATGTAAATTAATGACTTTGCCGGCACTCGATAGGCAAGGTCTTTTTTAATCAATACAATTACACATATAGCTAAATACTAATAAGATAGAACACTATATATTAATTACATATTAAATTATTTTTCTAAGTCATGAAAGTTTACAAAACAAACGAAATTAAAAACATTGCATTAGTTGGTAGCTCTGGTTCAGGAAAAACAACCTTCACTGAAGCAATGCTTTACGAATGTGGCCTGATTAATAGAAGAGGTACAATAAAGGGCAAAAACACTGTTAGCGATTATTTTCCTGTTGAAAAGGAATATGAATATTCTGTCTTCCCTTCAGTCATTTCTTACGAATGGAAAGACAAAATGATGAATTTCATAGATTGCCCGGGGTCTGACGACTTTGTCGGTGGAGTTGTAACAGCAATCAATGTATGCGATATGGCTTTAATGCTTATAAATGGGTCAAACGGAGTTGAAGTTGGTACAATAAACCAATTTCGCTACATAGATGACTTGCACAAACCTGCTGTTATAGTAATAAACCAAATGGATCACGATAAGGCAGACTATGACAATACAGTCGCAAGCCTTAAAGAAATATATGGAGGAAAAATTATTCCAATACAATACCCTGTAGGTAGTGGAGATTCTTTCAATGGAATAGTCGATGTTCTAAAACAAAAATATTACCATTGGGAACCGGGAGCAACCGAACCACAAGTACTTGATATTCCCGAAGACCAAAAGCAAAAAGCAGAAGAATATTATAAAGTAGTACTGGAAGCTGCTGCTGAAAATGATGAAAACTTAATGGAAAAATACTTCGAGCAGGGAACCCTGACCGAAGAAGAAATGAGAGAAGGGATCTATTTAGGAATGCTTGCTCACGATCTTTTTCCTGTATTCTGCACATCAGCCGAAAAGAACATGGCTGTTCACAGAGTAATGAACTTCCTAAGCATAGTTGCTCCATCACCCGATGATGTATCTGCTCCTACCGACTCAGAAGGCAATGAGGTTAAACCCGACTCAGACGCAACTGCAAGCTTATTTTTCTTCAAAACAACTGTCGAACCACACATCGGTGAAGTAAGCTATTTCAAAGTTATGAGCGGTACGGTTAATGAAGGCGACGACTTCACAAACTCCAGCAGACAATCCAAGGAAAGACTATCTCAGATATACGTGGTAGCCGGTCAAATGCGTAATAGCGTTAAACAACTACATGCAGGAAGTATCGGTGCTGCTGTAAAACTAAAAGACGTCCGCACAGGGAACACTCTCAATGCCAAAGGAGGCGAACACATCTTCGACTTCATTAAATATCCGGAACCAAGATACAGAAGAGCCATTAAGCCTACAACAGAATCTAACTCCGAAAAGCTTAACGAAGCTTTAACAAGAATGAGAGAAGAAGACCCAACATGGTTGGTCGAAATTTCTAAGGAACTTAAACAAACCATAGTTTCAGGGCAAGGTGAATTTCACCTTAAAACATTAAAATGGCGCCTTGAGAACAACGACAAGATAGAAGTTCAATATTTAGAACCAAAAATACCATATCGCGAAACCATAACAAAAGCTGCAAGAGCTGACTACAGACATAAAAAACAATCAGGTGGTGCAGGTCAGTTTGGTGAGGTTCACCTTATAGTCGAACCATATACAGACGGAATGCCATTACCGGAAGTTTATAAATTTAATGGTCAAGAATACAAAATACAAAACAGAGACACACAAGTCATCGATCTCGAATGGGGAGGCAAACTGGTATTTGTAAACAGCATTGTCGGTGGTGCTATTGACGCACGTTTCCTACCCGCCATACTTAAGGGTATCATGGGGAGAATGGAACAAGGACCTCTTACAGGCTCTTATGCACGAGACGTTCGCGTAATTGTTTATGATGGAAAGATGCACCCTGTTGATTCAAATGAAATATCTTTCATGTTGGCAGGAAGAAATGCGTTCAGCGCAGCCTTTAGAGAAGCATCTCCTAAGATATTGGAACCTGTTTACAACGTAACAGTATCTGTGCCAAGTGAGTACATGGGTGATGTCATGAGTGATCTCCAAGGTCGTAGAGGCTTGATTATGGGAATGCAAAGCGAAAAAGGATTCGAAAAACTTAACGCAAAAGTACCTCTAAAGGAAATGAGTACCTACTCTACCTCGTTGAGTTCAATAACCGGTGGTAGCGGTTCATTCTCTATGAAGTTCTCTAACTATGAACTAGTACCTTCAGACATTCAAGAAAAACTCTTGAAAGAATACGAAGAACAAGAAAAAGAAGACTAATAATATTCAACATATTGATCTTAACTAATAAAAAAGGGTGAATCAAAATAATGATTCACCCTTTTTTTACTATCTAATCGGATGTCTACAAACAAACTAATTTATAACTACGCATCATTTCATTGCAGCATCCAAATTCTTCTTTAGCGCATCCAAAAACTCACCGGTAGTCAACCATTTGTCACGACTGACATCTCTTTGACCATAAACAAGTCTTGCCAAATCTTTTGTCATCTGACCATTTTCCACGGTGCTTACACAAACCTCCTCCAACTTCCTACAAAAGTTTATCAATTTCTCATTCCCATCCAACTTGCCCCTGTGCTCCAGACCTCTTGTCCATGCAAAAATTGATGCTATAGGATTCGTGCTTGTATCCTCGCCTCTCTGATAACGTCTATAATGTCGAGTCACAGTTCCATGAGCGGCTTCCGACTCAACTGTCTTACCATCAGGTGTAACCAACACTGAAGACATCATACCTAACGAACCAAATCCTTGGGCAACTGTATCCGACTGCACATCTCCATCATAGTTCTTACATGCCCAAACAAATCCACCATCCCATTTAACTGAGGATGCAACCATATCATCAATCAATCTATGTTCATATGTCAAGCCCTCTTTTTCAAACTGTTCCTTAAATTCATTCTCATAGACCTCTTGGAATATATCCTTGAATCTTCCATCATAAGCTTTAAGAATAGTATTCTTTGTTGACATATACAGAGGATACTTCTTAGCTAATGCCATCTGAAATGATGAACGTGCAAAACCATATATTGACTCATCTGTATTATACATTGCCATGGCAACACCGTCACCTTTGAAGTCATAAACCTCCCAACTTGTAGTTTCACCATCCTCATCCGTAAAGCTTAGAGTCAACTTACCCTTTCCTTTGATTACTTTATCGGTTGCACGATACTGATCGCCAAATGCATGACGACCAATTATTATTGGTTTTTTCCAACCTTGAACATATTTTGGTATGTTATTACAGATAATAGGCTCTCTAAACACAGTACCTCCGAGTATATTTCTTATAGTACCATTTGGAGACTTCCACATCTCTTTAAGTCCAAACTCCTCAACTCTGGCCTCATCGGGGGTAATAGTAGCACATTTTACTCCAACATTATATTTCTTTATTGCTTCAGCCGAATCAATCGTGACTTGGTCGTTCGTGGCATCTCTGTTCTGAATACTCAAGTCATAATACTTTATATCCAAATCAAGATAAGGTAGAATAAGTTCTTCCTTTATAAAAGACCAGATGATACGAGTCATCTCATCGCCATCTAACTCAACAATAGGATTTTCAACCTTTATTTTTTCCATAGTGAATAATTATAAAATCATAAAATAATGAACAAGCTTCTACCTCTTGTCAATCGGTATAAATTCCTGACGCTCTCTAACATTCTTATAAGCAGGACGTATTAAGCGCTTGCTGCCAAAGTTCAACTCTTCTATCCTATGAGCCGACCAACCCACAATTCTTGCCATGGCAAAAAGAGGCGTGAACACCTCTTCAGGCAAACCAATAGCTTCATAAACAAATCCTGAATAAAAGTCAACATTTATACAAACGTCTGACTTAGCTGTTTTTTTCTTCGACTCCTTAAACATAGCCTTTGCTCTGTCTTCTATCAGCTCCATAAATGCAAATTCCTTATCTAATCCTTTCTCTTTAGCCAAATCCTTAGCCATGTTTTTCAATAAGCCTGTACGAGGATCACTCACCGTGTAAACAGCATGCCCCAATCCATAAATAAGACCCGTTTTATCATAAGCTTCTTTTCTCAATATCTTTCTCAAATATTCATCCACCTCATCCGAGTCCGTCCAATCTTTCACATTTTCCTTTATGTCTTTTATCATACCATTAACCTTAATGTTCGCACCACCGTGAAGAGGCCCTTTCAACGAACCAATACCGGCCGCAATAGCAGAATATGTATCAGTTTCTGTTGAACTGGTAACACGAACCGAGAAAGTAGAGTTATTACCTCCTCCATGTTCAGCATGTAAAATCAAAGCTAAATCTAATATCTTTACGTCCAATTCTGTATAATTACCCGGGCCTTTCATCAAGAACAAGAAGTTCTCTGTAATAGAACAGTCTTCTTTTGGAAATCTAATATGCAAAGAGCGCCCCATTTGATCATGACGCAACACCTGATAAGCATAGGCAATAATTGTCGGGAACTTGGATATCAAATTAAATGACTGACTAATCAAATTGGCAGGTGATATATCATCAGGATTACTATCATATATATATAATTCCAATACGCTTCTGGCCAAAATATTCATAATATTTTTACCCTTTCGCGAAATTATACTCATCGTCGCAGCATGATTCAACGGCATACGTTGTGCTATCAATCGCTTCGAAGCTTCCAATTCCTCTCTGTTTGGCAGTCTGCCTGAAAGCAATAGAAATATAGTCTCTTCAAATCCCAATCTATTATCCTGCTGAATTCCATTCACCAGTTCTTCCACATCAATTCCTCTGTAAAACAACTTACCTGGAATTGCTTTCAAACTTCCATCTTCACTGCGTTGATATCCAACCACATCACCAATTCTTGTCAAGCCGGCCAAAACTCCGGAGTGGTCTTCATTCCTCAGACCTCGTTTAACCCCCATCTTGGCAAACAACTCCTTGTCGATATTACTCGTAAATTGAATAGAATCCGACAATACTTTAGTTATCTCATCATTAGTCATAATTACACTTATTTGATACGTCTTTATAATCTATTTATAAAAAAATCACATCTGTTATTTATATAGCTGTCAAGTCAATCTATTTCATTGCATTCAATGCACTTCCTGCCTTAAACCATCCTATTTGTTGCTCGTTGTATGTATGCGCAACTTCAAAAGATTCCACGCTTCCATCAGAATGTTCCAACTCAACAGTCAAATTTTTTCCTGGAGAGAACTCATCTAGACCTAAAACACTCAGCTTATCATCTTCTCTTATCTTATAGTAATCGTTAGGATCAACAAATGTCAATGCCAACATACCTTGCTTCTTCAAGTTGGTTTCATGAATACGAGCAAACGACTTAACCAATATCACCTTAACATTCAGATGTCTTGGTTCCATCGCAGCGTGTTCCCTGCTCGAACCTTCGCCATAGTTTTCTTCAGCAACTACAACAGTGCCTAACCCCTCTGACTTATATTTCCTTGCCAACTCCGGAACGGCAACATATTTGCCTGTTTCAACGTCAAGAACAGCATTTGTCTTATCATTAAAGCTATTCACAGCTCCAATCAACATATTGTCGGAAATATTATCCAAATGGCCTCTAAACCTTAGCCACGGCCCGGCCATAGAAATATGGTCCGTAGTGCATTTACCCTTAACTTTTATCAGCAGAGGCATTCCTGTCAAATCTTTTCCGTTCCAAGGCTTAAAAGGCTCCAATTTTTGCAATCTGTTTGATTTAGGATCAATATCTATCACTACATCATTCCCATTTTCTGCAGGAGCCAAATAACCGGCATCCTCAACTTCATAACCCTTCAATGGAGCTTCATATCCTTTTGGTTCACTAAGTTTGATTTTCTTCCCGTCTTCAGTTTCTAAGCTGTCGGTTAGAGGATTAAAACACAAGTCACCTGCAATCGTAAGAGCTGCAACCATCTCAGGTGATGTAACAAACGCATGTGTGTTGGGATTTCCATCATTTCTTTTTGCAAAATTCCTATTAAACGATGTCACGATGGAATTAACTCTATCATTACCTGATGCATCATCACGCTTCCACTGACCGATGCATGGTCCGCAAGCATTAGCTATTATTGTCGCCCCCGCATCCTCAAAAACCTTCAGGATGCCGTCACGCTCTGCAGTATATCGTATCTGTTCTGAACCCGGATTTATCAAGAACTGCGACTTCACAGCTACCCCATTATCTATTGCCTGCTCAACCACAGAAACAGCTCTCGTCAAATCCTCATAAGATGAATTGGTGCACGAACCAATCAAACCCACTTCCATCTCTCTCGGCCAACCATTTTTCTTAACTGCATCGGCAAACTCAGATATAGGATATGCTGCATCAGGCGTAAATGGTCCATTGATGTGTGGTTCCAATTTAGACAAATCAATCTCTATTACTTCATCGTAGTATTTATGTGGATCAGCTACAACCTCCGCATCCGGTCTCAAATTCTCAACAATCTTAAGAGCTTCATCTGCCACCTCTTTCCTTCCTGTCTGAACAAGATACTCTGCAGACTTATCATCGAATGGGAAGATAGATGTAGTTGCCCCAACCTCGGCACCCATGTTACATATAGTAGCCTTGCCGGTTGCAGAAAGGGTTTCTGTTCCTTCGCCAAAATACTCTATTATTGCATTTGTTCCGCCCTTAACTGTCAGGATTCCTGCCACTTTTAATATCACATCTTTTGGAGCTGCCCATCCCGACAACTTTCCTGTCAGTTTAACTCCAATTAGCTTAGGCATCTTAAGCTCCCAAGGCATACCGGCCATCACATCAACGGCATCAGCCCCTCCAACACCAATGGCAATCATACCTATACCACCTGCATTGGGAGTGTGCGAATCCGTACCAATCATCATACCTCCGGGAAAAGCATAATTTTCCAAAACTACCTGATGTATTATCCCTGCACCCGGCTTCCAGAACCCAATTCCATATTTATTAGAAACATCTCTTAGAAAATCATAAACCTCCTTATTGGTTACTTTAGCTGTATCCAAATCTGCATCAGCATTCTTGTATGCTTGAATCAAGTGGTCACAATGCACGGTTGTAGGAACGGCTACTCGCTGCCTTCCCGCATTCATAAACTGAAGTAATGCCATTTGTGCTGTTGCATCCTGCATAGCAACTCTATCAGGAGAGAAGTTTACATAATCTGATGCACGTTCATAATCTTTGATTGTCTCACCCTCTGAAAGGTGTGAAAATAGAATCTTTTCTGTTAAGGTCAAAGGCCTACCTAAAATATCTTTTGCTTTTTTTATCTTCGCGGGCAACTGTTCATATGCCTTACGAATCATTTCTATATCGAAAATCATAGAGATTAATTAATTATGTTTTTAAAATGTATTAAGCTATAATTTAACTTTCAACAAGTAATCGGCCATAAATGTTCGTGTTAAAAGCAATCATCTATTTCTTCATTTCTTCTCTAATAACAGAAATATTGATTAACTTTGTATCATTATAAACATTCACTGCAATAATCAAACATTTTTATCACTCTTCATGATTGAACACGACGGAGTAATCGAAAAAATCAATGGCAATAATATAACGGTGCGTATTCTTCAGAAATCGGCCTGTAGTGATTGCCACGCTAAAGGCGTGTGCATGTCTGCCGACTCCAAATCCAAGGAGGTTGACATAGAAGATTCATCCGGAAGATTCAAAGAGAATGAAAAAGTCATAGTAGTAGGAAAAACATCACAAGGATACAAATCGATATTGTGGGCCTTCATAATCCCAATGATTATTTTAGTAACAACACTATCGATTTGCTTAACAGCTTTTAATCTTAGTGATACTAAGGCCACAATAATATCCATTGTAGCACTCATACCATACTACTTCATACTTTTTCTATTGAGAGATAAAATGTCTAAATCACTAAAGTTTAGTATTAAAAAAGCAAATTAATATTATGAGTGTACTTATCTCAGCAGTAGCGACTCTTGGATTGATTGGTGTAGGTAGTGCATCAATTCTTTATTTAATCGGACAGAGATTCAAGGTCGAAGAAGACCCGCGCATTGCAGAAGTAGAAGAAGCGCTTCCTGCCGCCAACTGTGGTGGCTGTGGCTATCCCGGCTGTTCTGCTTTCGCATCTGCTTGCGTAAAATCCGATTCGCTCGACGGACTATTTTGTCCGGTTGGAGGACAAAAAACCATGGAGCTCGTAGCCTCCATTCTAGGGCAAAGCGCACCAACCACAGCAAAAAAAATAGCTGTAGTAAGATGTAGTGGCAGTTGCGAAAAAAGACCCAGAACAAACATGTACGACGGAGCATCTAATTGCAGTATTGCGTCATCACTTTATGGTGGTGATACCGACTGTTCTTTTGGTTGCTACGGACTTGGAGACTGCGTCGATTCATGTACGTTTGACGCTATTCACATAAACCCCGAGACACGACTACCCGAAGTTGTTGAAGACAAATGCACAGCTTGTGGTGCATGTGTCAAGGCCTGCCCTAAAAACATTATCCAACTTAGGAAACAAGGACCAAAGTCAAGACGCATATATGTCAGCTGCGTTAACAAAGACAAGGGTGGTGTTGCACGTAAAGCATGTAATGTTGCATGTATCGGTTGTACTAAGTGTGCACAGGTTTGTCCTTTTGAGGCAATAACCATAGCCGACAACCTTGCCTACATCGACGACGATAAATGCAGACTTTGTCGTAAATGTGTGCAGGTATGCCCTACAGGCTCAATATTAGAACTGAACTTCCCTCCAAAGAAGGAGCGTCCATCTGCACCTAAAAAGGAAGAAGAAACAGTTACTGCTTAACCTCTTAGAAATATATTCTGTATGTTAAAAACGTTCAAGATTGGCGGGATACATCCCAAGGAAATGAAGATTTCAGCCGGCAGTGAAATACAAACAATCGCCGTACCTGATCAAGTAATCATTCCTCTCAGTCAGCATATAGGTGCACCTTGTCAGCCTATCGTAAAGAAAGGAGACGTAGTCAAAGTAGGCACCCAAATAGGCAAAAGCGTTGGCTTTGTCTCTGCAAACATCCATTCCTCGGTGTCCGGAACTGTCGTAAAGATTGAAAAGACCTTAGATGCATCCGGATATAAGCGTGACGCCGTTGTAATCAAATGTGAAGGCGATGAGTGGGAGGACAACATAGATAGATCAAACAACTTAATAAAAGATATAAATCTTTCAACAAAAGAAATTCTCGATAAAATCGCAGAGTCAGGTATTGTAGGAATGGGGGGAGCAACATTTCCCACCCACATTAAACTAACACCGCCCCCGGGGACAAAACCGGAAGTACTTATTGTCAATGGTGTTGAGTGCGAACCTTTCCTAACTGCAGACCACGCACTGATGCTTGAAAAAAGCGATGAGATAATCGTAGGTACAAGGATAGTTATGAAGGCTCTCAACATCGACAAAGCAGTCATTGCTATCGAGAACAACAAGAAAGACGCAATAAAAAAACTTACCGAAAAAACTAAAGAATACCCCAATATTTCAGTACAACCTCTTGTAGTCAAATATCCACAAGGAGGTGAGAAACAGCTCATCGATGCTGTTATCAGCAGACAGGTACCAAGTGGGGCACTACCCATATCCGTAGGTGCAGTAGTACAGAATGTTGGAACAATATTCGCCATATATGAGGCTGTACAGAAAAATAAGCCATTAGTAGAAAGGATAGTCACAGTTACCGGCGAACACGTTAATAAACCATCAAACATACTTGCTCGCATAGGAATACCTGCATCAAACCTTATCGAATTCGCAGGTGGAATGCCTGACTCAACGGGAAAGGTCATAAGTGGAGGTCCAATGATGGGAAAAGCAGTTTCAGATACTTCTATCCCGGTCACAAAAGGCACATCGGGGATTCTGATAATGCCATCCGAAAAGTCCAAACGAACCAAGATGCGTGACTGCATCAGGTGTACTGATTGTATCTCGGTATGCCCGATGGGATTGAATCCTACCCAGTTGATGACTTTCACTGAGTTCGAGATGTGGGACAATGCAGAAAAAAACAAGATAACCGATTGCATTGAATGTGGGTCTTGCAGCTTTACTTGCCCTGCACACCGACCACTTCTCGACTATATTAGACTTGGCAAAGGTAGAGTTAACACTATCATTAGAGCTCGAAAAAACTAAAACTTAGGTATAAAGAAAAATGAATAACAAACTAATTGTATCACCATCGCCACACATACACAGTGGTGACAGCATCGAACGTAGGATGTATGACGTACTCATAGCTCTTGTACCTGCGTTTCTTGTTGCTTTATATGTATTCAGACTAGATGCACTTATCATTACTGCTTGTTCAGTTTTGTTCTGCATGCTGTTTGAATACTTAATAGTTAAATTTATCATTAAGAAGAAGCCATCAGTACTTGATGGTTCGGCCATAATCACTGGCGTTCTTCTTGCCTTCAATGTTCCATCTAATCTCCCGATATGGATATTAGCATTAGGATGCTTGTTCGCAATAGGGGTGGTCAAGCTTTCATTCGGAGGCCTTGGCAATAACATTTTTAACCCCGCAATTGCAGGACGTATTTTCTTATTGATATCATTCCCTGCTCAGATGACAACTTGGCCGTCACCAAAATCAATAGATGCGGTAAGCTCTGCAACTATAAAATCAATAGATGCGGTAAGCTCTGCAACTATTCTCAGCAATATTAAATTTGCGCCGGAACAGTTACCATCAATCATGAATATGTTCTTAGGTATTGAACCAGGCTCACTTGGTGAAATGAGTGCTTTAGCATTGCTGATAGGGTTCATATACATGCTTGTGCGTCGCACTATTTCATGGCATATACCGGTATCGATTTTAGGAACTGTAGCTGTTTTCACAGGAATACTCTACGCATTCAATCCTATTCCACTCTACAATCCTTTGATACATCTGTTTTCGGGAGGATTGATGCTTGGTGCAATATTTATGGCAACCGACTATGTCACATCGCCAATGACTAAAAAAGGAATGATTATTTATGGTGTGTCCATAGGATTAATATCCATAATAATCAGGCTTTGGGGAGCCTATCCTGAAGGTGTTTCCTTCGCAATTCTTCTAATGAATGGTTTTACACCACTTATCAATAATTACACAACACCAAAAAGATTCGGGGAGGTAGTAAAAAATGGCTAAATTAGAATCAACTCTAAAGAATATGCTGTTGTCTCTTTTTCTAATTTGCATATCTGTAGCAATACTATTGGCACAAGTGAACAAGATGACAATGGAACCTATAGCTAAGGCTAAGGCAATGAAACTACAAAACGCAATCAGCGAAGTGGTCCCTGAGTTTGACAACGACCCGGTTCAAGAGGCTTACATGGCCGCAACGGGTGATGGCGACTCTCTTTTGGTTTATCCTGCCACTAAGAACGGAGAGGTTGTAGGTTATGCAATCAGTAGCGCATCATCCAACGGATTCAACGGGAATATACAAATTATGGTAGGCTTTGATACTGAAAGCACGGTATTGAATTATGCCATTCTGCAACACGCAGAAACTCCCGGGCTCGGGTCAAAAATGTCCGACTGGTTCAAAAACCAAAATAATCCATCACAATCAATAATTGGCAGAAACCTGTCAAATGAAACTTTGATTGTTACAAAAGATGGTGGTAAAGTGGATGCAATAACAGCATCTACAATAACATCCAGGGCTTTCCTAGAGGCTGTCAACAAAGCATACAAGGCTTATCCGGGCATCAACAAAAAAGATAGCGCAATGAGGTTGACAAAAGACAATGAAAGCATAGTAAGTGAAACAGTTAAAACAATGGAGGTGAGCAATGAATAAAAATATCAAGATTCTTCTCAACGGAATAATAAAAGAAAACCCGGCTTTTGTGTTGCTTTTGGGAATGTGTCCCACTCTTGCAACAACCAGTTCTGCAATAAACGGAATGAGCATGGGACTGGCCACAACATTCGTCCTCATTTGCTCAAACTCAGTAATTTCTCTGCTAAAGAATTACATACCTGACATGGTTCGTATCCCATCATTCATTGTAGTGATTGCCACATTCGTAACCCTGACAGAAATGATAATGAATGCATATGTGCCTGCACTTGCTGAGAGTCTGGGTATCTTCCTGCCACTGATTGTTGTGAACTGTATAGTTCTCGGTCGCGCCGAGGCCTTTGCGGCAAAAAACAATCTAGTCTCTTCAATATTCGATGGCTTAGGCATGGGGCTTGGATTCACTCTTGCACTTACAATTCTTGGTTCTGTAAGAGAATTACTCGGTTCTGGAAAGATTTTCTCAATCACCATCTTCCCCGAATCATTCGGTTCACTAATATTCATACTTGCACCGGGAGCTTTCATAGTATTAGGGTATCTTATTGCCCTTTTCAACAAACTCCAAAGCAAAGGTACAAACTAAAATCGTGTCATCATGGAATTAATAGGTATAATAATAGTAGCTATTTTCGTCAATAACGTTGTATTCTCGCAATTTCTGGGAATATGTCCTTTCTTAGGCGTATCGAAGAAAGTGGACACAGCAATAGGCATGGGTGCCGCCGTTATGTTTGTTCTAACCATAGCAACACTGGTAAGTTTTCTTATTCAAAAAAGTATCCTTGAGCCATATAATCTTGAGTACTTACAGACGATAACTTTCATTCTTGTTATTGCTTCATTGGTACAAATGGTGGAGATAGTATTAAAGAAAATTTCTCCGGCACTTTACCAAGCATTAGGAGTTTTTCTTCCGCTAATCACTACCAATTGCGTAATCTTAGGTGTGGCAATACTTGTTATCCAAAAGGATTACAGCCTGCTAAACTCAATAGTCTACGCAATATCTACTGCAATAGGTTACGCACTAGCACTTATTATCTTCTCAAGCATCCGAGAGCAACTTGCAATAACAAAGGTTCCCAAAACAATGAAAGGTGTTCCAATTGCACTTATCACTGCCGGTTTGCTCGCTATGGCTTTCATGGGATTCTCAGGAATAGACCAAGTATTTAAGTAATCATAAATTTAATTCTTTAATCAGTAAA
>JBMNSN010000013.1:0-51818 GCA_050945215.1 Fermentimonas sp. | reverse complement strand
GACAGGCTGCCTAAGGGTTTGAGAGACACGGGCAACAGCATGGCGAGCGTTATTGCCAATCAGTTTGGCGAGGCCGACGGGCTTAAGCTTAGTGCGTTGATAGGCATAGGGTTGTTATTGTTTATCATAACAGCAATAATAAATATGATAGCCAAGTTGGTTATGAGGAGGTTTGCAAGGGCATGAGGATGGCGATGGACAAAAACAGGGTTAGGCGCGGACGCGACAAGGCGTTCTTTTATGTGGTTTGCGTGTTTGCCGTGTTGGCGATGATTCCTCTGTTTGCAATACTTTGGGATGTTGTTGCGAAGGGGTGGAAGAGTTTCAACTTGGATCTGTTTACGAAGGTTACTCCGTCGTCGATGGATGCTCTGGTGGCTAGGATGAACGAGGAGCCGATACCGGGAGGCATATTGAACGGGATAACGGGGTCGTTGATGATTGTGGGAGTTGCAATATTGATAACCGTTCCGTTGGGTTTGATGATTGGTATATATCTGTCGGACAACAGAGACAAGAGATTTGCGAAGACGGTGAGCTTTTTGACCGACCTGTTGCAGGGTATGCCCTCGATTGTGGTGGGTATCATTGCTTATGCGTGGGTGGTGAAGCCTTTGGGAAGTTATTCTGCTTTGGCGGGGAGCATTGCGTTGAGCATCATGATGCTGCCTATGATTGTGAGGTCGACGGAAGAGACGTTGAAGATGTTGCCGAGGAGCTTGAAGGAGTCGGGGTTGGCGCTGGGCGCGTCGTATACGAACGTTGTGTTCGGGGTGTTGCTGCCATCGGGTTTTGGAGGAATATTCACGGGAATACTGCTTGCGATATCGAGAGTGCTTGGCGAGACTGCACCGCTGATGCTGACGGCGTTGGGCGCCACGGTGGTGAACTGGAACTTGATGGAGCCGACGAGCGCTATACCGTTGTTGATATGGGATTTTTATAATGACCCGAATTTGGTGGATATGGTTTGGTCGTCGTCGATGTTGTTGTTGATAGTTATATTTTTGCTAAATTGGTTGGCCAAGATTGTTGCAAGGAAATGGAAGATATAAACAAAACAGGAGAGAAGGAGCCGATACTGAGCTTGAGGAATGTGTCGGTGTCGTATAGTCGCGGTACGTTTGCCGTGAGCGATGTTACGACTGATATATATGCGAACACGATAACGGCGATAATGGGTCCGTCGGGGTGCGGGAAGAGTACTCTGTTGAGAGCCATCAACAGGATGCACGACCTTTATCCGCAGATTGAGACGATGGGGGAGATACTGCTTAAGGGGAAGAACGTGCTGGAGATGGACGCTATGGATGTGAGGCGCATGGTGGGTATGGTGTTTCAGCAGCCTAATCCATTTCCGACGATGAGCATATATGAAAATGTGTTGGCGGGATATAAGCTTAACGGGATAAGACTGACGAAGGGAGAGAGAGACGATATTGTGGAGAAGAGCTTGAGGAGTGTGGGTTTGTGGACTGAGGTTAAGGATGTTATGAACAAGCGAGGCTCGTTTTTGTCGGGCGGTCAGCAACAACGGTTGTGCATTGCGCGCACGCTGGCGCTGAAGCCTGAGGTGCTTTTGATGGATGAGCCTACGAGTGCGCTCGACCCTATATCGACGAACACTGTTGAGGAGTTGTTGCTTGACTTGAAGGAGGATTACACAATAATAATTGTTACGCACAACATGTCGCAGGCGGCGAGGATTTCGGACAACTCGATGTTTATGTATCTGGGTGAGCTGGTGGAACATGACAAGACGTCGCAGATGTTTACCAAGCCCAAGCATAAGCGTACGGAGGAGTACTTGACGGGAGTTTTTGGATAAGATATATAAATCTAAATAGAATAAACACACACAAAAAAAGAGATGTATGGAAACACGCAACGTAGAGGGCAATGACGACAGAGGAAGGGGAATTAAAAACAGGTATCTGGAGGAGCTGCACAGCGATTTCAGCTTGCTGTCGGAGATTGTTTTGACGCAGATGGTGAAGGCACAGGAGCTTGTTCACGACAATCATAACGAGGATATATTGGGATTGATTGGGAGGAATGAGAAGATTATCAATACATTAGATATAACAATAAAGGAGAAGGTTATAAACGCTATAATGCTGTTTACGCCGAGGGCCGTGGACCTGAGGAGGTTGATGGCATATTATGACATGACGATATCGATGGAGAGGGTTGGCGACTTGGTGGAGAACATTACGGAGGTGCTTGTGAGGATGGATTTTGATTTGAGTGGGTTTGGTTGTTACAGGAAGTTGATAGACAAGATGTTTGGTCATGCAAACAAGATGGTTAAAGATGCTGTGTTTGCTTTTTCGGGGGTGAATCACGAGATGGCATACAGCACTATAATGATGGACGACAAGGTGGACAGGCTGGAGAGGAAGATTGACAACAAGCTGGCTATGGACTTTGAGGGTACTCTGATGGAGAAGCAGGCATTGGTGAACATGATGATGCTGAACAGTTTGTCGTATTATCTGGAGAGGATTGGCGACAAGGCAGTGGACATTGCCGAGTCGGCCGTGTATTTGATTGAGGGCATTGACATAAGGCATGAAAACGCGCAGAGGCTGAAGGATGTTGACGATGATGAGATTGACGAAGAAGAAGATGACAACAATGATAATAATTAGAAATAATGATAAGTAAAGATATGGAACAGAGGATATTGGTGGTGGATGACGAACCGGATATTTGCGAGATTTTGCAGTATAACCTTGAGAAGGAGGGCTATATAGTGGATGTGGCACACTCGGGCGAGGAGGCTTATGAGATGCTTACGGATGTGCATAATCTTGTGATATTGGATGTTATGATGGAGGGTATATCGGGATTTAAGCTTGCGGAGCAGTTGCGCAGCGAGAAGAACTATGTGCCAATCATCTTTTTGACAGCAAAGAACACGGAGAATGATGTGCTGACGGGTTTTTCGCTGGGCGGCGATGACTATATTGCCAAGCCTTTTTCGATTAAGGAGGTGTTGGCGAGGGTGAAGGCGCTGCTGACGAGGATGAGCTTGGTGAACAAGCCGGTGGCGAGCAAGTGGGTGTATAAGGGTTTGATGATTGATATGTCGTCGAACAGGGTTAGCGTGGACGGCGTGGATGTTCAGCTGACGAAGAAGGAGTTTGAGATATTGACTCTGCTGGCGCAGGCAAGACCGAAGGTGCTGACACGAGCCGAGATATTGGACAGCGTGTGGGGCGATGAGGGCTATGTGCTGGACAGGACTGTGGATGTGCATATTACGCGTTTGAGGAAAAAGATTGGAGAGTATTCGTCGATAATTGTTAATCGCTCGGGATTTGGGTATTATCTGGATATTGATGAGTGAGGATAGGAGATGAAGGATTTTAGGAACAGGATAAGCAATCTGTCGTTTAAGACGAGAATATTGGTGATATTCTCTGTTATCATTGCACTGTTTACGGTGCTGTTGATATTTTTTGAGCAGGATCAGCTGAAGAGAGAGAGGACGCGCTCGATTGAGATGAGCTTGGAGAACAATGCCGATATTGTGTACAACTACTTGAAAAGCAATGGTGTGGATGTGAGCAGAGGTGTGGACTCGGAGGGGTTGAGAGATATTGTGAGTTTTATGCCTAGAAATCAGAGGTTGACGATTATTGACTGGACGGGTAAGGTGCTGTTTGACAACACGATGAATCCGGAGGAGATGGAGAACCATCTGCAGAGGCCGGAGATACAGAGGACTATTGCGATGGGTTCGGGGAGGAACATTAGGCGGTCGAGCAGTACGGGCATTGAATATCTGTATTATGCGAAGAAGTATGACGAGGGTTTGTTCATAAGGATGGCGTTGCCGTATGATGTGGGTGTGAGGTCGTTCATAAATGCGGAGAACAGTTTTGTGTTTTTCATTGTGCTGTTCTTTGTTATCAGTGTGCTGATGATGCTGTACTTCATGGACAGGTTCAGCCGTTCGATAAGGGAGTTGAGAGAGTTCTCATTCAGATTGAACAAGGGGATGCCTATAACGAAGGATTTTGTGTTTGCCGACGATGAGGTGGGCGAGGTGAGCAAGGCTATTGTGGAGAACTATAATCTGCTGAAGGAGAATGAGAAGAAGCTTGTTGGCGAGCGAGAGAAGCTGTTGATGCATTTTCAGTATTCGGAGGAGGGTATTGCGATATTTACGGAGAGAAGGACGAGTATTTATTCGAACTCGCACTTTTTGCAGTATCTGAACATGATTTTGGAGGAACCGACGCTGGAGGTGGATCAACTGTTTGGCAGCAAGGAGTTTGCGGGTGTTGTGAAGTTTCTTGACGGCAAGGGTGACGATGGGAACATATACTCGGAGAGGTTTGAGAAGAGCGGCAGGCAGCTTGCCCTGAGGGTGATAATTTTTGATGACAAGAGCTTTGAGATATATATAAACGATATCACCAAACAAGAAAAGACGCGACTGCTGAAGCAGGAGATGACGAACAATATTGCCCACGAGCTGCGTACTCCGGTGACGAGCATAAGGGGTTATATGGAGACAATTTTGGGTATGTTTGAGGATGTGGAAGCGTTTGAGAATAGGGATAAAATAGTTAACTTTGTGGGAAGAGCTTATGCGCAGACGATACATCTGTCGGAGTTGATTCAGGACATCAGCACGCTGACGAAGATTGAGGAGGCGGGCGACATGTTTGAGCGTGAGGTGGTGAACATGAACGAGCTGTTGAACAACTTGAAGATGGATGTTGAGAATAAGTTGAGCGAGAGAGGCGATGAGTTTGAAGTGGCTGTGGATGAGAGTGTTGAGGTGTTTGGGATAAAGTCGTTGTTGTACTCGATATTCAGGAATTTGGTTGACAACTCGATTGCTTATGCGGGGGACGGTGTTAAGATGGTGGTAAGTTGCTACAGCGAGAACGATGATACGTACTTTTTTGAGTTTTATGACAATGGTTGCGGTGTGGAGGAGAAGCATCTGGTGCGTTTGTTTGAGAGGTTTTACAGAGTGAACGAGGGAAGGACGCGCAACAGCGGCGGATCGGGATTGGGATTGTCGATTGTGAGGAATGCGGTTCATCTGCACAAGGGAAGCATTGTGGCAAAGAACAAGTCGGGCGGAGGATTGAGCTTTTTAATCACTTTGCCTAAAGAATAAAGAATTAAATATTAGAGAGTTATGAAATACGTAGGGGCACATGTAAGTGCATCCGGAGGGGTGGAGAATGCTCCGGATAATGCAAAAGCGATTGGTTGTAAGGCGTTTGCTTTTTTCACGAAGAATCAGCGTCAGTGGGTTGGTGCGCCATACAGCGATAAGAATATAGATGGTTTTAGGCAGAAGTGTGAGGAGTATGGTTTTGACGCGAATCATATTTTGCCACACAGCAGTTATCTGATCAATCTTGGAAACCCAACGGCAGACGGTATTGAGAAGTCGCGCGGGGCATTTTTGGATGAGATGAGGCGGTGTGAGCAACTGGGACTTAACAGGCTGAACTTTCACCCGGGGAGCCACTTGAACAAGATTTCGGTGGAGGAGTGTCTGGATAGGATTGCGGAGTCGATAAATATGACGCTTGATGTGACACGAGGTGTGTGCGCGGTGTTGGAAAATACGGCAGGGCAGGGCAGCAACTTGGGTTATAGGTTTGAGCATCTGGCTTATATCATTGATAAGGTGGAGGATAAGAGCCGAGTGGGGGTGTGCATTGATACGGCACATACGTTGGCAGCAGGGTATGAGATTAGGACTCGCGAGGGGTATGAAAAGACGCTTAAGGAGTTTGACGAAATTGTTGGTTTTGAGTATCTTAAGGGTGTTCATATGAATGACTCGAAGAAGGAGTTGTCGACACGAGTGGATAGGCACGACAGCATTGGGAAGGGCGTGATGAACATGGATCTGTTTGGGTTTGTGATGAACGATCCGAGGTTGGACAATCTGCCGATAATATTGGAGACGCCCGACGAGAGCCTGTGGGCCGAGGAGATTCAGATTTTATACGGATTGGTTGATTAGCCGGTCGAGCGTTTGACGGACTATGTGTGCCGATGTGACTTGGTTCTCGTATTCGTTGATGACGAGCGGGTTGTTGGCCATGGATAGGTTGGGATTTCTGAAAATCATGTTGCTTGGTATGGCGTGACGCGCCGAGAGGTGAAACTCGACGGCATTGGTGGCTTGCGCTATTTTGGCGACGTTGTGAGGGTTGACGCCGCTGCCCGGCATGATGATGATGCGGTTGTCGGCCTGCTCGACCAGTTGTGCGATGAGCGGTATGCCTTGCTCGGCAGTGGGCTGTTGGCCTGAGGTGAGTATGCGGTGGCATCCCAGTTGGATGATTTGCTCGAGAGCTTTGTGAGGGTCTTTGCACATGTCGAAGGCACGGTGGAATGTGACGCTCAGGCCGTTGGCTTCTTGGATTAGTTCGTTGGCAAGAGCGGTGTCAATTTGTCCGTCGGGGGTTAGGCAACCGATTACGATGCCGTCGACGCCCAGTCGTACTGCGTTTTGAATGTCCTTGATCATGATGTCGCGCTCGAGTGGTGAGTAGAGGAAGTCGCCCCCACGCGGTCGGATGATGACGTTGAGCTTGATGTCGATGCTTTCGCGTGCTACTGCCATCTCTCCGTAGGATGGTGTTGTGCCGCCTTCGGGTATGGCTGCGCAGAGTTCGACACGGTAGGCTCCGCCATTTTGAGCTTCGATGCAGCTTTGTGCAGAGTTGGCACAAATTTCGAGTCTGTAGGGTGAGTTTGAGTTGTTCATCTTGAGTTGTATTTTTATAGTTGCAAAGATATTAAACCTTTTTTGAATAAGTTAGTCAATAGTTGTTGGTTATGCAAATATTTAGTAGCTTTGCAGGCTAAATTCGTCTCTTTGCGACGTTCTTTGAAATGTTTTATATATTGGGGTTGACCGGTTTTGACAGCGGGTAGAAGAGGTTTGTAAGCATGCAGTGCGTTGTCTCTTAGCACTTTAATCTCAGTGGCGAAGCTATAACTGGCAATAATAATTACGCTCTTGCTGCGTAACTGAATAATAGTAGGTTGACGCTTAATTCCGCTACCAGGTAGTGGGACGAGACATCACCCGAAAGCTGTTTCTCCGAAGCGTTTCGATATGGTGGTGCAGGCAAATCGGGGATAGGCTGCGAAAGGCTTTGGTTTGCAGTTGAAGTTTTAAGAAGATAGGGTTTGAGTTAGATGTCTTCAGTCGGGCTCATTCTCGAAAATGTAAATGAAGATAAGCATGTAGAAAGCAGATTGCTTCCTCGTTTGGACGAGGGTTCGACTCCCTCCAACTCCACGCATATCAACTAATTGGTTAATAATCAATTACTTACATCTGCTTAATTGTCTATCATCTGTCTATCAGACATTTATAGACAATTATTTTTTTATATATACCTATGATATGAGAAACGGAACGAGAAGTATGGGGACAAAAAAATCCCGCTGTAGGGCGGGATTAAAAATAATTAAACTGACAGGTTATAAAACTAATAAATAAATAATGAAAAAGAATGCAAATGAGAAGCCTATAAGATAAACATAATAGAGTACTCGTCCTGTCTTAGTATTCCAATTTCCTGTTATACCTGTCTTTTCACGAAACATATTATCAACCTTTTCCAGATCAGGATTAAAAATATTACCTCCCCATTTAATTACACGGAAATAGTTTATAGTACCAATTATAAAGAAAACAATTGCAATAATAAGCCCCCACATACTCTCTTATTTTTTTCAAATATACATATTATTTATCAACCAACAACCATTTGAATATCAATGACTGAGTGCCTCTCAAAGCCTCAAAATGGGAGACAGTGTGCACTTGCTGATTAGTCACGAAAACGTTGCGAGGCTTTTACTTCTTACAGCATCATGGCTACTCTATGGGCCTATTTATTCTTATTTTTGTTAGCTTTATTATCGCCTCTTATCTTGCTACTGCGGAAGTTCATCAATTCATTTTGTATGAAGTCCTTTTCGGCTTGTTGGGCTTTATAGAGCTTCTCGGGGGATAGTATTTCTTGGAATTTCTCGGTATATTGTTGGTCGAGGTTTGCTTCTTGAATTTTTATCTCTGAGTCGTTGTTTAGCAGTTTGATGTATTCTTCGTCGGATATGTTTGAGTTGTCCTTCAGCTTTTGAACTTTGTCTCGGTGATTCTTACGCAGTTCAAACTTCTTCTGTGTCAGCTCGTTGTTGAGCGGGAAATAGTTTTGCGCTTCGGCTTTGGATAGTCCGGCTTTCTTGGTGACGTATTCCACTTTGCGTTTCTCGAAGTCGGAGATGTCCATCTTTTTATTCTGTGCGTTGAGGCGCAGCGCCGTCAGTTGCAGAGTTATAGCTGTAATCAGTAATATTATTTTTGCCTTCATTATTGTTGATTTTTAGTTCAGGTAGTATGTGTTGATAAAGTACTCATCGAAGTATCCGTCGTCCATGAGTTGGTCTTCGAGTATGTTGTAGAACTCCTCTTCTGATATTTTAACCGTTGACCAGTAGGAGTTGTTTGTTGTTGATTGGTCTTGTATATATTGTTGAGTTACTTGAGGTTGCGATGCTTCGTTGTTGGTTGCGTTGTTGTTTACTATGTAGTTTATGGTTACATAGAAGCCTAAGAACATTGCTGCCATGTACACCCATGGTTTGACTTTTTCCCACATGGAAATGGGTTTGGGTGCGTGAAACTCGCGTTGCGGCAGTTCATCAATGATGCGTGCATTGAATTCGGCGAAGTAGTTCTCCGGCACCTTAAACGGCATCTTCTTGTCTATATCTTGTAACTTCTTTATGTTAGGTTCCATTTTGTTATGCTTTTTTGTCTGTCGCGCTGTAGTGTAGACTGCTATTTTGCGTGAAGGTTTAATGAGTTTTGCTTAAAAATTTCTCTATTTTTTTTACTGCATGATGATAGGAGGCTTTCAATGCTCCCACTGATGTTCCGAGTATCTGAGAAATGTCGTCATATTTCATCTCGTCGAAGTATTTCATTTGAAAGACCAGGCGCTGTTTTTGAGGCAGCGTAAGCATTGCTTTTTGCAACAGTTTCTGTGCGTTGTCGCCATCAAAATACACGTCAGCCTCAAGTGTGTTGATAAGGAATGAGTCATCATCGTCGATGGAAACATTGTTAATCTTTCGTTGCTTGTTGATGAATGTTATTGATTCGTTTATTGCAATGCGATAGAGCCAGGTGGATAGTTTGGATTCGCCACGAAAGTTTTCTAGGTTTGTCCATGCTTTTACGAAGACGTCTTGCAGGATGTCGTTTGCATCCTCGTGAGAAAGAACCATCTTACGTATCTGCCAGTATAGCCGTTCGCTGTATAGATTGACAATTTTTGAAAAGGCTAACTTGGCAGTGTTTGGGTTGTTTAGCTCTTTTAGTATTTGTTCTTCGTCTATCATTTCTGCGTTATTGGAAATTGTTAACAAAGATAAGACATTTGTTATAAATGATTGAATTTATTCGCCACCTTCCTCAAACCATGTAACAAACTCGATGGCTTGGTTTAGGTTTTGATCCCACCACTGAAGCGACTCGGGGAAGAAGCCCACGCTGATGTATCGGCAGTAGGTGTCGTAAAATTTCGATTGTTTGATTTTGGTGAAAAACGGCACGTAGTAGGTCCACAATATGCCGTTGCTGTTGTTCTCGCTTTGGCGGTCCAGCTCGTCCAAGATGGTGCTGTTGACGGTTTTGAATATTAGGTATTCGTTGTTCTTGTCGTCGGTTTGCTGAAGCGAGTCGATGGTGTTATTAATGGCTTGATATAAGGCGTGCCTGTCGAGGCCGTTGACTGATGTCAGAGGCGGCGTGTCGTCATCATCGGGTTTGGCGGCCGCGTCCTTCTTCATCATCTGCATCTGTATGAACGACCTCTGCACTGTTTTGTCGCTTTTGCGTATCTGCATAGTCTGCAACATCTCGTTAAATGCGTTTTTTGAGCGTTTGCTGTCCGGCTCCAGCAGCAGGAACATCTGAAACGACAGAATGCTTTTTATCCAGTGTCCCTTGTCGTTGAGCAGATAGGCATTGAGCAGGAAGGCACCGCTGTGCGATTTGTTGAGGTCAATGGCTTTGTTGACATGCACTATGGCCTTGTCGTTGTCGCGTTTCTTGAAGTAGTTGAGTGCCAGGTTGAAATGCAAGAGGTAGTTGTCGCCATATTTCTCGAGAGCGCCTTTGAGCAACTCGATGGCGTCGTCAACCTTGCCCATCTCGGCGAGGGCTTCACTCTTCACGGCATAGGCGCCGATGGTCAGCTTCTCGTCTTGTTTGTCGATGACTTTTGTGCTATATTCCGATGCTTTTTCGTAGTCGTTGATTGCCAAGTAGGAGAGTGACAACTCATATATTGCTTCAATGTTGGTGCTGTCGATATCCAGAGCGTCGTTGTAGGCTTCGATGGCAGCTTCGTAGTTGCCCTGGTCGTGTTGAGTGACACCTTGGTCTATTAAGTTTCTAATTTCCGATACCTGGCCGAATGAGGTTATTATATTAAATATTAAAACTATAAATAGTGGTAATACTCTTTTCATACTTATTTGTTTGATTAGATAAAAGTAAAATAAAAAAACCAATTAAGGTGAGAGATTCGCAAAAATCGGTATATTTGTAACACTTATAAACAAATACGATGTTAATAGTCTGACATTTTTACGTTTTTTCTATAACTAAAAAAGATGCTTTTATGAAGTATGTACACGTGAGGTTTCAGTTTGAACCATTGAGCGAGATTGCCGGCGACCTGCTGTCGGCCGAGTTGGGAGAGATTGGTTTTGAGTCGTTTGTGTCTGACAATGAGTGTCTTGACGCTTATGTGCCTAAGAAGGATTTTTCTACTGAGAGGATAGACAATCTGATAAAAGATTTTATGTTGGATGTATCGATAACATATACGTTTGAGGACGTGGACGATGTGAACTGGAACGAGGAGTGGGAAAAACACTATTTTCAGCCAATCGTCATTGACGACAAATGTTGCATTCGCAGCACCTTCCACAAGGTGGATAAGACTTATGATTATGAGATACTTATAGATCCAAAGATGGCATTTGGCACCGGCCACCACCAAACAACGAGCTTGATGATAAAGACAATGTTGTCACTCGACCTAAAAGACAAGTCTGTCCTCGATATGGGTTGTGGAACGGCTGTACTTGCCATTCTGGCATCCATGAAAGGTGCTGCGGACATCACCGCCATCGACATCGAAAGTTGGGCATACGACAACGCTTTGGAGAACGCTAAGCTCAACCACACCGACAACATCAAGGTACTCCATGGCGACATCGACCTTCTCACCAACGAGATGTTCGACGTCATTCTTGCCAACATCAACCGTAACGTTCTGCTCGACCACATACCTCACTATGCTAAACATCTGAACAACACAGGACTGCTGCTGATGAGTGGCTTCTACGAGGCCGACATTCCTGTCATCAGGGCTAAGGCCGAAGAGTGTGGTTTGTCGTTCGCAGACCACAAGGAGCTGGACCACTGGGTTGCCGTTACATTTTGTAATGACCAAAAATAAGGGTACCTTTGCACTTTATTTCAAAAACGGTTAATTTAGGTTTATCAATTATGGAGTGGTTAGTGCAATTAGTTACCGGTTCGGGAGTAGCGCACGCAATATTCATTTTAGCATTAGTAATTTCTTTAGGCTTAGTATTAGGTAAAATAAAAATCTTCGGCATATCGCTCGGGACAACATGGATTTTGTTCTGCGCCATCTTTGCCGGACACCTGGGACTTGGCATCGACGCCAACGTTCTGCATTTCCTCAAAGAGTTCGGACTGATACTGTTCATCTATTCCATTGGTATGCAGGTGGGCCCCAGCTTCTTCTCTTCATTCAAAAAAGGGGGAGTGACGCTCAACATGCTGGCCGTGGGAGTAGTGTTTCTTGGCGTGGTAACCACATACATAATACATCTGGTAACAGGCACGCCAATCGCCACAATGGTGGGTGTGTTGTCGGGAGCTGTGACCAACACCCCCGGTTTGGGTGCTGCGCAGCAAACCTATACCGACCTCACCGGCGGCGTAGATCCATCCATCGCAACGGCTTATGCTGTGGCATATCCGCTCGGCGTTGTGGGCATCATTCTTACAATCGTTCTGCTTAAGGCCATCTTCAAGGTGGACTTTGCTGAGGAGAACAGGACGCTGGAGGACAACGACGACTCAAAGATGACCGAAGCAAATATGTTCTCACTTCAGGTGAAGAACCCTGCTGTTTTCGGCAAAAACATAAAGGATATCAAGTCCTTGCTGGACAAGGAATTCGTGATATCGCGAGTGCTCCACACAAGCACTCACCAACTGGTGGTTCCCAAAACGGATACCGTCCTTCACGAAGATGATAAAGTGTTGGTAGTCACCAACTATAACAACATTGAATTAATAGAAGCTTTAATAGGCGAAACTATAGACATGGACCGAAGTGAGTGGAACAAGCTCGACTCGCAACTGGTGTCAAGAAGAATATCCATCACCAAGTCGGAGATAAACGGACGCTCGCTCGGAAACCTCAAACTGAGAAACAACTTTGGTGTAAACGTGACGCGTGTGAACCGTGCCGGTGTCGACCTTATTGCCGACTCGCGACTGCACTTGCAACTGGGCGACCGACTCACCGTTGTGGGCTCGGAGGATTCCATAGCCGGCCTCGAGAAGTTTCTCGGCAACTCGCTCAAGCGACTGAGGGAACCTAACCTGATAACAATATTCATTGGCATCGCTCTCGGTGTTCTTGTCGGAAGCATACCAATCTTGTTCCCCGGAATACCGCAGCCCGTAAAGCTGGGATTGGCAGGCGGACCGTTGATTGTGGCGATACTCATAAGCCGATTTGGTCACAAATTCCACCTCATCACCTACACCACAATGAGCGCCAACCTAATGTTGCGAGAGATTGGTATAGCTATATTCCTTGCCTGCGTGGGGCTCGAAGCCGGAGGCAACTTCGTGGAAACCATCGTCAACGGCGGATATATGTGGATAGGCTACGGTGTAATCATCACGGTGGTGCCAATACTAATAATTGGTATAATCGGTAGGAAAGTTTGCAAGCTTAACTACTTCACGCTCATGGGATTGATATCGGGAAGCATGACCGACCCGCCTGCGTTGGCATACTCAAACACAACTGCGGGTAACGACGTGCCTGCAGTCAGCTACGCAACCGTATATCCTCTCACAATGTTCTTGAGGGTGATATCCGCTCAGCTGATTATTCTGTTCTTGCTCTGATAGAGTCGACAACGACCTGCCCGCAATGGCATCAAGGTCTTGCCAGCCCCTAAAGAGTCAAAACTATATATATGACAATAGTTAATTTTCATATCGACTACTTCACAACCTGGGGGCAACAGGTCTACATCTGCGGTTCCACCGATTCGCTCGGAAACCTCAACGAGGACGATGCTCTGCTGTTGTCACTCGACGGAACATTGTGGCACACTCAGGTTCAACTGCCTGAATATCAAGACATACAATACTACTACCTGGTCAAGTGCGACCAAAAGGTCATAAGAAGAGAGTGGGGCAGTAACCGACATCTGCGTCTCGACGGCTTTGGAAACTATCACATCACCGACCAGTGGCGTGATCCGCACCCCGACCAATACCTGTTCTCCTCTCTCTTCACAAAGACTCAGTTCAGCCACTCTGTTGAGAAAACAAATATCGACGTTCACAACAACTGTCTGATTATCAATGTGACATGTCCTTATGTGGGCAAAGATCAACACCTGTTCATCTCGGGCGACTCCGACCTGTTGGGCAACTGGGACGCCGACAAGGCGCTTCCTCTGAAGTACATCGACGATGCGCACTGGCAACTTGCCGTCAGCTACGACCTGCTCCCCAGGCATATCGACTATAAGCTTTTCATCAAAGACAGCAACACCGGCGAGGCAATCTATTGGGAATATGGCGACAACCGCATGTTCTGCAAGTTTGGCTTACAACACGACGGCTCAACAGCTGTAGTTCAAAACCTCCGCTTTAACTATCCCGGCTTCGCCTACAAAGCGCGTGGCACAGCCATACCGCTGTTCTCCCTGCGTTCCGACAAGAGCTACGGAATAGGCGACTTCGACGATATAATGCTGATGGCCGACTGGCTCGCCGTCACCAACCAGCAGGTGTTGCAGCTGCTTCCCATCAACGACACCACCAACTCGCACACCTGGCGCGACTCTTACCCCTACAGCGCAATATCCATCTATGCGCTCAACCCCATATACCTAGCATGCGCCTCATTGCCGCTCAAAAACAAGGTCGCACAAAGCCGATTTAACAGCGAGGCAAAGAAGCTCAACAATCTGGCTTACGTCGATTATGAAGCTGTTGCCGATTTGAAGAAACGTTATACCAAAATTCTATTCAACGAGCGCTATCACAGCACAATGCAAACTGCTTCATACAAACAGTTTGTGAAAACCAACGACCATTGGCTGTTCCCTTACGCATGTTTCAGCACTCTTCGCGACCACTACGGCACCACAAACTTCCAAAATTGGCAGGACCATGCAAACTACGACTTTCATCAACTCAAGCAGATGCTCAGTCGCAATTCGTCATTGAGTTCACAGGTAGACTACTGGTATTTCGTTCAGTATCTGCTACACACACAGCTCACCCACGCCAAAAACTATGCACACAAAAAAGGTATATCTCTCAAAGGCGACATACCCATAGGCATAAACCGCAACAGCGTGGAAGCGTGGACAGCTCCCCATCTCTTCAATCTTGACACGCAGACCGGGGCACCGCCCGACGACTTCTCCGTCAACGGACAGAACTGGGCTTTCCCCACCTACAACTGGGAGGCTATGGAGCACGAGGGCTACCGATGGTGGATAAACAGATTCCAAAAGATGGCTGACTACTTCGACGCCTATCGCATCGATCACATACTCGGATTCTTCCGTATATGGGAAATCCCCATCACCGACATATTCGGATTGACGGGACACTTCTATCCCGCATTGCCGTTCTCCCCTCAGGAGTTGGAAAGCAACGGCATTGCGTTCGACCGCAATCGATTGATCAAACCATACATCACAACATCGCTGTTGCAACGCCTGTTTGGCTCCTACACAAGCGAAGTTGTTGACAGCTATCTCAACCTCACAGCTCCCGACCAATACGAGCTCAAAGAGTTCTGCAATACTCAACGCAAAATAATGCAACGTGTTGATTATGAAGATAATGACAAAGCGAACGTGATACGCGAAGGTTTGTTGCAACTCACCATGGAGGTGCTGTTCGTGGCCGACCCGCGCCAAGCCGACATGTACCATCCTCGTATCAACGCTCACTCAACCGACAGCTACCAACAGCTCGACGACGACGCCAAAGCGGCGTTCAACCGACTCTACGACGATTTTTTCTTCCACCGCCACAACGACTTTTGGGCGCATCAAGCACTCAAAAAACTGCCTCCGCTCCTCGGCGCCACGCAGATGCTGCCCTGTGGCGAAGACCTCGGGATGATTCCTCAATGCGTACCCAACGTCATGAACACCCTGCAAATTCTCTCACTCGAGCTCGAGCGAATGCCCAAAACACTCGGCAGTCAGTTTGCCGACACGCAAAACATGCCGTACCTTTCCGTCTGCACAACATCAACGCACGACATGCCGACTCTGCGCCAATGGTGGACCGAAAACCCACCCCTCACGCAAAGCTACTACAACAACGTGCTTCACATGGAAGGCGACGCACCATCGCAATGCCCCGCCGAGATATGCAAACAAATAATTGAGAACCACCTCGCTTCGCCAGCCATGCTCGTCATACTGCCGTGGCAAGACTGGATGTCCATCGACCCCATTCTCCGCAACCCCGACGCCAATGCCGAGCGCATCAACATACCCGCCGTGCCCGACCACTACTGGCAATATCGAATGCACATATCACTTAACCAACTGCTAAAAGAACACACACTCAACACCACCATCAAGAACCTGAAGCGCAACCCCTGATTCATTTCCCCCATGCAGATAAAAAAAAAGCCGCCCCCTATGGGGACGGCCGTCAACTAATAGATTGATTGTAATTACTATGTATTCATTAAGCCTTACCGGCGCTACCAAGAACGCTTTCAGTCTTATGCATATATAGTTTCTTTAATTCTTCACGAGCCGGACCTAAATACTTACGTGGGTCAAACTCTTCAGGATGGTTGGCAAAAACTTCCCTTACAGCAGCAGTCATAGCCAATCTGCCATCACTGTCGATGTTAATCTTGCAAACTGCTGATTTAGTTGCCTCTCTCAACTGCTCTTCAGGAATACCTATTGAGTCAGTCAATTTACCACCATATTTATTGATAGTTGCCACATACTCCTGTGGAACAGATGATGATCCGTGCAATACGATTGGGAATCCCGGAATCCTCTTTTCAATCTCTTTCAATATGTCGAAACGCAATGGAGGAGGAACCAAAACACCCTTTTCGTTACGTGTGCACTGTTCAGGAGTAAACTTGTAAGCACCGTGTGAAGTACCTATAGAGATAGCCAATGAGTCAACACCTGTGCGTGTAACAAAATCAACAACCTCATCCGGTTCGGTGTAAGTGTGATGCTCGGCAACAACTTCGTCTTCGATACCTGCCAACACACCAAGCTCGCCTTCAACAGTTACATCATACTTGTGAGCATAGTCAACAACCTTCTTTGTCAATGCCACATTTTCTTCATAAGGAAGGTGAGAACCATCAATCATCACTGATGAAAAACCACTCTCGATACAATCCTTGCACAACTCAAAGCTGTCGCCATGGTCCAAGTGTAGCACGATAGGAATTTCATAACCCAATTCCTTTGCATACTGCACAGCACCCTGAGCCATATACCTCAACAGTGTTTGGTTGGCATATTTGCGAGCACCACTTGACACTTGCAAAATTACCGGAGACTTTGTAGCAACACAAGCCGAAATGATGGCCTGAAGCTGTTCCATGTTGTTGAAGTTGAATGCAGGTATAGCATAACCTCCATCAATAGCTTTCTTGAATAGTTCACGGGTGTTTACCAACCCCAACTCTTTATAACTTACCATGACCTTAATATTTTATTTATTAAATAATTCTAGTCACAAATATAATGTTTTATATATAAACAAAGAAATAAATCAACATATTTGATGGTGGAAAATACACAAAAATGTGCTTTTTGTCACTTTTGTCATCTCTGCCTTACATATTATCATCTCCTGACACCCTCCGTATCATGTATACATTATATATACGATTTTGTAAATATGATGCGAAGAGGGTAGTGTCGCGTTAGTGCGCTGTGGGAGGGGGATGCATAGTGCATGTTTTATTATATACATTGTATAATATACAAATTTTACGAATTGCTTGTAATGTTAAAATCGCATAGTTGGAGCATATATTTGTGTGATTTTGTAAAAAAAAGACAGCATTTATTGAAAAAATGTTTGTAAAGTTTGCAGAATACCTTAACTTTGCAAAAGGTTATATAGCAAATTAAGGTGAAATGGCAACATGATGAGTGTTGCTTTTTAGATATATTTTCGGAGATTTTGAGAAAATTGTTAAAATAATCTCTAGTCTCATAGCAATAAAAGGAAAGTCAAACAGATTACGTTGTTTCAATTTAAGATAGAATTTATGAAAAGAAAACTTTTGATGTTCTTAACCCTATTGTTTGTGTCAATAGGCGTGGTTGAGGCTCAAGTGCAAGTGAGAGGCACCGTTGTGGACGAGAGTGGCGAGCCGGTTATCGGCGCGGCCGTTCAGGTGAAAAACAATCCGTCGAGCGGAACGGTAACAGACTTCGACGGAAAGTTCAGCATCTCCGTGCCCGGCAACTCGGTGCTTGTTGTCTCATACGTGGGAATGAAGACGCAGGAGGTTGCTGCTTCCGAGAATATGGTCATCACCATGCTTTCGGATTCGGAGCTTTTGGAAGAGGTAGTTGTAACGGGTATGGTTGCCACGGACAAGCGAATGTTTACGGGTGCAACGGACAGGCTTTCGGGCGAAGATGTTAAGTTGGACGGTATGTCTGACGTCAGCCGCGGATTGGAAGGTCGTTCGGCCGGTGTTTCGGTTCAGAACGTATCGGGAACGTTTGGTACAGCACCCAAAATCAGAGTACGCGGTGCCACGTCAATCTATGGCAGTTCGAAGCCGTTATGGGTTGTTGATGGTGTCATTCAGGAGAATGTGGTTGATGTAAGTGCCGATGCACTGTCGTCAGGTGATGCAGTGACGTTGATTAGTTCGGCAATAGCAGGACTCAACCCCGACGACATTGAGAGTTTTCAGATATTGAAGGATGGTTCTGCCACATCAATATATGGAGCAAAGGCCATGGCGGGAGTTATCGTCATCACAACCAAGAAGGGTAGGACTGGTTCCTCATCGTTTAACTACACGGGTGAGTTCACGACGAGGTTGAAGCCGAGCTACAATAGGTTCAACATAATGAACTCGCAAGACCAGATGGGTATTTATCAAGAGCTTAACGACAAGGGATGGCTTAATCTTGCAACGGTGTACAGAGCCAGAAACAGTGGTGTTTATGGCAGCATGTACAGGTTGATTCATACTTATGACCCCGTCACCAAGACTTTTGGGCTGTTGAACACTCCATTGGAGAGAGCGAGATATTTGAAGGAGGCAGAGTATAGAAATACCGATTGGTTTGATATGCTGTTCTCAAACTCTGTTATGATGAACCACTCTGTGAGCTTGTCGAGCGGTACGGACAAGAGTCAGTCATACATATCGTTGAGTGTCATGACTGACCCGGGTTGGATGAAGCAGAGCAAGGTGAGACGTTATACGGCCAACTTGAACAATACATATAATATAACCAACGAGCTGTCGTTTACGGCTATTGCCAATGCTTCGTACAGGCAGCAGAATGCTCCGGGTACGGTGGGGCAGACGAATGATGCTGTGAGCGGTAATGTATCGCGTTCGTTTGACATCAACCCTTATTCATATTCATTGAATACGTCGCGCACGTTAGACCCCGATGCGTATTACACACGCAACTTTGCGCCGTTCAATATATTCAACGAGTTGGAGACTAACTACATGGAGTTGGATGTTATCGATACCAAGTTTCAGGGTGAGTTCAACTGGAAACATCATTCAGGATTGAAGCTAAGCATGCTGGGTGCTGTGAAGTATTCGGGTGTTCAGCAGGCACACAAGATTACAGATTTTTCAAATCAGGCATTGGCTTACAGGGCTATGGACGACGCTGTTATGCAGAAGGCCAACGACTGGTTATATAACGACCCCGACAAGCCTAACACGTTGCCCGAGACTATATTGCCTAAGGGTGGTTTCTACAACAAGAGGTCGTATAAGATGTTGAGCTACGACATGCGTTTGGCTGCAACATACAACACGCAGATCAACGAGGACCATATCATCAACAGCTATGCCGGTATGGAGCTTAACTCGCAAGAGAGAACCGTGGACTGGTCGGACGGCTGGGGCATGCAGTATGACAACGGGGAGTTGCCATTTTTCGACTATTTGGCTTTCAAGCTGATGCGTGAGAGAAACACTGACTACTTTGGTTTGAATAACACTACTAGCAGACAGGTGGCATATTTTGCAACATCTACTTATTCGTATATGATGCGCTACACCTTGACGGGGACAATCAGGTATGAGGGAACGAACCGTTTGGGTAAGTCGCGCTCGGCACGCTGGCTGCCTACATGGAACATTGCCGGTGCATGGAACGTGCATGAGGAGGATTTCTTCGAGAGTTTGAGGCCTGCATTGTCACACCTCACCTTGAAGGGGTCGTACAGCTTGACGGCTGATGCCGGTCCTGCATGGGTGACCAATTCAACTGTTACCATTTACAGCTATAATCCTTGGCGTCCGCAGGCATCCGTTGCCGAGTCGGGATTGTACATCAAAGACCAGGAGAACAGAGATTTGACTTATGAGAAGAAGCATGAGCTGAACATTGGTGCCGAGCTTGGATTTTTGAATAACAGAATAAACCTTGCCGCCGACTGGTATAAGAGAAACAACTACGACCTTATTGGTTGGATTGCAACACAGGGAGGTAGCGGCTCGGTGAACAGGATGGGTAATGTGGCATCGATGAAATCGCACGGTGTTGAGTTTACGTTGTCTACACAAAACATAGTGATGCCTGATTTTCAATGGTCAAGCGACTTCATCTTTGGTTACAACAAGACTAAGGTGACCGACCTTAAGACTCGCTCTATGATGTTTGACTTCATCTCGGGAACGGGTTTCACAAGAGAAGGCTATCCACACAGAAGCTTGTTCTCAATACCGTTCACAGGGTTGGATGAATCTGGATTCCCCACATATCTTATCACTAACGAGGATGGGGAAGAGGTGGTTGTTACGAAAGACAACTACTCTGATTTGAACTTCCAACAGATTGACGGTTTGGATTTCTTGAAGTATGAAGGTCCTACGGAACCAACCATCACGGGTAGTCTTGGAAATATCTTCACATATAAGAACTGGAAGCTGAATGTGTTCATCACATATTCTGCAGGCAACAAGTTGAGATTAGATCCTGTTTTCAAGAGCAAATACAACGACTTGGATGCAACGCCTAAGGATTTTAAGAACCGTTGGGTTGTTAAGGGTGACGAGAATATTACGGATGTGCCTGTCATTGCTTCGGCAAGAGAGAACAACTTGTATTCCAACCTTAATTATGGATATAACGCTTACAACTATTCATCGGCACGCATTGCGGATGGTGGTTTTGTGAGATTGAAAGAGCTTTCGCTTACATATACATTGCCAAAGGATGTGTTGGACGGATATGTATTGAAGAGTGCGTCGATAAAGATGCAGGCAACCAACCTGTTTTTGATTTATGCAGACAAGAAGTTGAATGGTCAAGACCCAGAGTTCTTCCGTTCGGGAGGAGTCTCGGCACCGGTTCCAAAGCAATTCACATGTACGCTTAGGTTGGGATTTTAGAGTATGAATAGAAAAAACATTATATATATGAAACATACATATAGATATATAGTCATAATTTTTGCTCTTCTTATTGGAGGTGTTTCGTGCAACGATTTTTTGGATGTGATGCCGGATAAGAGGACCGAGTTGGACTCTAACAAGAAGTTGAAGGAGTTGTTGGTATCGGCATATCCCATCGTAGACCCTATGATGATATATGAGCATAGGACGGACAATGCCATGGATAATGGTGCAGAGTATGGCAATCCGAGCTTTGCAATGATAACGGAAAACTACTTTTGGAAAGATATAAAGACCATTGAGTGGGATGCTCCGCAGATGTTGTGGCAGGAGTGCTATGGAGCAGTGAGTGCCGCCAATCAGGTGCTTGATGCCATTGAGAACAGGTTGGGGCTGTCAGTAGAAAATCAATCGATAAAGGCAGAAGCATTAATGTGTAGAGCATACGCACACTTCATGCTTGCCAACACGTTTTGCCAGCCTTACGGCGAAGCTACGGCAGACAAAGATTTGGGAATACCATACATCGAAGAGTTGGAAACCGTCATCGGTGTTAAGTATGACAGAGGTACGGTGAAGGATGTTTATGAAAAGATTGCTCGCGACATTGAGGAGGCTTATCCTATGATTGACGACAATGTGTATGACATTCCTTTGTATCATTTCAACAAAAAGGCGTCGGCAGCATTTGCCGCGAGGTTCTATCTGTTTTATGGCGATTATGAGAAAGCATTGAAATATGCCAACGATGTGTTGCCTGATAATCCGAGTGCAGTGTTGCGCGATGTGCCGTCGTACAGAATTTATAATTCGAGCACAGAGATAACTTATGCTTACATCAGCAATGATGAGCCTGCCAACCTGTTGCTCGTTCCATTGAGGTCGTTGTGGGGCAGAAACTATATGGAAGGACGATATGGCAATTCCGACCCTATCAATTTCTACTGCATATATGGTTCTGCAGGTCCGTGGGGCGACAGCTTCGGAAACAACTTCCCTGTATATACAAGGAGAGGATACCCCACTAAGTTTGTTCCTAAGTTTGGAGAGATTTTTGAGATAATCAATCCGACGGCAAGAACAGGACAGCCACACGTTGTTCAGATGGCGTTCACCACCGACGAGACTTTGATGGTGAGGGCAGAAGCCAACATCATGCTGAAGAACTATGATGCTGCCGCCCGCGACCTGTCATACTGGTATGAGAAGAAGGGTGGCAACCCTGCATCGGCCGATGCTATTGTGAAATACTATCAAGGCAAGAAGGAACGCGAACTGGCATCAGTTAAAGCCAAAGAGCTTGATCCATGGTTGGTGTTGGTTAAGGATTTCCACGCTAAGTTTCCCATTGAGGAGGGTACGCAGGAGATGATGCTGCAAGGGTTGTTGCATGCTCGCAGAATTGAGACCATGCACAGCGGGCTTCGTTGGTTGGACATCAGAAGATATGGCATCGAGGTGATACACAACGTTGATGGCGGAGAGCCTATGACGTTGGCTCCGGACGATTTGAGACGAGTTATTCAGATACCTGCGGCAGTGGTTTCGGCAGGTCTTACACCTAACCCAAGATAGTGATAGATTTATGGAGAAAACACAAAATAGAATAATGGATATGAGAAAGATATTTTATCATATAATAATCTGCTTATCTGCTGTGACATTGTTGGTTGGCTGTAGCAAGGATGATCCCGACACATCGTTTAGTGTGTTTGACCGAGTGGAGGAGCCAAAGAATGAGTTTGATAAGTGGTTGGAAAAGAACTATACGGATGTTTATAATATTGATTATAAATATAGGATGGACGACAAGGAGATTGACTTTACCAAGAATCTTGTGCCGTCTACGTTGGAGAATAGTATGAAGATGGCATCAATCATACAACATGCGTGGTTGGACTCGTATGTTGAAGTTGCCGGGGTTGACTTCATGCGTCAGCATGCACCTGCCATATTGCAAGTGATTGGTTCGGCATCTTGGAACACTGATGGAACCATTACGTTGGGAACAGCAGAGGGCGGTTTGAAGATCACCATTTATATGACCAACTGGCTGAACGAGCAAGATGTGGTGCAGATGAATGAGTATTTCTTCAATACCATGCATCATGAGTTTACGCACATATTGCATCAGGATATCAACTATCCGCAAGACTTCAACTTAATAAGTGGTGGAGACTACAGTCCGTCGGGGTGGCACAACAGAACATCCATCAACGAGTATGCCCCGCTGGGATTTGTTTCTGCATACGCAGGCAGCATGAGCTCGGAGGATGTTGTGGAGGTTACTTGTAGGTATTTGACCTACACCGACAAGCAGTGGTCAGACCTTTATGCCGCTGCCGGCGAGGTGGGTGGCAAGAAGCTAGACCAGAAGATTCAGATTATGAAGGATTATATGATGAGCAAGTGGAACATAGACATGGACCAGTTGAGAAATGTGGTGAACCGACGTATGGACGAGGTTACCAAGCTTGAATTGATAATGCCTGAATGGAAGCAGTTGTTGTCTAACACACCATTGACAAAAGCAGTAAGCTTTGAGGCTATGCGTGCCGAATATATGGCAAACAAAGCTAATATCTACAGGCAGTTTGAGACTAATGCCGATGAATGTCAAGTACATAATGCTTCGATGTTGAACCTCTTTGAAGAGAAAAAATAGGACAAGTTATGAGAAACAGATATAATATTATTTTAATAGCGTTGATGAGCTTCCTAGTCACCTCGTGTGTGTCGGAAGTGGAAGACCTGTTTGAAGATTCAGCGTCAACCAGACTCGAGAAAGAGGTGAACAAATATAGAGATTTGCTTATTTCGTCGGAACGCGGTTGGCTGATGGAATATTATCCCGGAGGTACGAACCAGACCTATGGAGGATATGCCTTGACTGCCGTATTCAGGGCTGATGGCAGTGTTGAGGTTCAGTCGATAATGTCGAATGATGTATCGAAGATGGAAAAGAGTCTCTATTCGGTTGGCAAGGATGTGGGTGCCACGTTGAACTTTGTGACATATAACAATCTGTTCCACTACTTTTCAGACCCCGACCATGGTGATTTGGGCGACGGTACAGGAGTGGGCATGGAAGGCGACCATGAGTTTGTTTTTGAGCGAGGCGACGATAGTGAGATTGTGATGACAGGCAAGAAACATCGTTCTGTTATTCACATGTATCCATTGAAGGAGTCGGCAACGGACTATCTGACAAAGGTGAAGAATGTGATGAAGAGTTTGTCGGACATACCTGCATTTTATGCAGTGAAGGGAACGTATGAGGGAGAACCCGTTGAAGGTGAGTTCATCTCGCGTCAGTCGTTATTGCTGACTCAAGGCGAGGAACATTCCTCATTCTCGTTCATCTTCACAGATAAGGGAATAAAGCTATATAAGCCGATAGATTTGAACGATAAGAAGGTTAATGACCTGTTTTGGAATCCAGGGACGAGAACATTCTCAAGTCCTGAAGGAAAGACAATCTTGCAGTTGGTTACCAACCCTTATGGTTTGAAAGAAGATGATTTTTTGGGCGAATACAGCATGTACACTTATGCCACAGGCGGTACTGCTATTGATGTTTCAATAGTTCGTACGGAAGAGGGTAGTTTGAAGTTGAAAGGTTTGCCGTTTGACCTGTATCTTGAGTATAACTGGAGACAGGGCGTTTTGGAACTTAATCCTCAATATGTTAAACGTAATCCGGATGTGGTTACGTATATGTGGGCAGCCTTTACTACCGGAGGTATATCCATCAACTCGGGAGTAGGTCTTAAGACTAAGTGGAATGGCAGTATGGATAATTTCATTATTGAATTTGTTGACAACGGCAACGGCTGGTTCTATAAGGGAGAGAAAAACTATGCAGATGGGTTTATTCTCCTTAATGTCAGTGCCGGCGGAGAACAATATACGGAGTTTGGACTCAGCCAATTCCTTGCAATGAGGTTAATTAAAAAATAGGGGAGGTAAAGAAATATGATAAATAGAAAATACATAGGGTTGTTTTTGTTGGGCCTGCTGCTTACGGTTGTGGGTTGCGACGATTATGAGGCGCCCGAGGTTAGCCGTAAAGTTGAGGAGATCAACACAAGCTTTAGCGGTGTTGAGTCGGCAAAGAGCAATGGCTCAGGTGTTTATGATGTTAAGCTGAGCAATAGTGAATATGAACTCTCGTTGAGATTGATAAGCAAGGTTGGCGACAAGTTGTTGCCGGTGACAGGCACCTATGAGCTGTCAAGAGACAAAGAGGCCTTCAGCATTGACTCGGAGAGTGACTTCTCATATTGGATGGCAAAGAGCGACAACCAGAAACATGCTTTTACGTTGGGTTCGATTGCAGTTGTGTCGGAAGGCGGACAGATTAAGTTGAATGGTTTGTTGAGCGACAAGTATGGCAACAGCATGAGGTTTGATGCTAAGGATGTGACGTTTACTGCTGTGGAAGTACAGAAGGTTAAGTTGAAGACAATCTTGGTGTCGCAGTATATGACATACTATGGTCAAGGATTATACAGAGTGGCATTTGCCACAGAGGATCAGAAGATTGCTGTGGTATTGGATCTGTATAATGACAGGTCGGAGAATTTGTATAATATTGATCTACCATCGGGGCAGTATTTTTCAGATAATTCTGGGGTTAAAAACAGCTTGTCGACCTTGAGCAGTTATTGGCTTGATGCAGACAATATTGATGCGGCTAATAATGCAAAGCATGATATAAAAGAGGCATCAATAAATGTGAATACAAGTTTGACAAGGACTACAATCAGCGGTGTTGTTAGTGATAATCGTGGTAACAGCATAGATATTGAGTTTGGCGGCAGGTTGAAGTTTAACGAAACGAAGCAGACTGATGCATTCAATGCTATGGGAGGCGAGTGGAAGATGACTTCGGCAAACTGGCGTGTTTATGACAAGAATGCGGGTGAGTCAGGCGATTGGGTCATAACAGAGGAAGAGCCTACAAATTTCAGCTTGGTGAGCAGTTGGTTGCCAGTGCCTGATTATAGAATGTTCTTTGCAACAGGTTTGTGGCAGGAGACGTTGTCGGGCATAATGGTAAACATGAAAGATGATGGTACGATGAACATACCTTTAGGTAACAATGCTAATCCTGCTTTTATAGCCAATGCGGGTATGAGTCAGTATATCATGTTTCCTACGCTGCTTGATGCTGAGAGTGGTTTGTTCTTGACGGGTAATTTTGCGAGGATGCAAATACTTGACGAACATACCATTCAGATGTTGGGTATTTCTACCACTTATCAGGGCGAGCCGGTGGTTTTGGATTATTTCGGCTTGGTTGGTTACAACTTCAAGACGGGGAAGTACTCATTTTTTACTAATTGGGGTTTTGCAAGGATACCGAGATTTGTTCAGACGAGCAGTATGAAGGAGATGAGTCAGCATAGTGGTGCAGGCACCAGGATGATGACATCAGAAAAGAGAGAGATTGAGCCTATCAATGCTAACTTGGTGAAATATCTGCTTAATGGCTTTGGAAAGACAGATTCAGATTTTAAGGTTATGAGTGTGAAAGATGTTGAGGTATTAACCGCAGATTCAGTGGAGCCACTATATAACATGAATTTCTTAAAGTAAGATTATTATGAAAACATATTTAAAAATATTTCTTTCAGTTGTTTTAGTAGGACTGTTCTTTGGTTCGTGTGACGACAGTAACGACGATGTCATGGGTGATCCATTCATACATCTATCGAGCAGTTCGGACAAGATTGTGATTGGAGATAACGGCAACTCGGCAGAGATTGAGGTTGACGCAAGCGGAAATTCATTTGAATTGGGTGTTCAATCGAATGGTGAGTGGTATGCTGAATCAGCAGATTCGAAGTGGGTGGCACTTACTAATGCCGATGGCAAACTGATGATATCCGTTGGCAAGAACGATGGTGAAAATGAGAGAGTGGCCAACATAGTATTAAAAGATGAGTTGTCAAGGAAGCCGTTGGCAACAGTTGTGCTGAAGCAAAAAGGAGAGGTGGCTGAGGCTGCCGAGCTGTCGGTTGAACTGAAGGGCGATGACGAAGTTGTGTTGATTGCCGGTGCAGGCGGTGAGTATGAGGTGAAGATCAACAGCAGTGGCAGTTGGACAGCAACGACAGAGGCAACATGGCTGACGCTGGTTGAAGATGTGGAAAACAATACTCTTAATATTAAGGCAGATAAGAACATTGCTTTTTCCGACCGTACGGCAGTTGTTCAAGTGAAGGCAGGCGAAAGCGAGAGCAGTGCAGTAGAGGTTGATGTAATGGTTATTCAGATGCTTACCGAGGATGCCATGGTATTAAAGATAAGGATGACAGATGCAAACCAGGTTGAGATGGAAGATGGTACGACAAGATACAGGTATTATGTACCGATAAACGACCAAGACCACAACTATGGTAAAGCGTTTATAAACTGTTTGATTGATTGGGGAGACGGAACTGCACAGCATGTGATGACTGCAAGGCCATACCACTCTTATGAGAAGATGGGTGATTATGAGATTAGGATAATCGGTTTGGTTGAGAGTCTTAATTCATCAACCATGGAAGCAGCAACATCGGCTAACAGGAATGCGCTTATTGCCATAGAAAATTGGGGTAACACAGGGTTGAGAAGCTTGAAGCAAGGTCTATACAACAGCATAAACATGGAGAGGATTGCTATGCCTAATGCTGAGTCATTCAGCGTTTTGGCTAATGTTAAGTCAGCATTTAGCGGTTGTGAAGGTTTGACGAGCGTACCAGATAGGTTTTTTGCTGATTGCAAGGAACTTACAGATGCTTATGAAGCTTTTTCAAGTTGTAGGAATATAAAGACTTTGCCTAAAGGTTTGTTTGCCGGGTGTGATAAGCTGGATAGAGTGAACAGATGTTTTTGGGCACAAAGTAGTGAAAGCTCTATTTTTGAGAGCATACCGAGCGATATGTTTGAGGGTTGCACTGCATTGACTGATGTTTCTCAGGTGTTCTACGGTGCTCAGAATTTGAAATCGATACCTGAGGATCTATTTGTTACGAATACTGCAATAAAAAAATTCACTTATGCTTTTAATGGTTGCAGCGCTTTGACGAGCATCCCAGAGAACTTGTTTGCCAATAATACAAATGCTACAGATATGTCTAACACATTTAATGGATGCAGTTCTTTGAAGAGCATCCCTGAAAAATTGTTTGCCAATAATATGAATGTTACAACCTTCTCGGGGGTTTTCAGAAACTGTACCGGGTTGACAATCATTCCTAAAGACATATTTGCTAATAATACAAAGGTAACAAATTACTCATCTGCGTTTTCAGATTGTACAGGTCTTACATCTATTGATGCGAGCATATTTGCTAATGCACCGAATGTTACGAACTTCTCTAGTGTTTTCAAAAATTGCACCGGTTTGACGAGTATACCTAAGGATATATTTGCTAATCATACTAAGGTTACTAATTATTCATCGGCATTTGATGGTTGTACGGCTCTTAAGTCGGTTGATGCAGGGCTGTTTGCGGCTTCACCTAAGGTTACTAACTTCTCGAAAGTATTTAATAACTGCACGACATTGACTTCAGTTCCTGTCAGCATATTTGACAATAACAGAGAGGTGACGAATTTTTCAGGAGCATTTGCAGGTTGCAGTCAGTTGGGTGGTGAGTCGCCATACACGGTGGTTGCAGGTAGCAGGATTCACTTATATCAGAGGAACGAACATGAAGGTGAGTTTAAGACTGTGAAGAACACTAAAGAGTGTTTCAAAGAATGTACTAAATTGACCGACTATGGTGTAATAAGCGGCAGCTATGCCGACTGGTTGTAAGATTTAAGAATAGTTATGTTTAAGTTTAAGAATATGATAACAATGGATAAGATAAGAATATCTTTTACTTATAAGTATGCGCTGTTGGCTGCTGTATTTGGCTTTGTGTTTGCCTTTTATGGTTGCGACGATGATGACAATGTGGAACCCAGCATTGTTTTGGAGGATACATCGATTACGTTTTATCCTGATGCAGGCACGAATGTGAAGCAGGTTACGTTTAACTCTACAGAGGCGTGGGAGCTGGAACCCATTGGAGTTGATTGGTTGAAGATAACACCTACATCGGGCAGGGCAGGAAAGAATGTACTGGAGGTGAGGATGACAGAGGAGAAGTTTACGGAGATGAAAGATGTTGATGTGACTATTGTGTCGATGGGTGTCAGACAGTCGTTTAAGGTTAAGGTTGATGGATTGAGGACTACAGGTGTGATATTTGATAATCCACCGACGTTGCTAAGAGTGGGAGACAAGAGAAAGTTAACTTATTTGAGCATTCCCGACGAAGGATCTGTTGAAAGCGTTTCGTGGAAGTCGTCAGCTCCGAATATTATTTCGGTTGATGGAGAAGGAAATGTGGAGGCATTATCTGATGGTAAGGCCACTATAGGTGTGACGCTAAACGACAGCTTGACAGCATCGTGTGACATTGAATCATCAAGCGAGGGAGTTTTGAGCTTAAAGATGCTTAGTGAGAACGATAGTTACCCGGTAACCTTTGAGGATGGAGCTTATGTTGTTGAAGATAATTTGGTTATTGAAGAAGGTACCATCTTGAGGATATTGGAAGATAATGTTGTGATGAAGATTAAGAATAAGGTTGAGATAAATGTTGTGGGCGAGATAGACTTTTCACCAAAGGGACAAAGTACCATCATGAGATATGATGATTCGTCGGAGCCTAAGCCTATAAAGGTTACGGGAGATTTGGCAGGCGCTACTATAAAGAACATGAAGTTTGTTGGAGTTGCATTTAATTTTGGCGCAGGCAAGCCTGTTGTAATAGATAATAGCGAGTTTAGTGATGTTACCATAAAGAAACCTGTTATAGAATTATACAGAAACTCATATCTTGTTGTTACTAACTGTAAGTTTATGAACAATGCTTATCCGGTGTTGAGCAGTGCAGCCAATAGCACATCACCAATGCTATTTAAGGACAACTATTTGTTTAAGAATTCAGCTATAGCAACTAACAGGCCTCAAATAAATGCCGGTATTGGAGGGGATTATCCTGTTGAGATTATTGGCAATGAGGTGATAGGTATTGCAAAGGCCATAAACCGAGGTTGTGGATGTATTTCTGTATCAAACCTTATGGGCATGGGTGGAACAAACAAGGTTGTTATATCGGGCAACAAGGTTAGAGATGCGAGATTTGGCATTACCACTAACGGAATGATGGATGTGGAGATAAAAGATAATGAGATTTATGACAATAAGTATGAACCTGATCCAAATAATGGAGGTAGTGCCATAAGTATTTATTCTGGTAAAAGTACGCCTAAGGTGATTATCTCTGGAAATATTATGAAAGGTAATTTGTGGGGTGTTACGCTGATTGGCGATTCGCGTGATTTTGCCGCAGGACCTGATGTTAATATGGGAAATCTTACCGAAGGTGAGGATTACAACGTAGGAAAGAATCAGTTTTTGGGCAATGGTCATGATGGTGTTCTGTATGAGTTGGTTAACAATTCGCCTAATCCTGTTTCTGCTGTCAACAATATATGGGGAAACAACTTGCAGAGCGAGGAGGAGATTGAAAAGCTAATTACGCATAAGAAGGATGATCCAAAGCTTGGGGAAGTTACTTTTATGCCCCCATATAGGAAGTAGTAATTTTTTAGTTGTTAAAGTAATATTTGTAAGGCGGGTCGGCTAAGGAGTCGGCCCGTCATATTTTTTATCGGGATAGATTATTTATCTTTGTTGTCGATTGAACGAGCTATTTGATATGAACACTAAAGTGAATAGTTGATGGAGAGATTTGTAAAGTTTTTGTCGTCGTACAGGGCGACGATATTGCTGTTGACAGTGTATGCCGTGGGGCTTGCTTTGGCAACCTTTGTGGAGAAGTGGTTTGGGCCGATGGCGTCAAGACAGTTGATATATTACTCGCCTATATTCATACTGTTGCAGTTGCTGTTGGTGGTGAACTTTATCATCATTTTGCTTGAGCATGAGTTTGCGGAGAGAGGCCGATGGGCATTGGTTGTGGTGCATGGTGCTTTGGTGGTTATCATGGCAGGTGCATTGACGACACATCTGTTTGGTCGAGAGGGTGTTGTTCATATCAGAGAGGGCGAGATAGTGAAAAGCATGTCAGTTAGCACAAACAGAGGCAACGATGTAGAGAGTCTGCCTTTTGAGCTTGAGTTGGTGAACTTTAGTATGCACAGGTACCCGGGGTCGGAGAGTCCATCGTCGTATGAGAGCGAGCTTTTGGTGCATGTTGACGGCGAGGTTAGGGAGGCAAAGGTTTACATGAACAATGTGCTTGATGTTAAGGGATATAGGTTCTTCCAGGCATCGTATGACGAGGATGAGAAAGGCACTATCTTGTCGGTAAATAAAGATGTTGCAGGGAGAACGATTACATACGCAGGATATGTGTTGCTGTTGGCGGGTATGGTGATGAGCTTCGCAATGCCGAGAACGAGGTTCAGGAAGCTGATTGCGAGGTTGAATGATGTTAGGGGAGAGATTGGCAAGCTTACTATGGTAGGCGCGTTTATTATGACCAGTTTGGCAGCATTTGGAGGTGATAGTTATTTGAACATACCTGAGTATCATGCAGAAGCGTTTGGCGGATTGGCAGTTCAGTCGAGAGGACGAGTTATGCCTGTAAATACGCTGTCGGGAGAGTTGGTGAGGAAACTGCACAAGGGCAAAACGGTGGTAATTAGCGGTTTAGGTAACGAAGAGACAGTGGAGATAAGTAGCGATGATTTCTTATTGAGCCTTTTGTGCTATGGCGAGAAGTGGAAAGAAGTGAAGTTTTTGGCGTCGCCCAATGCCAATGTTGCGAGCATGTATGGGTTGTCGTACCCTTACTTTGCATATAAAGAGCTGTTTGACGAGCATGGCCATTATAAGCTGTTGAAGCGCATGGAGGAGATTTATCATAAAGCGCCGGCGGAAAGAAACAGTACAGACAAGAGTTTGATGAAGGTTGACGAGCAGATCAATATCATGTTTATGCTGATGAGAGGCGATTATGTCAATATGTTTCCCGACAAGGATGACCCAACGCACAGGTGGCTGGCGGATAATGAAGACAGTCTGTTCAGCAAATATTTGTCTGTTGTCAGAGATGTTGTGGGGGGAGTGACAGGTTATAATATTGCAACAGATATGCAGAAGGCAGATGCACTGCTTGAGGAGATAAGAGCATATCAATTTGAGAATGACAATGGAGGTTTGATTGATGCTAACAAGATTAAAGCTGAACTTCTATACAACAAAGCCAACCTATTTAGTATTAGCAGATTGCTGTATTTGATTTTAGGAGGTGTTCTGTTGGTTGTATCGTTTTTGAGGTTAATTAAGAATGAGACCGACAAAGATGTTTTGTCAAAAGTTTTGAGAGCAGGAATAATCGTTGTGTTTGTTGTTCACGGAATGGGCATAGGGTTGAGATGGTATATCTCAGGGTATGCGCCTTGGAGCAACTCGTATGAGACGATGGTGTATGTGGCATGGGCAACGCTGTTGGCAGGGATAATATTTGGAAGGAAGAGCAGTCTGACGATGTCTTTGGGAAGTCTGTTTGGAGGTGTCATATTGTTTGTTTCGGGGTTGAGCTGGATGGACCCCGAAATAGGTCCGTTGGTGCCGGTGCTAAAGTCACCGTGGTTGATGTTTCACGTGGCAGTTATAGTGTTTGCGTATGGCTTTTTCGGCATCAGTTTTCTGTTGGGAGTGGTGAACATGAGCTTGATGTCTGTTGGGAAGCAAGACGAACTGAGTAGGTTGAGAATCAAAGAGTTGAGCTTGATAAACAGCATGTCGCTGATGGTGGGATTGGCATTGATGACCATAGGAACTTTTTTGGGAGCCGTTTGGGCCAACGAGTCGTGGGGCAGATATTGGGGGTGGGACCCTAAAGAGACTTGGGCATTGATAACGATTGTGGTTTATACCATTGTTACACATGTGCATCTTATGAAGAAGAGGAGAGTCGATTGGTTGTTGAATTTGTTGTCGTCCTTGGCATTCAGCACTGTGTTGATGACGTTTTTGGGTGTTAATTATCTGTTGAGCGGCATGCACTCGTATGGTCAGACGGAGGGTGTGTCGGCTGTGTTTTGGTATATTGTGGCAGGGTTCGCAGTGGTTGGTATTCTGGGAGTTACGTCATACAGAAGTACAGTGAAAGAGAGATAGACCTAGGCTGTGATAGTCGATGTCTATAATGTATAAATATTTTATATTGAACTGTGGCAGTTTTTTTGTAGTATTGCTTTGGTGATATGTGATATTGTGTTACCTTTGTTTGAGTTTTTTAAAGAGTTTTTAATCTTAAGTCGTTTAAATAAAACGTTTGAAATATGGAAGATATAAACAAGGAAAACGAGATTCAGATTGAGCTTAGTGAGGAAATTGCTCAGGGAACGTATTCGAACCTGGCAGTGATATCGCATTCAACATCGGAGTTTGTGATAGACTTTGTAAGGATTGTTCCGGGCATGCCTAAGGCAAAGGTGAAGTCGAGGGTTATATTGACACCCGAGCATGCGAAGCGGTTGTTGTTGGCATTGGAGGACAATATCAAGAAGTTTGAGAGCGTCAGGGGCGAGATTGTTATTCAGAGCAACAATGGCGGATTTATGCCACCCATCGGAGGTATTGGACAGGCTTGATGTATTTAGTGTTAAATATTGAAAAGATAGTAAACGATATAATAACTTGAAAAAAAATTAATCCTATGGATGATCTTCTCTTAAATGTTGCGACAGTAAACTGGTCGAGAGCGCAGTTTGCATTGACGGCGATTTATCACTGGATTTTTGTGCCATTGACGATAGGTATGGCGCTTGTGATGGCTATAATGGAGACGGTTTATGTGAGGACCGGCGAAGAGCAGTGGAAGAAAATAGCAAAATTTTGGCAGAAAGTTTTTGCTGTGAACTTTGCGATTGGTATTGCTACCGGTCTGATTATGGAGTTTCAGTTTGGGACCAACTGGTCGAACTACAGCTGGTTTGTTGGAGACATTTTTGGTGCTCCGTTGGCCGTTGAAGGTATTGTAGCTTTCTTTTTGGAGGCCACCTTTGTGACAATCATGCTGTTTGGGTGGAACAGAGTGAGCAAGGGTGTTCACTTGTTGTCGACCTGGATGGTGTTTACGGGAGCCACACTATCAGCATTGTGGATATTGATAGCCAATGCGTGGATGCAGTATCCTGTTGGAATGGAATTTAATCCGGACACGGTTAGAAATGAGATGGTAGACTTTTGGGCAGTTGTGAGTTCGCCGGTTGCTGTAAATAAGTTTTTGCACACGGTGTTTGCCAGCTTGGCAGTTGCCGGTTCGTTTGTTGTTGGCATTTCGGGTTGGTATCTTCTGAAAGGTCGTCATGTAGATTTTTCACTTAAGAGTATAAAGGTAGGAGCCATCGTTGGGTTGGCAGCATTTTTGATGTTGGCAGTTACCGGAGACGGTTCGGCATATCAAGTTGCACAGAAACAACCAATGAAGTTGGCCGCCATGGAGGGTTTGTATGAAGGAAAATCGGGAGCCGGACTTGTTGCAGTAGGAGTTTTGAATGGCAACAAAGAGTCGTATAAGGATGATGTAGATCCCTATCTGTTTAAGATTGAGATACCTAAGATGCTTTCGTTCTTGTCATACAGAGATGCGAATGCGTTTGTTCCGGGTATCAAGGATTTGATTGAGGGCGGTTATACGATGGCTGACGGCACTAAAGCTTTGTCGTTTGAAGAGCGCAAGGCGAGAGGAGAGACTGCCATTAAGGCGTTGGCCGACTATCAGGTTGCAAAGCAGGAAGAGAAAGATGCCATTGCAGCAAACAACAGCGCTGCGGCATCGGCAGCATCGACACGTGCGGCTAAGCATGCGGAGATACTAAAAGACAATTATGAACATTTTGGATATGGATATCTGGAGAGTGCAGAAGATATGATTCCGCACGTTCCAACGAACTTTTATAGTTTCCACTTGATGGTTATCATTGGTTTCTATTTTATTCTTTTCTTCATTGTGATGCTGGTTTATATCTACAAACGCGACCTAACGAACAAGAGCAGCAGATGGATATTGCACGTTGGATTGTGGAGCATTCCGCTGGCATACTTGGCAGGTCAGTTTGGTTGGCTTGTTGCCGACATGGGCAGACAGCCATGGACAATACAAGATATACTACCTGTAGATGTTGCAGTATCGGGCGTTTCGGCAGGACATGTAGTTGCTACTTTCTGGATATTTGCAGCTATATTCACTGCGTTGTTGATTGCCGAGGTGACAATAATGGTAAAATTGATAAAAAAAGGTCCTGAAGATGTTGTTTTAAGCACTTCAGATGACCAGTAGTTCATGTTAAACCAATAATAAAGATATATATAATGATTACGTATGAATTTCTTCAACAATATTGGTGGGTGATAATGTCACTCTTGGGAGGTTTGCTTGTGTTTCTTCTGTTTGTACAAGGCGGACAGTCGATGTTGAGCAGTTTGTCTAAAACGGAGGAAGAGAAGGTCCTTTTAGTTAATGCGTTGGGAAGGAAATGGGAATATACCTTTACGACGCTGGTGCTGTTTGGAGGTGCCTTTTTTGCGGCATATCCTTTATTCTATTCAACCAGCTTCGGCGGTGCATATTGGGCATGGATGGTGTTGTTGTTCAGTTTTGTGTTGCAGGCAGTATCGTATGAGTTTCAGTCGAAGCCTGGAAATATATTTGGTCCGAAGACATATAGAGCGTTCTTGTTTTGTAATGGTGTGATTGCCACATTCTTGATAGGAGTTGTTGTTGCCAGTTTCTTTACCGGTTCGGAGTTTGTTGTTAGCAAAAGCAACATTGCCGGCGTTGGCGAGACAGGTTTTGTAATCAGCCAATGGCAACATCCGTTGCATGGGTTGGAGCTTATAGCCAATGCGAGAAACATAGCTTTGGGATTGGCTGTGTTGTTTTTGTCGAGAACTTTGGCAAGCTTGTTTTTCCTGCACAGGTTGGACCATGATGTGTTGGCAGATAGGTCGAGAAAGCACGTATTGTATAATGGTGTACCTTTTGTGCTTTTCTTCTTGATATTCTTGATATGGACATTGTTGTCGGAAGGTTTTGCAGTAGATCCGGCAACAGGTTTGGTTTCGATGGAGAAATATAAATATTTGAACAACTTCTTGCAGATGCCTGTGGTTGCAGTATTGTTTTTGTTGGGAGTTGTGGCAGTATTGTACGGAGTGCTTAAGACTGTGTTGGATAAGAAATTCAATAATGGTATTTGGTTTGCCGGCGTGGGCAGTGTGGTTGCAGTGATGATGTTGTTGTTGGTGGTAGGTTTGAATAATACAGCTTACTATCCCTCATCGGCAGACATCAACAGCTCGTTGACCATATATAACTCATCGTCAAGCTACTTCACATTGTCTGTTATGGCAGTTGTTTCGTTGATTATTCCGTTTGTGTTGGCGTACATCATCTATGCATGGCGAGCAATGGAACGCAAGAAACTTGGAACAGAGGACCTGAAGACAGACGGTCATGCATATTAGTATTGTCGAGTGATATATAATAATAAAAGTAGAGTAGAACGCCACATGCCTTATTTAGACATGTGGTGTTTTGCTTTTGGATATGAGAGGGAAGATAATTTACAGAGATTTAGGCAAATATATATTTGATTGAAATTGCTTGAAAAACCGGTGTGATTTATTATGCAATGATAATAAATTGATGTAAATTTGTATTAATATTGTAAGTAGTTTACATGAACAAACATTATTGTAGGATAGCAGGGCAGTGTGTGTTTATTTTGGCCGTCATGATGGTTTCGTCGTGTAGTCAGAAACATAGCGTTGCAGTGGAACCGTTTAACAGCATTGAGTTTGACACCATATCGGTGGCGGAGAGGCACTATTTGGAGAAAGAGGGAGTTGGTCCGTATTGCGATATAAGTGTTAATTTTGTTTATCCTGTTGATGCAGATGATTATGACCTTGATTTTTTGAGAGATGTGTTTGTTACATCAATGTTTGGCGATGGAGATGAAACGGCTGATGTTGAGTTGGTTGTAAATTCGTATGTTGAAAGTTACTTCAAGAACTATGAGAAAGACGCCACCACGTATCAGGTTAGCATATCGGAGATAGAAGATTTGGAAGATTTGGGCAGTGATTTGCATTCGCATACAGGAGATGCCGAACACAATCTGGATCATGTTTTCTATTCATATTACGAGCGTTTGTCGGACTCGATAGTATTTAACAAGAAAGATGTATTGTCGTTTCAGGTTAGGCAGGCAAATAGGAAGGGTGGTGTGTCATCTAATTATGTTTCGTACACGAACTATGTGATCAATTTGAAAAGTGGCAGTTTAGTTGTTGAGAGTGATATTTTTGAGCCCGGATATGACAAGGCGTTGCAGAACTTGATTATTACGTCGTTGTTGGAGCAGAACAATGTCAACAGCGTTCAGGAGCTTGAAGATGTTGGTTTTTTTGGTTTGGAAGAGATTTTACCCAATGGCAATTTTTTGTTGACCGACAAGGGTATAATTTACACATATAACAAGGGAGAATATTCAGCAGTAAGACTGGAAGCTCCCGAGGTATTTATACCTTATAGTTCGATAAGGTCTCTTTTGAGAGAAAATTCTATAGCCAGTAAATTAGCAAATATATAGGCAGTGAAAGAGATTATTAAATATTTTCCTTATTTGACGGATAAGCAGGTTGAGCAGTATGAAGCTCTGTTTGACTTGTATAGTTCGTGGAATATGAAGATAAATGTGATTTCGAGGAAAGATATTGACAATCTGTATGTTAATCATGTGTTGCACTCGTTGGCGATAGCTAAATATATTGATTTCAAGGATGGTACCAAGGTTATTGATGTTGGCACGGGAGGCGGTTTCCCCGGCATACCTTTGGCAATAATGTTTCCGGAGGTGGATTTTGTGTTGTTGGACAGCATCAAGAAGAAGATAATGGTGACCAGTGAAGTGGCTAAAGCTATTGGCTTGGAGAATGTGGATTGCAGGCATTTGAGGATTGAGGATGAGAAAGAGAAGTTTAATTTTGTGGTGAGCAGGGCGGTTATGTCGTTGGATAGTTTGATTAAGGTAGTGAAGAAAAACATCAACAAAGAGCAACTTAACTCGTTGCCTAACGGTTTGATTTGCTTGAAGGGAGGCGACTTGACAGAAGAGATTAAACGATATAGGAAAATTGTGGATGTGGTGGATTTGTCGAGCTATTTTGAAGAGCCATTTTTTGATACAAAGAAGCTTGTTTATGTTCCAATAGATTGATATGAATTGGAGGAAAAGTGCTATATTTGTTATCATTAAGAACTAGAAATTGAAGAGATGGAAATTAAGATTTTTGAGTTTAATCCTTTAGGAGTCAACACATATGTGTTGCATGATGAGACGCGCGAGTGTGTTATTGTTGATGCATCGTGTTTGTTTGGAAGCGAGAGGGAAGAACTTAGAAAATATATAGAAGATAACGAGCTTGTTGTTAAGCATCTGATAAATACGCATTTGCATTTTGACCATATTTTTGGTGCCAACTTTGTTGAGAGGAAGTTTGGCGTGAAGATGGAGTGTCATGCTGACGACCTGTTTTTGTTGGATAACATTGATGACCAGCTGAGTAGGTTTGGGATAAGTGCAGGCGACGAGGCAGGTGAGAGACCGGAAGTCGGCAGATTGCTTAATGAGGGCGATGTGGTGACGTTTGGGAACAGCAAGTTGAATGTTTTGCATGTTCCGGGACATTCGCCGGGCAGTGTGGTTTTCTATAGTGAGAAAGATGGATGCATGTTTTGCGGTGATGTTCTTTTTTGGGGGAGCATCGGCAGGACTGACCTTCCGGGTGGAAGCTATGAACAGTTGGTTGAAGGGATAAAGCGTAAGTTGTTGGTTTTGCCTGATGATACCAAGGTTTATTCGGGTCACGGTCCACACACCACCATTGGATATGAGAGGGTTAACAATCCCTATTTGAGTTGATTGAGGAAGAGATAATCTAATGCAATAATAAAGACTAAAAATAGATTTTATTTTTATGGAACAATTTAAGGATCGACACATAGGCATCAATGAAGATGATAAGAAGGTGATGCTGGAGGCTATCGGTGTTAATTCGGTTGAGGAGTTGATAAAGCAGACTATTCCGTCGGATATTTTGCTTAGTGAGGAATTGGATTTACCGGAGCCACTTTCGGAGATGGATTATATGGATGAAATCTATAAAATTGCATCGAAGAATAAGATTTTCACGTCGTACATCGGTATGGGATGGTATGACACAGTTACACCGTCGGTAGTTTACAGAAACGTGTTTGAGAACCCTGTTTGGTACACTTCATATACTCCATATCAGGCTGAGATTTCTCAGGGTAGATTGGAAGCATTAATGAACTTCCAGACTATGGTGAGTGACTTGACCGGGTTGCCATTGGCAAACAGCTCGTTGCTTGATGAGGGTACGGGTGGTGCCGAGGCTGCACAAATGATGTACAGACTAAGGAGCAGACAACAGATAAAAGATGGTGCCGAGAAGCTTTTTGTGGATGAGAATATATTTCCTCAGACATTGTCGGTTATAAAGACCAGGATGTATCATTGCGATATTGAGATGGTTGTTGGTGACTATAAGACATTTGAGTTGGATAACAGCTTTTTTGGTGCTATAGTTCAATATCCTAATGGCGATGGTTGCGTCATTGATTATAAGGAGTTTGTGGAAAAAGCACATAAGGCAGATTGTAAGGTTGCTGTTGCTACCGATTTGATGGCATTGGTTATGCTTACGCCTCCGGGAGAGTGGGGTGCAGACATTGCGTTTGGAAGCAGTCAGCGCTTTGGAATACCTATGTTCTATGGTGGTCCTTCGGCAGGGTTTTTTGCTACTCGCTATGAGTATTTGAGAAATGTTCCCGGCAGGATAATAGGAATTTCCAAAGATGTAAACGGCAAGAAAGCATTCAGGCTGGCTCTACAGACGAGAGAACAACATATAAAGAGAGATAAGGCGACTTCAAATATATGTACGGCACAGGCACTGTTGGCAACAATGTCGAGCTTCTATGGGGTTTATCATGGTCCTGAAGGGTTGAAGGAAATTGCATCACGCATTCATTCGATTGCGTCGTACGTGAGCGATGAGCTGAAGTCGATGGGATATAAGCAATATAACGATGACTTCTTCGATACTTTGAAGGTTGGTTTGCCGAGTGATATATCTGTAGATGATATCAGACAGAATGCTGAAGTGAGGTCGATAAACCTTAGATATTTTGACTCGGGAGAGGTTGGAATAAGCATCAATGAGACTACGAATGCTTATGATGCTAATGAACTGTTAGGGGTATTCGCAATGTGTTCGGGTAGTTCCAAATCGTTTATGGTAGAAGATTTACCCAGACGAGTTACGTTTGCAAAGAAGTTTGCAAGGCAGAGCGGTTTTATGGAACATCCTACGTTCAGCAAATATAAAACAGAAACTGAGCTGATGAGATATATCAAGCGTTTGGAACGAAAAGATATATCGTTGGCACATTCGATGATATCGTTGGGGTCTTGCACGATGAAGCTGACTGCGGCTACAGAGATGTTGCCATTGGGCTTTGCCAAGCTACAGAAGATACATCCATTTGCACCAATGGATCAGGTGAAGGGATACTCTCAGATTATTGAGGAGTTGAGCCACATGCTTGCCGTGATTACAGGATTTACGGGTACCAGTTTGCAACCAAACTCGGGTGCTGCAGGAGAATATACCGGTTTGATTACTATTGCCAGCTACTTGGAAAGCATTGGCGAGGGACACAGAAATGTTGTTCTTATACCATCATCGTCGCACGGAACCAATCCGGCGAGTGCTGTTCAGGCAGGTTTTAAGCCTGTTACGGTTGCGAGCGACTCGCAGGGCAATGTGGATATGGACAGCTTGAGAGAAAAGATTGAAGAGAATAGAGATTCTTTGGCGGCCTTGATGATAACTTATCCTTCGACACATGGTATATTTGAAACCGACATCGTTGAGATTTGCAGGTTGATACATGATGCAGGAGGCCAGGTTTATATGGATGGTGCAAACATGAATGCACAGGTTGGATATACCAATCCAGGAAAGATTGGAGCAGACGTTTGTCATCTGAATTTGCATAAGACATTTGCTATACCCCATGGCGGTGGAGGTCCTGGAGTGGGACCGATTTGTGTTGCGAGTCACCTTGTTCCGTTCTTGCCAGGTCATGCTGTTGCATTTGCGAGCGATAAGAACTGCGTTTCGTCAGCACCATACGGCAGTGCCGGTGTGTTGGCCATCACATACGGATATATCAGGATGATGGGTGCTAAAGGATTGAGAGAAGCATCAGCGGCTGCTATATTGAATGCCAACTATTTGGCAGATAAGCTAAACGATTCGTACAGCATATTATACAGAGGTTTTGGCGGCAGAGTGGGACATGAGCTTATTTTGGACTGCAGAGGTTTGAAAGATGTTTCAGGTATCACGGAGACAGATATTGCCAAACGTTTGGGCGATTATGGTTATCATGCACCTACATTATCGTTCCCTGTTCATGGAACATTGATGGTTGAACCTACTGAGAGTGAGAGCTTGAGTGAGCTTGACAGATTTGTGGATGTGATGAATGAGATACACGAGGAGATTATCGAAGTGTCGCGTGGAGAGTACACCTTGGAGGATAATGTGCTTGTGAATTCTCCACACCCTGAATATGAGGTAACTGCAGATGAGTGGAATCACCCATATCCGAGAAGCAAAGCAGCTTATCCGCTACCTTACTTGAAGGAAAATAAGTTCTGGATAAATGTGGGTAGAGTAGACAATGCTTATGGGGATAGAAACCTTATAGCCAAGCTTGAGGTTGAGGAAGATAATTAATTGAGCTGAGGAATATCAGCCTGTTTTTGGAAATGGACAAGTGGTGAATTTACGACATCTCGTTTGAAGGAATTCACCACATTGTCGTTAATACTGGTCAGTTTGACGACTACTCTGTTGTTTGGTATATCGGGGTAGGCACCTGCGAAGTACTGCATGGGTAAGCTGTCGTCGGTTTCAGAGTTATTCTGAAGAAATTGGTCAATCTTTTCCATCACGACCATCATATCTCTGTAGGAGTATTTCACAGTTTGGACTTTGAAGTCGGTTGTTCCGAGAATTTCTGCAAGACGTTTTTCGTTCTGCTGAGCATCGCTTGTTACGGCAACAACGAAAGTGCCGTTGCTGTCGGTGTATGAACCGCCATAGTAAGCCGGATAAATCTGTGGGTCGGCTTCACGTTCAATCCAGTCGGGAGAGAATGATTCCATTAAGATGTCGTGCAGTTGGTCTGATGATATGGTTTGAGCTTGAGTTTGAGTTTGCGATGTTTGTTGACCTGTTGTGTTGCCATCATCAGATGAGTTTTTGTTGGATGATTTATTGCAAGCACAAAGTAGTAAGACAGAAAAAACTACGGACAGATATATTGAAATTCGCTTCATTTTCTTTTGTGTAAATAGTTTGATGCAATTTATAACATTTTGTTGAATTATTTGTTTAACATATTGTTTAACTTTGCATGCTGTCGAGTTATAAATGAATAAGAGATAAAATATGCATAAGAACAAGCATTTAGTTTTTTTGATAATACTATTTGTAGCAGGACTGTTTATTGGTTGCGACAAGGATGAAACGGGCGATAATGAAGCACGTTTGAGGATTAAGCTGACAGATGCCACATCTCCGATTATTAAGGAGATGATTATTGAGATAACCGGTGTGGATGTTTTTGTTATGGACTCGACAGGTGTTGATGGAGAATGGCAGTCGTTGGAGTTCAATGGTGGCAAATATGATCTTTTGAAACTGAGGAACGGCAAGATGGTTCAGCTTGTGGATCAGTATTTTCCTGCAGATAAGAAGATTGAGAAAATCAGGCTGATGTTTGGCAATGACAACAAGATAGTTCAGGTGGTTGGGAGAGACGATATTCCGCTTCAGAAGTCGGAAGAGATAATGGATGGTCTTGAGATTGAGGATATTAGCGGAGTTGAGTTGCATAGGAATGTGATAACGAGCATTGTTATAGATATTAACGCAGCGTTGTCGGTTAAGGAGGAAAATGGCAATTATTTTTTGCATCCCGCCGGACGTGCATTTGCTGAGACATTTGGAGGGTCGATAGAGGGATATGTTGCTCCTATTGAAGCCAATCCGTTGGTGGCGTTGACGCAGAATGAGGATACGTTGATGACACTTCCCGAAGAGGATGGAAAATTCTTGTTTATAGGTATGAATCCCGGTGTTTGGAAAGTACATATATTAGCCGATAAGAACACTACTTTCAGGGATACTATTTTTCTTTCGGATACGCTGAAGCTCGGTCAGAAAATGGTGCTTCAACCCAAGCCTATAAGATTGGCATTTTATGAATCAGATGGCGAGTAGTGTAAATATATTTTAGTATATTTGTGATAGGATATAATTATCAAATTAAAAGATAGATATGAAAAAGATTTATTACGCATTAATTTTAGGAAGTTTACTGGTTATGGGAACTTCATGTAAGCCTAAACAAAGTGCCTATAAACAAGTATATGAGGCAGCCAAAGAGAGAGAGATGCAGGAGTCGGCATCACAGCCAACATCTGTAGTTAAGGATGCCAGCCAGTTGCCACCTGTTGAGGTATCGGTTAGAAAAGAGAAAGTTGAGCCGGTATATGCTACAGATGCAGCAGGTTTGAAGAAATATAATGTTGTTATTGCCTCGTTGAGCGTTAAGCTGAACGCAGAATCGTTGAAGTCTCGCATGGAAAATGAGGGATACAGCGTCATTTTGGCTGAAAATGAGCAAGGTATGTACAGAGTGATTGTTGCAAGCTATGACACAAAGGAAGAGGCTGCAGCAAAAAGAGGTGAGATTTATAGTAAATATTCAGCTTTGGGAGACACAGATTATTTGAGAAGAACCTATGGTGTTCCATTCAATGATTTGTGGATTTTGGAGAGAGAATTCTGATAAGATATAGTAGATATTTGGTGTGATACGTTTTTTGGGTACAGGTACGTCGACCGGCGTACCTCAGTTGGGTTGTGACTGTGAGGTTTGTCGATCAAGGGATGTAAGAGACAATAGGTTAAGGTCGTCATTGATGATAAGGAGCGGAGATTTGAAGCTCCTTATTGATTGTTCGCCTGATTTTAGGCAACAGATGTTTGAGATTCCGTTCAAGCGTATTGACGGGATTTTGTTTACTCATGAGCACTACGACCATGTTGGCGGTATTGATGAGTTGCGTCCATATTCTAAGTTTGGAACGGTGGAGCTGTATATGGAGGAACGGTTGGAAATGGCCATTAGGACACGTTTGCCGTATTGCTTTGGGGAAAATAAGTATAAGGGAGTTCCCGATTTGCATATTAACAGGATAGAGGCAGACAAGTCTTTCAAGATTGGACATTTGGAAATATTGCCCATCAGAGTGATGCACTATATGTTGCCAATATTGGGTTTCAGAATAGGTGATTTTGCTTATCTGACGGATGTTAAGACTATTGACGAACACAGCTATGAGAAACTGAAAGGTGTGGATACGCTGGTTATCAATGCGTTGAGAAGAACGGAGCATATTTCTCATTTAACTTTGGATCAGGCTATTGAAGTTTCGAAACGTATTGGTGCAAGAGAAACGTATTTTACACACATAAGCCATGAGATGGGCATGCATGCAGATGTTGAGAAGATATTGCCTGATGGCATACATTTGGCATACGACGGGTTGGAGTTGCCGATATTGTAGGTTTGTTTGAGGGTTTGTAATTATTTAACATTGTTTTAGGCAACTATTTCGTATTTGAACGTCTTTATAGTGGAGGAAGTGGTTGGAATTGGGAGTTTTTGAGTATATTTATGGGGTGTAATATTTTGGGGCAATGGCATTAAACTTTTGAAGCATGTTGATGTCTAAGTATTAGACAGATGAATAATAAACTAAAACAATTAAAATAAAAGGGGGGATGGAGATATGAAAATTAAAGAGATTTTATTATCTGCATTGTTGTTTTCGGTTCCACTGGTTGGGTTTGCCCAGGAGTGGGATGATATTTATGCAGATCCCTCAAAGGGCAGTGTAGACAGGACGGAGAAGAGGAACAAATCAGACAAGGAGAAGAAGAGAGTTGTGATTGTTCAGGGTAATCTTTCGGATATGGAGGTTACTGCCAATGGTAGGGATATTGATGAGTATAACCGCAGATCGGATGCGAACGTGGATTCGGAAGTTGCTGAGATGGACTCGGAGAGATATTCAGATTATGAATATACCGATAGGATTGTCAGATTTCATGATCCTGAATCAAGCATCAAGATAACGGGCGCCGATGAGGTGATTGTGTATGTTGATGATGATTTGTATGAGGGTTATAACAACAGAGGTTGGAACACAAACGTGTATTTAGGATTTGGATACAGTTCATTCTATCCATGGTATGATCCATGGTTCTACAGCAGTTGGTACAGTCCTTGGTATTATGGCTGGTATGACCCTTGGTATTATGGTGGGTGGTATAGTCCTTGGTACTATAGCAGATGGTACAGCCCATGGTATTACAGCGGATGGTATAGTCCGTGGTATTATGGAGGCTGGTATGACCCATGGTATTATGGATACTATGGTTATGGCGGTGGTTATTATCACGGCTTCTATGACGGATATTACAGCAGCTTGACTCATAACCGTTCGGGAAGAAGTTCAGGAGTTTACAGAAGCAGTTCAGCAAATAGAAGTATGTCCGGCAGAAGTTCGAGTGCAAGTTTGGCAAGAAGCAGCAGCAGGAGTTCTATGACCCGCAGTGCAAGCAGTGGCAGGACGGCGTCATCATCAAATATAAGAAGTGGTTCTACAGTGAACAGAAGTACAAGAGGTTCAAGGAGTTCAGGTTCAAACACAAGGATAATAGATAATTCGGGTGTGGTGAGAGACTCAAGGACAGGCAACGTTATCAATCGTGCCAGCAGTGCAAATCGTTCTAGCTCAGTAGGACGTTCTACAATAAATAATGGTGCTACGAGGAGAAGCAACTCGACTTATAACAGGTCTTCGGCACCTGTAAATAGGAGCAGTGGCAATGTTTATAGCAGAAGCAGCAATGCGACAAGGAGTAGCGGGAATATCTATCAGAGAGGGTCAAGCGCTACAAGAAGCAGGAGCAGCTCAACATACAACAACAGAAGCTCTATGCCAAGCAGAAGCTATTCAACACCAAGCAGATCTTCATCAAGCTCAAGGAGTTCAGGTTCTTTTTCTTCACCAAGCAGGAGTTCATCATCAAGCGGTTCGTTTGGCGGTGGCAGCAGAAGCTCAAGCTCCGGCGGTCGTTCGAGCGGTGGTGGCAGGAGATAAGATTTGTTGAATGTGTTATTTATTTGCTTAGATTATGAAAAAAATCACTAATATATTGTTTATGATGTTGCTTTCGGCCGGCTTTGTTTTTGGCCAGTCGGAAGTTGACGCACTGAGATACTCTCGTGAGGATTTGTATGGCACAGCCAGATCGATGGGTATGGCCGGAGCCTTTGGAGCTTTAGGCGGCGATATTACCGGAGTTAGCATCAATCCTGCCGGTATTGGAGTTTATCGCAGCTCGGAGGTTGTGGGTACGTTGAATCTCAGCAACGAGAGATCGTCAGTGGGAGGAATCAATAATAATGAGACCACGTTTGACATGGATAATCTCGGTTTTGTGGGGTATTTTCCAACGAGGAACAGTGTGATGCCGGTTTTCAATTTTGGTTTTTCGTTTAATAGATTGAAATCATTTGACAGAAGTATCAGCGCCACGGGAAGCCCGAGAAGCACAATGATGGATTATATTGCCGACTGGAGTGCCGGTGTTAAAGAGGGCAACCTGATGATGGGTGAAGATATGCCTGATCCTTTTTATGATCAGCCTTGGTTGTCGGTTTTAGGATTTAATTCGTGGTTGATGTTTCTTGATGAAGGTACTGATGACAGATATCACGCAACACCTGTTCCCGGCAACGCTGTGAACAGAATTGAATCTAAAGAATCAGGTTATATGGACAATTATGATTTTACTGTAGGTACGACAATAGATAATGTGTTGAACCTGGGTATCTCGTTGAGTGTGAAGAATATATCGTATAATTTACGTTCGGATTATTATGAAGATTTCAATAATCAAGGAGGTTATACAATGACAAACTGGTTGAGCAGCAGCGGTGCAGGAGTGGGAGCGAAGTTTGGAGCTATCTATCGTCCCATCAATGAGTTGCGTATAGGTTTGGCATATCATACTCCATTCTGGTATTCAATTTCGGAATCGTATGAGGCTCAGGTTGATGACGACATGGGAGCATTTGTTAAGGATTTGGATCCTGAATATGAGAAAGGTGTAGTTAACTCAGGAAGTTTCAGCAATGATTATGATTTTAGGACACCGGGCAAGTTTGTAGCGAGCGTTGCAACTGTTTTGGGAGGCAGATTTATCGGTAGTTTGGACTATGAGTTGATGAACTATGCAAATATGAAACTCAGCGTTCCTTCAGGTTCTGGTGATCAAAGAGATTGGTATGATGTAGATAATGAATATATATCGGAAGATTTTAAGCCTACATCGACGGTAAAGGTAGGTATGGAGTATAGGTTTACACCATCAATATATGGACGTTTGGGATATGCATGGATGCAGAATCCTTATAAAGATGAATTCAAGAATAGTGGTGATGCGTTTATACCTAACTCTAACACTATTTATAGGATGGAAGGAGATGCCAATTACTTTACCGGTGGTATGGGATTTAGGTTGAGCAGGAATTTCTTCTTAGATATGGCATTGGTTTACAAGACTCAGACTGATGAGTTGTATCCGTTTCCTAATCTATATACTGAAGGCCGTCAGGAATTGGTTATTGATGCGAATCCATTTGAGTTGAAGAATAGTTCTTTCAGAGGAATGGTTACATTGGGTTATAAGTTTTAGTTTTTATATTTTTATCTGATATTTTGAGGTCGGCAAATTGATGTTTGTCGGCCTTTATTTTTAGGTGAATAGGTTTATATTTGGTAACTTTGTGTATTACAGTTTAAGATTAAAAATATTGTTTTATGAATCAGAAATCGGGTTATATGGCAGACGAAAACAGGAGAAAGGTGACTACTCATGTTATAAGAGATATGAAGGCAAAGGGTGAGAAAATAAGCATGTTGACTGCTTATGATTACTCGATGGCATCGATTATTGATAATGCCGGTATTGATATTATTTTGGTTGGTGATTCGGCATCGAATGTGATAATAGGTAATAAATCGACTCTGCCTATCAGGTTGGAAGATATGATATTTTTGGGAAGGAATGTGGTTAATGGTGTCAGCAAGGCGATGGTTGTGATTGACATGCCATTTGGAACTTATCACGCGAGCGTGGAGCAGTCGGTGAATAATGCTGTGAAGGTTATGCGAGAGACTGAAGCCGATTGTGTGAAGATGGAAGGCGGTGTAGAGATTATTGATTCGGTGAGGGCTATTATTTCGGCAGGTATACCTATTATGGGACACCTTGGGTTGATGCCTCAATCGATAAATAAGTATGGTTCATATGGCTTGAGAGGAAACGATAGCGCTGAAGCAGAGAAGTTGATGAGTGATGCAATGTTGCTTGAAGAAGCCGGTTGCTGTGCTTTGGTATTGGAAAAGATCCCTTCAGAATTGGCAAAAAAAGTTACTGAAAAGTTGAGTATACCTACCATAGGTATTGGTGCGGGACCAGATGTTGATGGTCAGGTTTTGGTTATGCATGATATGCTGGGCTTTAATAAAGGTTTTTCACCAAAGTTCTTGAGGAGATATGCCAATCTGAATGATGAGATGACTGATGCTGTGAGGAGATATATCAGTGATGTGAAGTCGTCTGATTTTCCATCGGCTGAGGAAAGCTATTGATTATTTCTTGACAATATCGTTGTAATCAGGTATTTCTGTGAGGTAGGTGTAGGTTTGTTTCTTGTAGTTTATTCTGCAACAATAATGAGATATGCCGTTTGTGACGATTAGGTATTTTACCTTCAGCTCAATGTTGTAGCCTGCAATCTGATCGAAGACTTGTTGAGTTATGGGTACGTTGGACTCTTTGTATTCGATAATCATAAGAGGCTTGAGGTGTTTGTTGTAGACGACCGTGTCGCATCTTTTGGTTTGAGAATTGAGAGTAATCAGAGCTTCGTTTTCCATCAATGACCGTGGGTAGTTCTTTTCGGTAATCAGGAAGTTGATGAAGTGTTGCCTTACCCATTCTTCGGGAGTGAGAGCCACGTATTTTTGTCTTATGATGTCGAATATTTTCAGCCCGGAATCGGTTTTTGTAATTTTAGGCTCGAAAGGTGGCAAATTTAATGCAGACATATTGTATATTTGTTTTATCGGAGTGTGTAGTTGAACACTAGGTACAAATTTATTGTAATTTATGAAAACAAAGCAGGAAATAGTAGAAAATTGGCTTCCTCGTTATACGAAGAGAGCACTGAACGATTTTACCGATTATATACTTCTTACCAATTTTCAGAAGTACGTTGAGATTTTTGCTGATTATTTTGGTGTACCAATAGTTGGTACAAATGCGAATATGTCAAACGCTTCTGCAGATGGTATTACCATTATCAACTTTGGCATGGGTAGTGCAAATGCGGCTACTATCATGGATTTATTGAGTGCCATATCTCCCAAAGCGGTTCTGTTTTTGGGTAAGTGCGGAGGACTAAAGAAGCACAATAAGCTTGGTGACTATGTGCTGCCTATTGCTGCAATCAGAGGTGAGGGAACATCGAACGATTATTTTCCACCGGAAGTGCCATCGTTACCTGCTTTCAATATGTTGAGGGCAATATCTTCGAACGTAAGAGATTATAACAGAGATTATTGGACCGGTACCGTGTACACTACTAACAGGCGTGTTTGGGAGTATGATGATGACTTTAAGAGCTATTTGAGGCAGGTGAGAGCAATGGCAGTTGATATGGAAACTGCAACGCTGTTTACGTGTGGATTTGCGAACCATATCTCTACGGGAGCATTGTTGCTTGTGTCGGATCAGCCATTGATTTCTACCGGTGTTAAGACTGAAGAGAGCGATAATCTGGTGACTGATAAATTTGTGGAAGAACATGTTTATATAGGGATTAAATCCCTTTCATCTATAAAGAATAATAGTTCTACGATCAAGCATTTAAGATTTGATTGGTAAAGAAAGGTTTGTTTAGATGTCGAAGATTTTTAGTGCTTATTCCTCTTTAAGAGATGATATATTGAATAGACGATTTGAGCCCGTTTATTTATTCATGGGTGAGGAGTCTTACTTCATTGACGAGTTGACTAATTTGCTCTTAGACACAGTTTTGACGGATAGTGAGAAGGACTTCAATCTGCATGTGTTTTATGGTACTGACTCTGACGTGAACAATATTATCTCTGCATCAAGACGATTCCCGATGATGTCTGATCATCAGTTGGTGGTTGTGAAAGAGGCACAGAATCTTAATAAAATAGAGTTACTTGATTCATACTTGAAGAATGTCATGCCTTCGACAATATTGGTTATCAACTATAAGCATGGCAATGTAGATAAGCGAAAATCGTTTGTAAAGAAGATTGATAAGACTGGTGTTATCTTTGAATCGAAGAAATTGTATGACAATGAGATACCCGGTTTTATATTGAGCTTCTTCAAAGATAAGAAGATTGATATCGATGCTAAGTCTGCACAAATGTTGGCAGATTTTGTTGGGAATGATATAAGCAAACTAATACCTGAATTTGAGAAACTGGAACTGGCATTAACCAATACCAACAACAAGGTGATTTCACCAAGCTTGATTGAGGCAAATGTCGGCATAAGTAAAGATTTTAATAGTTTTGAATTGGTGAATGCTTTGTCTACAAAGGATGCAACCAAGGCCTTTATGATAGCCAATCATTTAGGAAAAGAACCAATTATGGGAACAGTAGCAGTTCTGTTTAACTATTTCAGCAATCTGTTGGAGTGTTTTTGGCTGAAGAATAAAGATGAAAGAACACTCATGAACGTGCTTAACATAAGGTCATATACCATCATTGCGGATTATACTAATGGATTGAGAAATTATAATGCCAGGGAAGTTTTGGACATTATTTCGGATCTACGAAGATACGATGCTCGTTCTAAAGGGGTAGACAATGCATCTGTAAGTCAACTCGAATTGCTTAGAGAACTTGTTGCACGAATAATTTATTAACTCCTCTACATTGCAATATTTATGGTCATGTCCGTAGTTGGATGAATATAGCTCAATCTAATCGCTATTAGAATTATCATAGTTTATTGTTTGTATTTTGTATTTATGCACAGAATATGTGCTTAATTGTTTTGTTACCTAAGGTTAGTCTGATACCGTAATATCATTATAAGAACTAAGGTGTATTCTAATTTCTTTGCTCAATGAGAATGAGTAGAGATAGAAATGTATTCAACAAATTTGTACACATAAGTAAACCAACTGGACAAACAATGGCAGTAAATATGGTTTACATTTGTTTTGTTACGTATATATTCACATAAGTATATAATGTTGTTTACAAATGCGTTATACAATTATAGACAGAACTATAAAAGGCTTCAATCCAATTTAACATATAAATTTATAGCCAGATATATAACATATCATTCTGAATAATAGTTTATTATATAATTATTATTAACTAATAGTTTCGGTTGTATTCAATAATTATTGAGTT
>JBMNSN010000012.1:0-52578 GCA_050945215.1 Fermentimonas sp. | reverse complement strand
TCAAGAATTAAAGACCATCGGCAGAGGATATGGTACTGCCGAACGCTATCGAATTGCAATTCTTTTCTTCTATGGTGATCTTGATATAAGCATATAGTTAATATACACTAATTACGGTAGAACCTTTAATGTTTCTACAGTTTGTTACTGCTGCTACAAGTATGGCTGCAGCCGTTACTGTATTTTTTGCTTTGCGAAAAGGTTCACGCGATACTCAAGGTAATTTTTACAATTCCTTTACGAAGTCATTAACTCGCGTGCTTATACCAATTTCATTAGTTATTGGAATAATCTTGATATTCAGTGGTACACCAATGACTTTTGAAGGGAAACAAGCTGTGACAACGTTGCAGGGTGAATCAATATCGGTTTCAACAGGGCCTGTAGCAGCATTTGTGCCTATAAAACACTTGGGTACGAATGGTGGTGGATTTTTTGGATCAAATTCCTCTCATCCATTTGAAAATCCTACCTACCTAACTAATATGGTTGAAATGATTGCTCAGATGATAATACCATTTGCGATGGTGTTTGCTCTTGGATTTTTTATTAGGAAACGAAAAATAAGTTGGATGATTTGGGGTGTAATGACTCTCGGATTTCTACTGCTTGTTGTTCCTAATATAGTTATGGAAATGCAAGGGAATCCTAACATTAAAGAAATGGGTGTTGATATTTCGGATGGGAATATGGAGGGCAAGGAAGTTCGTTTTGGTTCGGCTGCATCTGCATATTGGAGCATAGCTACTACAGTTATTTCAACCGGATCTGTCAATTCTATGCATGATAGTTATATGCCACTAAGTGGAATGAATATGATGTTGGCTATGATGACCAATACTTTTTATGGAGGTGTTGGAGTAGGAGTTTTGAACTTCTTCATTTTTATCATTCTTGCAGTGTTTATCAGTGGCTTGATGGTGGGTAGAACACCTGAGTTTTTAGGTAAGAAAGTCGAAGCACATGAAATGAAGATAGCCATGGTTGTGGCTTTAATCCATCCTTTCCTAATTCTTATTGGAACAGCACTATCTGCAGCTTTGCCATCATTGACTCATGAGACATTGAATAACTCCGGTTTTCATGGGTTCAGCGAAATGCTTTATGAATTCACATCTGCTTCAGCCAATAATGGTAGTGGGTTTGAAGGTTTGGGAGATAATACTCCTTGGTGGAATATAAGTACCGGGTTTGTACTTATTCTTTCTAGATTTTTACCGATAATAGGTCCTGTTGCAATAGCCGGAAGCTTGAGTTCGAAAAAATACATTCCTGAGAGTGTAGGAACGCTTAAGACAGACAGCGCTACATTTGGTATTATGGTTTTTGCTGTAATAGTTATTGTTGCTGCCTTGTCATTTTTTCCTGCATTATCATTAGGACCAATTGCTGAGTATTTTACAATGATACATTAATTTACATCTATATAAAATGATTAAAAGAAAAAATACATCAAATAAGATATTTGAGCCAGGGTTGATAAAGCTTGCTGTTCGAGAGTCGTTTATGAAACTTAATCCCATCAAGATGTATAGAAACCCTGTGATGTTCTGTGTTTGGATAGGAACCCTCATTATGGTTGGTGTTTGTTTGTGGATGATTGTTGATCCGATAACAGCAGATCAGGGAGGTTTGGGCTATAACATAATAGTAACGCTTATTTTATTAATAACATTGTTGTTTGCCAATTTTGCTGAAGCAATAGCAGAAGCAAGAGGGAAGGCTCAAGCTGACACCTTAAGAAAGACAAGAGAGGAAACTCCTGCAAAGAAAATTTCAGAAGATGGAACTATTATTAATGTTAGCTCGTCAGAATTGAGAAAAGATGAACTGTTTTTATGTGAAACAGGAGATGTTATTCCCGCCGACGGAGAGATAATAGAAGGTCTTGCGACGATTGATGAAAGTGCTATTACCGGGGAGAGCGCTCCTGTCATACGTGAAGCAGGAAGTGATAAAAGTTCAGTGACAGGAGGAACAAAAGTATTATCAGATACAATAAAAGTAAAAGTGACTTCGCAGCCAGGCAATAGCTTTTTAGATAAGATGATCGCTTTGGTGGAAGGAGCATCACGTCAGAAAACACCTAATGAGATTGCCCTTACAATATTGCTTGCCGGATTTACTTTGGTTTTCATTGTTGTAGTTATTACACTAAAACCATTTGGTAGTTTTGCATCTACTCCCATCAGTATCGCAGCATTAATTTCGCTTTTTGTATGTCTCATACCTACTACTATAGGTGGTTTGTTGAGTGCCATAGGTATTGCAGGTATGGACAGAGCTTTGCGAGCCAACGTTATTACTAAGAGTGGCAAAGCAGTTGAGACAGCCGGAGATATTGATGTGCTATTGTTAGATAAAACAGGAACTATTACAATCGGAAACCGTAAGGCAACGAATTTTATTCCGGCACCAGGAGTTGGGAGAAAAGATTTCGTTCGATATGCTGTACTTAGTTCAATCTCTGATTCAACTCCAGAAGGTAAATCTATTATTGAATTAGCAGACATGTCAATGCAAGATTTTGATTTAGACAATGTTAATTTTATCCCATTTTCTGCAGAAACACGTATATCAGGCATTGATTATAAAGATAATAGAATTCGAAAGGGTGCGGCAGACGCAATCAAGGGCATAGTTGAAGAGGCAGGTAATGAGTTTCCTTCATCGATTGTGGATGAAGTAGAAAATATTTCCAACAAAGGAGGTACACCGTTGGTGGTTTCTGTTAATGAAAAAGTGGTAGGTGTTATTGAACTTCAGGATATAATAAAGCCGGGAATAAGTGACCGCTTTGAAAGACTTAGGAAAATGGGTATAAAAACGGTTATGGTTACAGGTGACAATCCACTTACTGCAAAGCACATTGCTCACAAAGCCGGTGTTGATGATTTCATAGCAGAAGCAAAACCAGAAGATAAAATGAACTATATACGCAAAGAGCAATCGGAAGGACATTTGGTGGCTATGATGGGCGATGGTACTAATGATGCTCCGGCATTAGCTCAAGCAGATGTTGGAGTGGCTATGAACAGCGGTACACAAGCAGCTAAAGAGGCCGGGAATATGGTGGATTTAGACAATGACCCGACTAAATTGATTGAAGTTGTGGAGATTGGTAAGCAACTACTGATGACTCGTGGCACACTAACCACTTTCAGTATTGCGAACGATATCGCAAAATATTTTGCAATCATTCCAGCATTGTTTATAACTGCAATACCTTCTTTTCAAGGTCTGAATGTTATGAATCTTCAGACTTCCGAGAGTGCCATCCTTTCGGCAGTTATTTTCAATGCTATTATCATTCCGTTACTTATTCCATTGGCATTGCGAGGTGTGTCGTATAAACCTGTAGGGGCAAGTGCATTATTGAGAAGGAACTTATTTATTTATGGTTTAGGAGGAATAGTCCTGCCGTTTATAGGAATCAAATTAATTGACATGTTCGTGTCGTTATTTATTTAATAAATTGAAAGATGAAGAAATATTTTTTACCTGCATTATTGATGACTACTGCAATGCTTGTGGTTTGCGTAGGTATATATTCGATGATATTGTTAGGAGTTGCGCAGGTGGCTCCAAACTCAGGAAAAGGCAAGCAGATTGCCGATAAAAATGGCAACACTTATTTTGAAAATATAGGACAACGATTTGATCAAGACATTTATTTTCACTCTCGTCCATCGGCAGTTGATTATGATGCATCAGGTAGCGGAGGAAGTAATAAAGGACCTAATGAAACTGAATATCTGAAAAAAGTAAGAGAACGAACTGATAGATTTAAGATGCAAAATCTTAATTCAAGTGTGCAAGTGGATATGGTAACAGCAAGTGGAAGTGGCCTTGACCCCCATATTTCTGTGATGTCGGCTTATGCACAAGTAAGTAGAATCGCAATATCACGAGGAATAGATCCAGAGATAGTGAAGAATATCGTGAAAAGATATGAAGAAAAGAATATGATAGGTCCGGAAAAAGTAAATGTGTTAAAGTTGAATATTGCTTTGGACAGTATAAGAAGTAAATAGTATGATAATGTTTTACAGACTATTAGTTTTATTATTACTGAGTTTGTTCTTTTCAAAAGAATTGCTCTTATCTCAAGAAAAGGATAATCCTTTATCTATTAAGGGTTATACGGAAATTTATTACTCTTACGACTTTGCTGAGCCTGACAGTCACATAAAGCAATCATTCCTTTATAATTACAATCGTCATAATACGGTAAATTTGAATTTAGGAATGCTTAAAGCTGAGTATAAGACTGGCGTTATTCGTGGAAATTTAGCATTTATGGCAGGAACTTATGCGAATGATAATATGTTATCTGAATCGGAGACTTTAAAACATTTGTATGAAGCAAATGTTGGAGTGAAAGTATCCCGAAAAAGCGATGTTTGGATTGATGCCGGTATTCTTCCATCTCATATTGGATGGGAAAGCCCTATAGGATGTGATTACCCTACGCTTACAAGAAGCATAACGGCTGAAAATACACCAGCATTCGAAACAGGTATTCGTTTTTCATACTTAAGCGATGATAAACGTTGGTACTTGAGCGCTCTATTTCTAAATGGATGGCAACGAATTGAACGCATAAAAGGAGATAATACACCTGCTTTTGGACATCAGATTACATTTATGCCTACGCCTTCAATTACTTTGAATAGCAGTTCATTCATAGGAAATGATTATACTTCAAATGACAAACGAATGAGATATTTTCATGATCTTTATGGTGTATTTCAAATAAATAATACTTTTGCAATGACAGTTGGATTTGATGTTGGAGTGGAAGAGGATGAGAGATATGTAGATGGCTATAGTGTGTGGTATTCACCCGTGGTTGTTCTGTCTATGAGATTGTTGTCAGGGTATCAAATTGGTTTACGTGGAGAGTATTATAGCGATGATAATGGTGTAATGTTAGCTTATGGTGGAGAGATCTTCAGTTGCTCAATCAACTTGGATAAACATATAGGGGGTAATGTTATTTGGAGAAATGAGGCTCGTGTATTTCATGCCCAAAGAGACATGTTTCAGCTAAATGGAAGGAAAGTTCCTAGCAATATTTCATTAACAACTTCTCTGGCAATATCATTCTAAGTTATATGCAAAGCAGTAACAAAGAAAACCAAGATCCTGAATATTTTTTAGAACTGATAAAGAAGTCTCGTAGAGGAAGGTTTAAAATTTACATTGGCATGATTGCCGGTGTAGGTAAAACATATCGAATGCTCAATGAGGCCCATACACTAATGCAAAATGGGGTGGATGTGCGCATCGGATATATTGAGACGCACGGACGGTATGATACTGAACAGTTGCTAGGTGGTATTCCTGAAATTCCAAGGAAAAGAATTTTTTATAAGGGTAAAGAGTTGGAAGAGATGGATTTGGATGCGATAATTATGTTTCATCCCGAAGTAGTGTTGGTGGATGAGCTGGCGCATTCGAATATGAAAGGAAGTAAAAACAGCAAAAGATGGCAGGATGTAATGGATATTTTGGATGCCGGCATTAGTGTGATTTCAGCTGTTAATATTCAGCATTTTGAAAGTTTAAATGAAGAGGTTAAGCATATCACCGGTGTTGAGGTACTTGAGAGGATTCCCGATAGTATTTTAAGGCAAGCAGATGAGGTTGTTAATATTGATTTGCCGGCAGATGAGATTATCACGAGACTTAAGGATGGAAAGATATATAAGGCAGACAAAATTCAGACAGCTTTGAATAACTTTTTCAAGAGTGGAAATATTTTACAGCTTCGTGAATTGGCACTTAAAGAGGTTGCAGCTGCTGTTGAGAGGCAGGTTGAAAATGAGGTCACAAGAGAGAAAGTTAGAACAGAACGTTTTCTTGCATGTATAAGTTTGGACGAGAAATCTAGCAAAAATGTTATTAGAAAAACGGCAAGAATGGCAAAATATTTTCAGAGCAAATGGTATGTTTTGTATGTTGAAACAAGTAGAAACAGGTTGGACAAAATAGCTCTTGACAAACAGCGGTTTTTAATTAATAACTTCCAGCTAGCTACAGAATTAGGTGCAGAAATAATTAGAGTAAAGTCTGATAATATATCCGATGTTATTATTCAACAAATTAATGAGAGGAAAATAACCACGGTTTGTGTCGGTAAACCCAGACTGACGCTTGTTCATATAATTACGTCGCACAATGTGTTCAATAATTTGATTAAGAAACTAAATAATACGAAGACGGATTTAATTATTCTAAACTGATTTTTATTATGCGAATAAAATCGAAACTTGTTACAGGAATAGGAGCGTTATTTCTACTGATTGTTTTTCTTTCAATATTATCTATTTACAGTATTAAAAGATTGTCTGATGATACAAAATTTATACTCGAAGATAATTATAACTCGGTGAAATATGCACGTGAGATGCTTATGTTGTTGGACGCAGATATGCAAGACTCTTTAGTTATTGCTGATTTTGAGACAAACCTCCGATTGCAAAAATCTAATATTACGGAAACAGGTGAGAAGGATTATACTCAAGCATTAGAGAATAATTATCTTGCTTTGAAGAAAAATCCTACGGATACTACTATATACTACACACTAAGGGAAGACCTTCTGAATATTTCCGGCATAAATATGGAGGCTATTCAGAAGAAAAGCGATAGTGCCTCTGTGACGGCTGATAATGCTATTTTTTGGTTGTTGGTGGGTTGTTGTTTATGTTTGATAATAGGCTTGCTAATACTTTTTTATATGCCAAGAAATATTGTAAAACCCATTGATGATTTCACAAAGAGTATACAGCATATTGCAGAGAGAAATTATTCTGAAAGGATAAGTCTGAATAGGAACGATGAATTTAGAAAAATGATGGAGGCCTTCAATAAGATGGCTGAAAAACTTCAGGAATATAATAATAGCAATTTGGCAAAAGTCTTGACAGAAAAGAATCGTATAGAGTCATTGATAAACAATATTCATGAACCGATAATTGGTTTGGACGAGAATTTTAAGATTCTTTTTATGAATAGTGAGGCTTTGCAGATTTTTAATTTGAAGAATGAGGATGTTATGGGAAAATCGGCTCAAGATATTGCTGTGAATAATGATTTAATGAGAACATTGATCCAGGATTTTTTTGATAATAGCTCTAAATCTTCAATGATAAAAATATTTATTAATGACAAAGAAAGCTATTTCCAGAAAGAGGTGGCACCTATGAACATTGCTTCGGAAGATGGATTGGCTAAGAAACATATAGGGAATGTGATTTTCCTAAAAAATATTACTTCGCTAAAGGAGTTGGATTTTGCCAAAACAAACTTTATGGCTACAATCTCTCATGAGTTGAAAACGCCTATTTATTCTATGAAAATGAGTGTGCAACTATTAGAGAACGTGAAGATTGGCAAACTAAACGATGAGCAGTTGACACTTACAGAAAGCATAAAGGAAGATCTTGATAGGCTGTTAAGTATTATAGGAGAACTGCTGAATATTTCACAGATTGAAACCGGTAATATTCAACTTTCAATTATTCAGACAGATGCCAAGGAAATTTTGGATTATGCAGTTAGAACAACCCAGATGCAGGCAAGGCAAAAGGATATTGCATTTTCGATATCTTGTCCAAAGGTAATTCCTATGGTACTTGCAGATCCTGAAAAGACGGCATGGGTTCTTATTAATTTAATCATTAATGCTATAAGGTATTCTCATGAAGGTGATACTGTTTATTTGACTATTTCAGAAACTGAAAATGGTGTTATGTTTTCTGTAAAGGATCACGGTCAGGGTATTTTACCAGAATATCAAGAAAGAATATTCGACAGGTATTTTAAAATACCCGGGAGTAATAAGTCTGGTAGCGGCCTTGGGCTTGCAATAAGTAAAGAGTTCATAGAAGCTCAGGGTGGAAAGATATCCTTAAAAAGTGAGTATGGAGAGGGTAGCGAGTTTATTGTAACCTTGAATAAGGGAGAAGAGAGAAATACATAACTAAATTATTAATTACATTTTGTGATTATCTATTAATCATCATCCATATCTGCACTAATTTTTACAAAAGCTGCACGTCGTGGAGGTGGTGGATTTTCACCTTTTAACCCTTGCCATAGGACTTGGTTGAAAATCAAGTCAGGAATGCGATCTTCTTGTGAAAAATCCATTTTCTCAGTAATTGCAGATAAGCTGTTTTCTCCATTTTTTGCATTTATGTCAATCTGGGCAGGAATATGAGTGTACTGATCAAAATTTGGCTTGTTAGTAAAAGAGCGCCACAGCGGAGTTGCGGCAGCATCATATTGAGTCATTGGTGGCATACCTAATATTAGTTCAATTGTACGCAATACACTTGTCGTGGAGTACATTGTGTGATCCACAAAGTTTCTCTTGACATGTGGGCCTACTACGAATAAAATACTGCGGTGTGCATCAACATGATCCGGTCCATTTTGTGCGTCATCTTCTAAAATAAAAACTACTGACTCATTCCAAATTTTGCTTTTACTCAAGTGTTCAACAAACAAACCTACCGCTAAATCATTATCGGCTACATGAGCATAAGGTGTGGGTTTACCTTTAGTTAGTCCTTGTGTGTGGTCGTTTCCGAAGCGAATTGTGCTAAGTTGTGGAACTGCATCTATTAGCAATAATGAGTCAAAGTCTTGTTTCCATTGTTCAAACCGGTGTATATCCTTAAAAGATAGGTCATATCCTTTAAAACATTTTGCCATGTGTCCTTGTAAAACAGGTAAGTTTGCTTTTGCTCCACTTCCAAATTCTCCATAAGAACGATAGGATACATTATTTCTTTGACAATTGTCCCAAATAAAACCATTGCTATTATTTCCCATATAATATTCCCCCTCACCAGAGTATGAACCACCTCTGCCCCCATAACTTGTTGGCCAAGTTTTTTCTATATAATCATTAGCATATGCTCCCATGCTCCAGTTGTGTCCATCCATACTCACCTCAGCATTTACGTAAAAATTATCGAATAGGACATAATCACGAGCAAGTTTGTGCTGATTGGGCGTTATATTTTCTCCAAATAATACTAAACTTTTGTCTCCATTACCTTCCGGCATATCACCTAATACTTGATCGTATGTTCTATTCTCTTTAATGATGTAAAAAACATACTTGATAGGTGAATTATCTCCTACTCTAAATGGAATAGGGTTATTTTGTCCCCCTTCAGTGTATAATTCCTTCTCTTTTGAATATGGAGTGTTATTATAAACGGCTCGAGAATATATTTCCAACTGAGCACCATCAGGTTCTGTTATAACGCTTAATGTTCCTTTGAATAATCCACCAATATATTGTACAGGAACTTTGATTGTATTATCTCCTTCATGATGAGTTACAGTCTCTTTTTTATCAGTTGGGTTTGGACCTAATGGGTTGTTTAACGAAGTTAGTCCTTTACCGTTTGTAACGTATATTTTATTCTTTACCCATTTAACATTGGTCGGATACCAACCAACTGGAATAAAGCCTTTGGAATAACTTCTGACAGGTTCTGACACATCGAATACAGCTAAGCAATTATTATCTGCATTGGCAATGTATAAGGTTTTGTCATCATCACTCAGGGCCAATCCATTGGTGGTGGAACCAGGAGGTGTATTAGGATACAATGCTGCATTTAAAACTTCTACAACCTTATTTTCCCTGGTAGAAATAACAGACACATTGTTGTCGTCAGAATTGGCCACATAGAGATAGTGGCCATTGTTTGACAAACACATTTCATTAGGATGAGAGCCAACAGGAATATCACCTATTAATCTTCTTTTCTTTGTGTCGAACAATTGCACTTTCTTTCCTCCCCAAGAGCTGATGTACAACAGGTTATTGTCTTTAGAAAGCACGCACATATAGGCAGGCTCATGCAGATAAATCTTATCTACAAGATTGTGACTTTTAATGTTAAAAACATATAAGCTATTATCTTCTTTGGTTGTTACATACATTTTATCGGCACTTTCATGTAATGCTATACCTGTGGGAGATATTTTCTCTGGCCATGGCTTTCCTAGAATATATTTAGATTCTTCAGATAATTTTCCATTTTTAATGCTATATCGAATAATCCAATTATCATTGCCTCCTGACGCATATAAATATTTATTGTCTTTTGAAAATGCGAGTCCATACCATGATTTTGGAATATCAACGCTATCAGTTCGAACATCTAGGCCAATATCGAAAAGCTCAATACTTTGTTTGCTTTGCCCGTTATTGGTTACTGCCAATAATTTTTTGTTATGGCTTATTGCCATATTTAATGGGAGATCTCCTAATGGAATTTGTTTCCCAACACTCGTCAGACTCCAACCATTTGGTAGTAAAACTCTGTTCTTTTCAAGTTCTTCCAGGCTTTGAGCTTGACTATACACAATAAATGACACTATAATTGCGCAAAATAGTAAAAGTTTTTTCATTTTACGTGACAGCTTTATATTAATAACGTATATGCTTACTTTATTATTCTATATATTGTTACATAACGATTTACAAAATAAAGCTACAAATAAAAACTATTAATATTACATATTTATATTATGGGCGTTAAGATTTTGTTAATTAAGATTGTTTTTTGCTTTAGTTTTTATAATAGAATTTCTTTACTAATTTTATTTTTGGAAATAAATAATTTATTGACAAACATAGAGCTGTTTTTTTATCTCTAATAATTTAAGAGGGAAGTAGCTCTTTTAGTGAAGTTATGTAAGCACTCGTCTCCCAAACTTTCCCCGATAAAACAAAAAAGCCCACAATTAGATAATTGTGAGCATTTTATTATTTGTTATTTGTACCCAGAGTCGGGATCGAACCGACAAGGACTTGCATCCATTGGTGTTTGAGACCAACGCGTCTACCAATTCCGCCATCTGGGCCAGTGGTTTTTGATTATTGTGAGCGCAAAAGTAGGTATATTTTTGTAAATAAAAAAATTATTTTCATATAATTGATCAACACAACACTTGAATCAAAGTAAAAACATTTATTTGAACTATGCGTTATTAATGTATGAATATGCCGATAAATATTTGTATCTTTATGTGAGTGTAATTATCTATATATATGTAGACATAAAATTTTGATATTGATGGAAAACAAAAATAGCTATTGTGTGATAATGAGTGGTGGAGTTGGTAGTAGGTTTTGGCCTTTTAGTAAGGAGGATAAGCCTAAACAGTTTCTAGACTTCTTCGGTACCGGACGTTCATTGTTGCAAACTACTTATGACAGGTTTAGGAAAATAGTGCCTAAAGAAAATATTTATATAGTAACTAATGAATCTTATCTTCAGATCACCAAAGAACAGCTTCCAGAGCTTAAAGATGATCAGCTGTTGCTAGAACCTATGAGAAGGAACACTGCGCCGGCAATAGCTTTTGCCTCATATAGGATAAAGGCAGTAAATCCAGATGCTAATATTGTTGTTGCACCTTCAGATCATTTGATATTGAAAGAGGATGATTTTATTGAAGATATCAAAAAAGGGCTGGATTTCGTTTCTCATAAGTCTGTACTTCTCACATTAGGCATAAAACCTACTAGACCAGAAACAGGCTATGGATACATACAGGTGAGTGATATTCAGGAGTCAGGTATTCATAAAGTCAAGGCATTCACGGAAAAGCCTGATTTTGAAATTGCCAAGAAGTTTGTATCAAGCGGGGAATTCGTTTGGAATTCTGGTATTTTCATCTGGAACGTAAATACCATTATTTCGGCAATAGGCAAACATCTGCCAGACATAAGCATGCGCTTTGAAAATGGTAAGTCGGTTTTTAACACACCTGATGAGAAAAGTTTTATTGATGAGTGTTTCCCTTTTTGTCCTAACGTTTCTATTGATTATGGTGTGATGGAAAAGGCAGACAATGTTTATGTAAATATTTCAAATTTTGGGTGGAGTGATTTAGGTACATGGGGAGCACTCCATGATATGTCCGAAAAAGATGAGTATAATAATTCCAGTGTAAACTGCAAGACATTGTTCGTAGAGAGTTATGATAATATAATAGCAACGAATGATGATAAGTTAGTTGTAGTTCAGGGGCTTGAAGATTATATTGTTGCCGAATCAGATAAAGTGTTGTTGATTTGCAAGAAAAGTGAAGAGCAGAGAATCAAACATTTCGTCACCGATGTTAAATTCAGATTTGGAGACGAATATGTTTGATAATGAGCAAATGCATTTAGCTGATAAATAGTAGCTCTCTGTATTTTGGCAGTGTCCACATTTGATTGTCGACGATAAGTTCAAGTTTGTCGACATGATATCGTATCACGTCAAAAAAGATTTCAACTGTGTCGTGATAAGCTATTGCTTTATCGCGTACATCGTCTATTTTATTGGCGACTTTACGGGCCTCTACCATATTATATACGTTAGTCTTTATTGCTGAGATGTGATCGGCAATTTCTTCGATTAGTTCAGTGTCATCTTTTGCAAGTCTGTCAGATTTTTCTTTATCGAAAACTGCATGCATCTTATAAATATTATCCAACAGCAATGACTGATATCCTGTTGCAACTGGTATGATGTGGTTCATGCATAAATCACCGAGTACTCGTGCCTCAATCTGCGTCTTTTTTGTGTAAGTTTCCCATTTAACCATGTTTCGAGCATGAAGTTCTTTTTCATTAAGGACTCCGGTCTCTTCGAATATTTTTACAGATGATTCTTGGGTGTACGCATCATAAATTAGAGGAACGCTTTTTTCACAATCAAGGCCTCTTTTTTTAGCTTCTTCTAACCATTGTTCGCTGTAGCCATTTCCTTCGAAGCGTATGGATTTTGAGTCTTTAATGTAAAACCGCAGAGTGTCTAGTATTGCTTGCATTTTCTTCATGCCATTCGCCATTTTCTCTTCCACATCTTTTCTGAATTCTATCAATTGAGCCGCAACTGCTGTATTTAAAGCAATCATTGCTGAGGCACAATTTGCAGAGGCTCCCACGGCTCTAAATTCGAAGCGGTTGCCAGTAAAGGCAAAAGGTGATGTTCGATTTCTATCGGTGTTGTCAATGAGTACTTCGGGAATATGTGAAACTCCAAGATCCATTTTTCTTAACTCTTCCACCGTGATGTCTTCATCATCGAAATCTTGTTCTATTTTGTTGAGCACCTTTGATATTTGTTCCCCTAAAAATACAGAAATTATTGCAGGAGGTGCTTCATTGGCACCAAGTCTGTGCGAATTAGAGTCTGTCATGATAGATGCTTTCAGCAGTTTATCGTGTTTTTTTACTGCTCTAATAGTGTTTACTAGGAATGTGACGAAAACTAGATTGTCGTGAGTGTTTTTTCCGGGAGTAAACAGACCGATCCCTGTGTCAGTACACAACGACCAATTGCAATGTTTCCCTGATCCATTAATATCAGCAAATGGTTTCTCGTGAAGGATGACCCTAAAGTTGTGCTTATTTGCTATTCTCCGCATCAGGGTTATAATGATTAAGTTTTGATCTACAGCAAGATTAGTTTCTGTGTATATTGGTGCTAATTCAAACTGATTAGGAGCTACTTCATTATGTCTTGTTTTTAGAGGAATACCATATTTGAAAGCCTCATTCTCAAGCTCTCGGAAGAATGCGGCAACTCGTGGAGGGATGGCACCGAAATAATGATCTTCCAACTGTTGGTTTTTAGCACTGCTATGTCCCATTAATGTTCTGTCAGTCAGGCTTAAATCTGGACGAGCATAGTAAAGAGACTGATCGACCAGAAAGAATTCCTGTTCCCAACCAAGAAAAGAGTAAACCTTTTTTACATCATCATGGAAAAGTTTGCATACATCAACGGATGCCTTGTCAATAGCATTTATGGCCTTGAGAAGTGGTGTTTTATAGTCTAATGCTTCACCAGTGTAAGAAATGAAAACTGTAGGAATACAAAGTGTATCATCGATAATGAAGGCAGGTGAAGATGGATCCCAAGCTGTATAACCACGTGCTTCGAATGTATTTCTTATGCCTCCACTGGGAAAACTCGAGGCATCAGGCTCTTGTTGGGCAAGGAGCTTCCCGGAAAAACGCTCTATGATATCACTGCCGGGGCCATTGGTGTAGTCAATGAACGAGTCATGTTTTTCTGCAGTGCCCTCTGTTAGAGGTTGAAACCAGTGAGTGTAGTGGGTCGCGCCCATTTCGAGGGCCCACATCTTCATCCCGGCAGCTACGTGGTCTGCAATTTCACGGTGAAGTGTAGTTCCACGTTCGATGGCTTCAAGAACTGTTTTCATAGTTTCTTTGGATAGATATTTAGCCATCTGCTTTTTGTTGAAAACGTTTATTCCGAAATATTCTGAGGGAAGCTTTTTGGGTAGATCCTGCTCTATTGGCATTCTCTTCGAAGCTTCTTCCACTGCTCTAAAACGTAATATTGACATTGTCAGTCTTTCTTTAATAGTTATTTTAGCTACAAAAGTAATCTTTTTTTATCGTTTAGGTTTTATTTAAGGCTTAAAACTGATATTGGATGGTTTTGGGTTGTGTGATTGGTGGAATTAGGTAATGACTTTGGCAGTATATTAGTCTTATGAGATGATTCAATACTGCTCTGTTGGTTTTGTATGTCAGATAGTTTTATAGTTGAATTGGTGATTTTTCAAGGTATGATGTATTCTTTAGCTTTCTTTATACCAGGTGCTTGATAATATCTTTCAAGATTACCTTTGATAATAATCTTTTTGCCTATGAGGTGTGGGTTGTCTATTAGATTAAGTTCATTTCTGATTTTTCCTGCGGGTAGCTCGACAGGAATAATGAAGTCTATGTCTGTCTCATCTTTAGAGTCGGCAATGGCAATGACGGTGTTTCTGAACTCTTTTGGATTTGTTGTGAAGCCAAAAATATTATGGACTTTGAAGCCTCCTACTATATAACCAAATGTCCATACGTCTTTTTCCCCTTGAAACAGCTGAGATTGAATTATATTGTAAGGATTGTCTTTTGATCCATTGCCAAAGTATTCTTCATCATTAGGATCCTTTTCATTATCTGTATTTTCTTCTACTTCAGATATATCTAAATCATCGAAATATATTGACTCCCAATCTATAATTTCACTTGTTAGCTCCGGATCAATGTCATTGGAAAGCTTCAAAATAACTTTGTATTTCTTTGCTTTGATGAGTTTTGAGGTATTGAGTATCTCGGAGGTTTTGAGTCTATAGTGTGCAACGTTGTTGATATTGAGTTTTATGTATGAATCGTGTGGAATTTCAAATGGAAGTAATAGAGTTTCGGCAGTGTTATTGGAGTTGTTATTTTTAAGCGTTATATCTCCAATGTCATAATAATCAGAGAAAACGCCTGTTTGCAAATCGAATGTTGCACGTTTAGGCAAATTAGATATGGAGATATTTATATCATTGATGTCATTAGATGTGTTATTTTTGATTTCAATGAAAAGTTTTGAAAGCTGATGCTCGAATACCATAGAAACGTGTGGTTTATTCAAGCTTATATTTTTGCAATTATCGGAGTATAGAAATGGGCGACTGGCGATTTTTGTGATTTCTGAAATATTTATTTGATATTGTGTATCTTTTAGATCTTTGTTATAAGGATAATAGCCAATCAGATTGACAGGCAAATTGTTGTTTTGAGGATATATTGCTTGTAGTTCGGATGATGGATGAAATATGTTGGAAGCATTATTTTCATTGTTATAGTTTATGTTATAAGACAAGATCGAATTGTTAGATTTTGTATCTGGAGCGAATAAGAATAGTCCGAGTGAGTCGTTATTATTCCATTCGGTAATGTCTACCTCATTATTGTGGATTGAGGCAGTAATCTCCAGCTGTTCTCCAAGTAAATTCCAGTCAATAGGCTTACCATCACAAGAATGAAGCAGTATTATCAGAAATAATATGTATTTAATCCTCTTCAAATAGATTCCTGTATCTTTTATGTAAAGATAAATTAAATAATTTGATATTTATAGCTTTGTTTTAAGGTTATCAATGTGAATTAAGTGATTATCTTTATTGGGGGTGAAAAGTTTTTTTGATTGAAACTAATGAACTAAATTTGATGATATTAATTATACTAACATAACATCTATGTAATTTGATGTATGAGACAATAAATATATTAAAAGAAAAATAATGAACGATTTACTGATTATAGGTGGAGGACCTGCAGGGTATGTTGCTGCGGAACGAGCCGGCAAAGCTGGGTTGAACGTAGTGCTGTTTGAGAAGAATGCAATGGGAGGAGTGTGCCTTAACGAGGGTTGCATTCCGACTAAGACATTGTTGTATAGTGCAAAAGTGTATGAAAATGCATTGAATAGCGACAAGTATGGAGTGTTTGTTGATAATGCTGATTTTCAGCTAGATAAAGTTGTCTCACGTAAGAAGAAAGTTGTCAGAAAGCTTGTGCTTGGCGTTGACAGCAAGATGAAAAAAAACAATGTTGAAGTCGTAAGAGGAGAGGCTTACATTGAGAAAAAAACTGAAGAAGGAATAACGGTGAGATGTAACGATCAAAGATATTTAGGAAAAAACCTGTTGATTTGTACTGGATCAGAGTCGTTTATACCTAATATTCCCGGCTTAGAGATAGGTGAAAATATTTTGACAAGTAGGGAGATATTGGATTTGAAGGAGAAACCAGAATCTTTGGTAATAATAGGAGGTGGAGTTATAGGAATTGAATTTGCAAGCTTCTTTAATAGCATAGGGACAAAAGTTACTGTAGTTGAAATGCTCCCAGAGATTTTGAGAGGTATGGATTCGGAACTGTCAGCCATGTTAAGAGGTATCTATGAAAAGAAAGGAGTCGAGTTTCATCTAAGCTCAAGGGTAACGAGTGTAGAGGGAAGCAAAGTGATGTTTGAGAAGGATAATCAAGCATTTGAAGTAGATGGTGATAAAGTTTTAGTATGCGTTGGAAGAAGACCGATAGTTAAGAACATTGGATTGGAAAATATCAATATGGAATTGGAGAAAAATGGAATAAAGGTAGACCAAAAGATGAGAACGAGTGTGCCTAATGTTTTCGCTGCAGGTGATGTTACCGGATTTTCATTGTTAGCACATACTGCCAGTAGGGAAGGAGAGGTTGTAGTTAATAATTTGACAGGCAACAATGATGTTATGAGGTATAATGCCATACCAAGTGTAGTTTATACCAGTCCGGAACTATCTGGAGTTGGAGAGACTGAAGAATCAGCAAAGCAAAAGGGCTTGGAGTATAAGGTTGCTAAATTGCCACTTGCCTATTCGGGAAGATTTGTTGCAGAGAATGAAGGAGGCACAGGCGTTTGCAAGGTTTTAGTAGGAAGTAAATATGGCGAAGTTATAGGAGTACACATTTTGGGTAGTCCAAGTAGTGAGATGATTTTTGGTGCAGCTATGGCTATAGAGCAAGAACTTACTTTGAATGAGCTTAGAGAAGTTGTCTTTCCTCATCCTACGGTAAGTGAGATATTGAAAGAGGTGGCTTTTGTTTTTGAAGATTGATTATTTTTGATGCGGATAGTTTTGTCAGAGAATAATGAACCCCATTTTAACCTTGCAGCTGAGGAGTACTTATTTGCGAGCAATAGAGATGATGAGTGTCTGTATGTTTATGTGAATAAACCATGCGTTATAGTAGGTTCTAATCAGGCTGTGATTAATGAGGTAGATTTAGAGTTTTGTGAAAGAAAAAAAATTCCGGTGATTAGGAGAATATCGGGTGGGGGAGCAGTATTTCATGACTTAGGTAATATTAATTTTTGTTTCATAAAGAATAGAACAAGTGAACCACTAAGTGGCAACTTTTTGTTGCCACTTGTAAATGTTCTTAATGAGGGGGGATTCCCTGTAAGTGTAGGTAAAAGAAAAGACTTGTGGGTTAAAAATAAAAAAGTTTCCGGGTCAGCATCCCATATATCCAAGGGCAGGGAGTTGCACCATTGTACCCTGCTTTATGATTCTAATCTTGAAATGCTTGAAAGGGCTTTGAACCCTGTGAATAGATTTGGAGTTGCAAAGGCTACTCAGTCGGTTGTTAGTCCTGTTAGTAACTTGCGCGAGTATAATGGAGGTAAGGAGTCAATAAGTGTAGATGGATTTTTACGAACTGTTGTCAATGGTTTGTTGGATTATTATCGATTAGAGGAAGAGGAGTATTTATTGGCAGATGATTGCCGAGAAATTACTAGTGAATATATGCTGAGATATTTAGATAGAGAGTGGAATTATCGCAAATGATTATATGTATAGTTTTCCTTGCCAAGTGTTTCTTAATTTTAGACGTTTTATAATTTTTTCTTTTACTATGTAGTTTTTTACTCCCCACTGTGGTGCTATGAGTAGTTCTGCAGGTGTTTGAGATGTGAATCTATCTATATATAGTTCCGGGTTAAGCCTTTCTAAGAAGTTTACACATAAATCTATATATCCCTCCATATCGTATAGGTGGAAAGATTGTGGTGATACCTCGTATTGTTTTGCCATTTTGGTGCCTTTGACAATTTGTAGTTGATGCAATTTAATAGAAGTTAGAGGTAACTTAGAGATGCTTTTGGCATGTGATAATAAGTCTTGCTCTGTTTCGCCGGGTAATCCAAGAATAAGGTGAGCGCCTACAGGTATGTTTTTTCTTGCTGTTTTGATTATAGCCTCTTTCGACTCTTCGTAGGTGTGTTGTCGGTTGACTATTTCCAGAGTTTTGTTTAGAGTTGATTCTACTCCATATTCTATCATTACGAACTTTTTTTTGTTGAGTTCTTCAAAATAGTCAAGTAGGTCATCCGGCATACAGTCAGGTCTTGTGCCAACAATCAGTCCAACAACATTGTCATAAGCTAATGCTTGCTCGTATTTTTCAATCAAGGAGTCAATACTGTCGTATGTATTTGTGTAAGATTGAAAATATGCGAGATATTTCATCTCTGGATATTTGTTAGAGAAGAATTTTATACCCTCTTGGAGTTGATTTGATATAGAATTTGATCTGTTTTCGTATGTAGGAGTGAAACTTGTATTATTGCAGTATGTACATCCACCTCTACCTTTGCTCCCATCTCGGTTTGGACATGTGAAACCTGCATTGATTGAGATTTTTTGGACTTTGTACTTAAACCTTTTTTTTAGGTATTCACTAAAGTCGTTATATCGTGTTTCAGCATTTTTTGTTGAATTAATATTAATGTCCATCGATGTTGCGTTTTGGAGTGAGGTCTTTCGCTTTGTTTTGCGTCTATTGTTTGTTAGAAAAAAAGAGGGTAAAATCACTATGTGATGTACCCTCTTTTATCATTAATTATGTTGAGTGACATTGCTCACTCAAAATTTATTACATTACTTTTCTGTAGAATCTGATTCGTTCTCTGTTTTCTCTTGTCCTTTAGCAGTATCCTCAGATTTAGCTTCTTCAGCTGTCTTAGCCTCTTCTGAAGCTTTTTCAGCTTCTTCTTTTAAAGCTTTAGCCTCAGCCTTCTTTATGAATTTCTCTGCTTTTTGATGATTTAGCTTTTCTTTTAGTGCTGCTAATTCTTCAATATCTCCAAGGGTTGTACGTTCAACTGTAGTAGAGCTACTCATTTCTTCGTTTGAGTCATTCTTATTAGAACGTTTTCCTTTATCTGCAGACTGATCTTCATGTATTCTGCTGTGAGAAACAATGATGCGTTTAGCATCTTTATTGAATTCAATTACCTTGAACTCAGCCTTTTCATCTTGCTGTATTTGGGTGCCATCTTCTTTCACTAAGTGCTTTGGAGTTGCAAAACCTTCAACACCATATGGAAGAGCGATGACAGCTCCCTTGTCTTGCATTTCGATAACAGTACCTTCGTGAACTGAACCAACATTGAATATAGTTTCAAAAACATCCCATGGGTTTTCTTCCAGTTGTTTGTGACCTAGGCTGAGACGACGATTTTCTTTGTCAATATCAAGGACAACGACATCAATGTCTGCACCTATCTCGGTTATTTCACTTGGATGCTTGATCTTCTTGGTCCATGAAAGGTCAGATATATGAATCAAACCTTCTACGCCTTCTTCAATTTCAACAAATGCACCGAAGTTAGTGAAGTTTTTAACTTTTGCAGTATGCTTACTGTTGATTGGGTATTTTTCTTCTATATTTACCCATGGATCTGGCTTCAGTTGCTTAACACCCAATGACATCTTACGCTCTTCTCTGTCTAGTGTAAGTATTACAGCCTCAACCTCGTCTCCAACGCTCATGAAATCTTGAGCACTGTGTAGATGCTGTGTCCAGCTCATCTCAGAAACGTGTATAAGACCTTCTACACCTGGAGCAATTTCAACAAATGCGCCATAGTCAGCCATTACAACTACCTTACCCTTAACTATATCACCTACTTTCAGGTCTTCACTTAGAGAATCCCATGGGTGAGGTGTAAGTTGTTTCATACCAAGAGCTATGCGCTTTCTGTCATCATCGAAGTCAAGAATAACCACGTTAATCTTCTCATCGAGTTTAACAACTTCGTCCGGATGCTGTATTCTGCCCCAAGAAAGATCTGTGATGTGTACCAATCCGTCAACACCTCCAAGGTCAACGAATGCTCCGTAAGATGTGATATTCTTAACAACACCTTCAAGAACCTGTCCTTTTTCAAGTGTAGAGATAATCTCCTTCTTCTGTTGTTCAAGTTCTTCTTCAATAAGAGCCTTGTGAGATACAACAACGTTTTTATATTCAGGATTAATTTTAACGACTTTGAATTCCATTGTTTTATCAACAAACATATCGTAGTCGCGAATAGGTTTAACGTCAATTTGAGAACCTGGGAGGAATGCTTCAATTCCAAATACATCAACGATCATACCACCCTTAGTCCTGCATTTGATATATCCTTTTATTATTTCATTATTTTCAAGAGCCTCATTAACCCTATCCCAAGCGCGTGATGCGCGTGCTTTTTTATGAGAAAGTATCAGCTGACCTCTTTTGTCTTCTTGGCTTTCGATATAAACTTCGACTTCGTCACCTACCTTTAAGTCTGGGTTATATCTAAATTCGTTCAATGAAACAACACCGTCTGATTTGTATCCAATGTTTACAACAACCTCACGTTTGTTCATTGATGTAACAATTCCATTAACGACTTCTTTGTCGTTGATTTTGCTCAAAGTGCTGTCATAGCTGTCAGCAAGCTTTTCTCTTTGTTCTTTGCTATAAGAATCATCTTGGGCATAAGCAGCCCAGTCAAAATCCTCGATAGGCTTAATGTTCTTTAAATTTTCACTCATTTAGTTGAATAATTTGTTTGTAATTAAATAAATTAGACTTTATATTATCTTAAAAAAAAGTTGTGCAAAGATACTTGGTTTTTTCCTAATTACCAACTCTTTGCACAAAAAATATCTTTCAGAATGCCATGTGTTTTGCTAATGGTTTTTGCTATGCAATAACCCAACTACGAAAGCATTTATGCTACATTCTTAAACGGCTTGGTCCCTTTAATATTTTGAGATATGACAGCCGGTTTAGCTCATTCTTTACAAAAGAAGGGCTTCTTGCACCTCTTTTCTGGTTTGTTGCCCTGCAATCTGTTCAACTAATTTAAGGGCAAAGTCAAATACATATCCGGGACCTTTTCCGGTAGTGATATTATCATCCACCACTACACCATCGCCAGTTGTTTTTGCTCCGATTAGTTCAGGTTCAAACCCGGGATAGCAGGTAGCCTTCTTGCCCTCAACGACTCCCAGACTTCCTAATACCATGGGAGCCGCACATATGGCAGCTACCATTTTCTTGTTATTGTTGAAAGTCTTTATAGTTTCTCTTAATCCATTGTGCGCATTAAGATTTTTAGCTCCCGGCATGCCTCCCGGTAAAACTATTACATCTATCTCTGAAAAGTCTGAGTCTGAAAATGTTGAATCGGCTAATACAGCGATGTTATGAGCTCCTGTTACCTCTTTACTATCGTTTATAGTGATTGTTTTAACAGGAATTCCAGCCCTTCTAAGTATGTCTACAGTTCCTAATGCTTCCATTTCTTCAAAGCCATTTGCTAAGATTACTCCTACTTTTTTCATGTCTTTTCAATGTTAAATATTATACTTAATCGCCATAAGCACTAATTGAAATAAGTGCTAGTTCAAGTTAAACTTGTATGTTATAGTTCCCGTCTGATTATTAGGCGAGTTTATTGCGTTGAACTTAGTATTTCTTGCGGCTCTCAAAGCCTCATCTCTTAATTTGTAGTTTGGAGTATTTGTACCCCTGCCAATTTCTGCGAAAATAACATTACCACTTGGATCAACAGTGATATTAATTACAATTGTTCCATAGTCATCGGCATTATAACTTGGCTTTATTAGTCCACCTTTACCAAGGCTTCTGCCTCCCAGGTTATATGAACCTATTCCACCAGTGCCGGTTGGTGAGCCTTGCGTGGAGTTGCCTGTATTGACACCTTGTGTTCCGCTTCCTTCTGTGTTTCCTCTGTCGCCTTGGTTATCTCCAAAAAGTCCTGAAACGCCCTTGTCTATCTCTCGTTTTCTTGCCTCTTCTTCTCTTCTTTTTCTCTCTGCTTCTTCAGCTTTCCTCCTTTCTTCAGCAAGTTTTTCCTCTTGTTTTTTCCTCTCCTCATCCTGAGCCTCGACATCAATAGTTGGCTGAGTCGTCTGCGTTATAAGAGGTTTGTCGGGAGTTATTTCCGGTATCGGCAATTCTTCTACAGGAGTTTCGGTTATCTGCTCCATTGGAGGCTCTGTGAATCCGAAAGCATCGTCCACGTTGCCAAACATTACCGGTATTCCTTCCAGTTCATCAGGTGGTGTAGGTCTCTTAAAGTATGAAAAGATCAGCAATAAGAAAAGAAGCACAGCAAAAATAGCCGTACCTATTAATCCTATAATTTTTTCCTTAGTTATCTTGTTCATACCGACTTATACTCCTATTGTCTAATTAGGTCTTGTCATCAAAACCATATTTAGGCTGTTTTGATTTGCTAGATCCATAATGCTGACAATTTCCCCATACGGTACTGTTTCATCTGCATACAGCGCCACAAACACATCAGGGTCTACGCTATGCACATATTGCAAAAAGGAGTTTATTTCATCAAATGATACCATTCGTTCCGATTCTTCTCCGTGAGCAACATAATAGTTCAAATCCTTATCAATCGTAACTCGGGTTATAGGCTTCACCTGTGCCTTTTGTTGAGCCCTTGGCAATGCAACCTGAATGGCATTTGGAGTTACTATGGTTGATGTTATCATGAAAAATATTAATAGCAGGAAGATAACATCTGTCATAGATGCCATACTAAAGTTGGATGTAATTCTAAACCTTTGTTTTAATGCCATCTTAATTCAATTTAAGCTACCGGTTCATTTAGTATATCCATGAACTCCATTATCTTCAACTCAAGATTATTAACAATACCCTTTATTTTAGTCGTCAAGTAGTTGAAAGCAAATAGGGCAATAATACCAACAATAAGACCTCCTACAGTAGTAACAAGAGCCTCATAAATACCTGTGGACAATATACCTACATCCACGTTTGCGCCTGCGTTGGCCATGTCCATAAAAGCTTTGACCATACCTGTAACGGTTCCCAAAAAACCAATCATAGGTGCACCGGATGCGGCTGTAGCCAATACAGGCAAACCTTTCTCCAGTCTCGAAACTTCAATATTACCTTGGTTCTCTATTGCCGACATAACATCAGCAGTAGGTCTCCCCAATCGAGAGATTCCCTTTTCAACCATTCTTGCAGTCGGAGTGTCAGTGTTCCTACATAGATTAACGGCGGCGTCAATCTTCCCGTCATGAATATAATCCTTTATTCTGTTCATAAAAGAACTGTCCTCCTTGCTTGCTTTGTTTATGACAAGGCTCCTCTCAATGAGCACGTAGATTGACATTAGCAACAAAATTAGTAGAACAATCATTATCCAGCCCCCCTTTAAGGCCAATTCAAATGCGTTCATATTTTCTGCAACGTTTTCAACAGTAGCAGCTGATTGTTGCATCATGTCTGACATTGCCTGAACCGAATCAGGTGACGCTAATTGCAAAAGATTCATACTTACTATTATATATAATTTTTTACTCTTGATTATTTAATAAAGATACAAAAAAGAGGTTGTTAAATGGCGCTTTCCTTCTCGTTTAAACAAAATTTATATGCTTTTATTGTTTTTTCTAACCCCAGATATAGAGCATCACTAATCAATGAATGTCCTATAGATACCTCTTTCAACCAAGGTATATTTTCTGACAGATAACTCAAATTCTCAAGATTCAAGTCATGACCCGCATTTACACCTAATCCAAGATTTTTTGCCAACGTCGCAGCCTCCACAAATGGACGTACAGCCTCTTCTTTGTCCTTTTGGTAGTTCTTGGCATACGGGCCTGTGTATAGTTCAATTCTATCAGCACCAATCTGAGATGCCATTTTTATTATCTCCGGAACGGGGTCTACAAAAATAGAAGTCCTTACACCTATTGACTGAAACTTATTTACAACTTCGGTCAAAAAGTCTTTGTAAGTAATAGTATCCCATCCGGCGTTAGAGGTTAGCGCATCAATAGCATCCGGCACAAGAGTAGCCTGTGCGGGTCTTATTTTCTCTATAAGATTTATAAACTCAGGCGTAGGATTTCCCTCTATATTGAACTCGGTAGTTACTTTCGATTGCAAATCATATACGTCAGAATAACGAATATGCCTTTCATCAGGTCTTGGATGAACAGTTATACCTTCTGCACCGAATAATTGACAATCTACTGCCACCTGAACTACATTCGGAATGTTCCCTCCACGAGAATTCCTTAACGTAGCAATCTTGTTAATATTTACACTTAATTTTGTCATTTCTTAGTAATAAACCAAATACTCATACATTGTGGGTCCTCACTTTGAGAATATAAAATTAATAACCATCTTTGTATAAGCTAATGCAAAAGTAATACGAATAAACCGTTTTACGTAATGTCGACAAAAGAAATTATTAAAGATCAAGCCGAATTCTTATCAGAATCCACAGATTCTGAAGATTATGTCGGTGTACTTGAACCCGACAAATCGCTGATTATCATTGAACTTGCATATATCGACTACTCACTGGCTAATATAGCACATATTATTGAAAGCAATGATGCTAAAATCCTATCTCTTTACGTAAATACGCTCAATGATGGCACTGATTTGCGTATTTCTATAAAGCTTAACATCTCCGACCCATCACCCGTGGTCATGAGTTTGGAGAGATTTAACTACAATGTTACGAACTACTACATGCAAGACGAAGAGATAACACTAAGACATAAAGAAAGACTCGACGAATTAATGTATTACTTAGAAATGTGAGCATATGAAATTTGCACTATTTGGGAGCATGTTCCCCGACAGAACACCAAGAGCTGAAGAACAAATTGTAGGCGTATGTAAGTCCATAAAAGATCATGGAGGTGATTTGTATGTTCCTAAATTGTTCTTCTCAACGTTGCCATCGTCAATTCAAGAACAAATAGATAACCTTGCGAGTGTTGTCGATAAGTTCCCGCTTCTTGACATGGTTGTAAGTGTAGGCGGTGATGGCACTTTTTTGCGTACTGCACAGACGGTAGGAAATTCCGGAATCCCCATTCTTGGTATCAATACAGGCAGATTGGGATTTCTTGCCGCCATCAACTATGCCGACTTGGACGTAACTCTTCAAGAGGTTTCTGAAGGACAATACAGAACTGAGGACCGCACTCTGCTCAACCTAAAGACGAGTGAGTCTAATCCTCCTGAACATTTCAATAACAATGCACTAAACGAGGTTGCCGTATCCAAGCAGGATACCGCATCTATGCTCTCCATACATGCATATATCAACAACGACTATCTGACGTCATATCAGGCTGACGGCCTTGTCATCGCAACCCCTACTGGTTCAACAGCATATTCACTGAGTATAGGAGGCTCCATTCTTTCTCCTTCAACACCTAGCATCATACTTTCGGCTATTGCCCCGCACAACCTAACATCAAGGTCGCTGGTGGTTGATGACGATAGTGTAATATCTTTGAAAATAAATAGTCGCAGCCACACATTCTTGGTGTCTGTTGACGGACAGTCAAGAGTGTTGGATGAATCTGTAAGCATAGAGATAAGAAAAGCCAACTATGTTCTTCGTGTCGTAAAACGATTAGAACAGACCTTCTACGAAACATTGCGTGACAAGCTAAAATGGGGTGAAGATGTAAGGAAACAATATTGATAAGTTTATACTAAAATACATCCGTATTATATTGATATTATATAGAAATGGCCGGAAAGACTGGGACAATTCCTAAATCTTTCCGGCCAAGTTATAAAAAGTCATACCCTGCTTATGGGTACATATTATCTCAACTCTTTAATCTAAATATTAGTGCAAGAAACCAAGTAGGATACCTGCTGCCACAGCTGAACCAATTACACCTGCAACGTTAGGTCCCATAGCATGCATCAACAGATAGTTGCTTGGGTTATACTCCAATCCAACAACTTGAGAGATACGTGCTGAGTCGGGCACTGCTGATACACCTGCGTTACCGATAAGTGGATTAATCTTTTTATCCGCAGGCAACAAAAGGTTAAGAAGTTTCACAAACAATATTCCGGCACATGTTGCAATCATAAATGATATTGCACCGATGGCAAATACTTTTAGTGACTCAACAGTCAAGAATGTTGTAGCTTGAGTTGAAGCACCAACAGTTAGTCCAAGTAGAATAGTTACTATGTCAATCAGCGGACCACGAGCTGTTTCTGCAAGACGGCGTGTAACACCTGACTCTTTTAGAACATTACCGAAGAAAAGCATACCCAATAGAGGTAAACCTGATGGAACTAAGAATGTTGTTAATAATAGTCCCATGATAGGGAAAAGAATCTTTTCCGTCTGTGAAACTACCCTCGGACTCTTCATCTTCATAACACGCTCCTTCTTGGTAGTTAATAGCCTCATAAACGGAGGTTGTATAACCGGAACCAAAGCCATATAAGAATAGGCAGATATTGCCACAGCACCCATCAAATGGGGAGCAAGCTTAGAAGTCGTAAAGATTGCAGTAGGACCATCAGCACCACCAATAATTCCGATAGCACCGGCTTCGTTAGGAGCAAAACCTGCTTGAATAGCAATTATATATGCCCCGAAAATACCAAACTGCGCTGCAGCACCAATCAATATCAATTTAGGATTAGCAATAAGAGACGAGAAGTCTGTCATAGCACCTATTCCCAAAAATATCAATGGTGGGTACCAGCCTTTCACAACTCCTTGGTACAGAATGTTGAAGACAGAGCCCTCTTCATAAATACCTACTTGAAGTCCTGCTGTTTCATTAAATGGAATATTACCAATAAGAATACCGAAACCGATTGGTATCAACAACAACGGCTCATATTCTTTTGCAATAGCCAAATAAATAAACACAAGACCAATACATAGCATTATTAGGTGGACACTATCCACGTTCGCAAAACCTGTATTTTGCCAAAATGATTGTAAATTATCTGATAATGAAAGTAATGTATACATAATCTCTTGAGCTTTTTTTATTCAATTACTACAAGATCTGCACCCTCAAGAACTGAATCGCCTTTTTGAACAAGTATTTCGGCAACCTTCCCGCTGGTATTCGAAACAATGTTATTTTCCATCTTCATAGCCTCAAGAATCATGATAGTATCACCTTTCTTTACAGTGTCACCTACATTGCAACGAATGTCCAAAATGACTCCTGGAAGTGGCGACTCAACCGTACTTTTGCCACGGGCCGATGCAGGCTTAGTAACTAATTTTGATGCCGGTTGTTTTGCCTTTGTGTCAGCATTGTTGACTACATGTCTCTGAACAACAGCTTTTGGTTTCTTAGCCTTTTGTTCAAGTTCCACCTTATAAGGAGTTCCGTTGACTTCAAGTTCCACTACATCGCTATCCGACTTAGAAACTATTACTCTATATGGTGAGCCGTTTATTTTATATTTAAACTCTTTCATTGTGTATCGTTATTTATTTTACTGAATATTTGTATCTAAATTTATCTTCTTGGTAGCTGTCTTAGGCTGTGAGCTTTAGAACTCCATGGAGAATAGTTTCTCTTCACCTGATTTATCGTCAGAATAGTATTCTCTATGTCATGATGATCTTCGCTCATCTCATATATCGCAGCTGAAATAGCGGCAAGTACTTCTCCCGAAAGCTCTGATTGACTGCGAACTGCCGATAAAGTTCCTTCTCTTGCTACTTTTCTCTTAGATACGCCTTGTGCTGCAACACCTATTGTCCTAAAGAAGATATACAGCCCAATCAATGCGGCAAATACCACAAGCATTGATGTAATAGTAAGCATAATACCCCAAGAATCTGTTTCTCTCATCATCACAATTTTGGGATTCTCTTCCAAAATGGTGTTGTTGCTACTTGGAGTAACCCTGTCTAAAATTGATGCCGTACTTGATAAGTTTTCGTCGTATTTTATACCATCTTGAGGATAGCCATATGTTTTGTTTGCAGGTATATTAGCCGGAATAGTAATCTCATCTATAAGAGTGCGACCATCATTATCATACAATGCAATGTAATTTTCCTTAGTAGGATCCAATTCAAAATTCAAATGAAATGTTCCATTAAAAGGGCTGTTGTCAGCAAAAAACAATGCATGCTGATGCGGTTTTACCTGTGTCAATACGTCACCTCTTGGTATGTGATACTTTGTAGGATTATTAGGGTCATTAGTTAGATAACGCCCACCCAAATCCATAGTAGCAGCACTATAGTTATATATTTCAATCCATCCGCTTCTTTTGCCAAAGTTGTCCACGTAGTTGCTTTCGTTGGTAACCATAACTTCGTTGATCACCCAACCAGGCTTATTTATTTTCTTTGAACAACCTGTAAGAACAGTGAAGGATATGAAAAGATATATCAAAATCTTTGTAAATCTCATACTCATTTGCATTTTATAATGGCAGGTTATCGTGCTTCTTCGGCAAGTTCTGCAACTTCTTTGTTTGCAGTTGTTGCAATGCCCTAATTATTCTGAAGCGAGTATTGCGAGGTTCAATGACATCGTCAATATACCCATAACTTGCAGCCACATACGGATTAGTAAACAAATCGTTATACTCTTTCTTCTTTTCTTCTACTAATGCAGATAATTTTTCCGGATCTTCTTCAGCCTTTATTTCTTTGCTGTAAAGTATTTCAACGGCACCATCTGCACCCATAACTGCAATCTCGGCAGTTGGCCATGCGTAGTTAATATCGCCTCTAAGTTGTTTACAACTCATCACGATGTGTGCGCCACCATAAGATTTACGTAGTGTTACAGTAATCTTTGGAACAGTAGCTTCACCATAAGCATAAAGCAATTTAGCACCATGAGTAATTACGCCACCATACTCTTGTCCTGTACCCGGTAGGAATCCCGGAACGTCAACCAACGACACAATAGGAATATTGAAAGCATCGCAGAAACGAACAAAACGTGCTGCTTTTCTTGAAGCATTGATGTCAAGCACACCTGCCATATATTTTGGCTGGTTTGCAACAACACCCACCGATACTCCATTAAATCTTGCAAAACCTACAATGATGTTTTTAGCATAGTCGGCATGAACTTCCAAAAATTCACCCAAGTCTACAATAGCACCGATAACTTCGTACATGTCGTATGGCTTGTTTGCGCTATCAGGGATAATTTCGTTCAAAGAATCTTCAAGTCTGTCGATTGGGTCATCGTTAGGAGCAAGAGGAGCCTCCTCAAGGTTGTTCTGAGGAATGTAGCTTAACAGCTTTCTCATCATCTGAAGGCCCTCTTCTTCTGTTTGAGCAGAAAAATGAGCTACACCTGACTTAGATGTATGTATGCTTGCACCACCAAGTTGTTCTTGGGTCACATCCTCTCCGGTAACAGTTTTAACAACCTTTGGCCCTGTCAAGAACATATATGAAGTACCCTGAGTCATGAAGATGAAGTCAGTAAGAGCAGGAGAATAAACTGCACCACCGGCACAAGGTCCAAAGATGCCTGAAATCTGAGGAACTACACCTGATGCCAAAATGTTGCGTTGGAATATCTCTGCATAACCTCCAAGAGCGTTAATACCTTCCTGGATACGTGCACCTCCCGAGTCGTTGATACCAATAATCGGAGCACCCATCTTCATTGCTTGGTCCATAACCTTGCAAATCTTTTGTGCGTGCATCTCCGAAAGCGAACCCCCCGATACAGTGAAATCCTGTGCAAAAACGTAAACTAATCTTCCTTCAATGGTTCCATATCCTGTGACTACACCATCACCAAGATATTTCTTTTTTTCCATCCCAAAGTTGTGGCAACGATGTTCAACAAACATGTCAAACTCTTCGAAGCTTCCCTCGTCCAAAAGCATTTCTAAACGCTCACGAGCTGTGTATTTGCCTTTAGCGTGTTGAGACTCAATTCTCTTTACTCCTCCACCTAAGCGAGCTTCCTCTCTTAGTTGAATAAGCTTTTTAACTTTATCAAGCTGGGTACTCATAAAATATGTCTTTTTTAATGTATATTGTTACTCTATTTATCTTCAGGGTGTTCGCAGAACTCAGTCAAAACACCACCGGTTGATTTTGGATGAAGAAAGCCTATGCTTAAGCCTTCTGCACCTCCACGGCCTTTCTTGTCTATAAGTCTGATGCCTTTTTCTTCAGCTTCTGCTAAAGAAGCATTAACGTCTGTAGTTGCATAAGCGATGTGATGAACACCTTCTCCTCTTTTTTCGATAAATTTTGCGATGGTGCTGTCTTCGCTTGTTGGCTCCAAAAGTTCAATCTTTGTCTGTCCAACCTTGAAAAATGCTGTCTTAACTTTCTGATCTTCTACTGTCTCGATGTTATAGCATTTCAATCCCAATACGCCTTCATAGTATGGCAAGTGTTCTTCAATGCTTTTAACTGCTATTCCGATGTGTTCAATATGTGTTATTTCCATATTTAATTGATTATAAATTTTAACTATACAAAAATATAGCTTTTAATTAAGATAATGAAACATAGATAGATATTTTTATTTCTATCAAGTAAATACTGCTTATATTGATGATATTCTCAGTACCTCCAAAAGCTCGTCGCTGATACTCTTTTGTTTTTTAACGGCACGCTGAAATGGAACATAATCTATCTCGTTTTCCCTGATACCTATCATGACATTCCGTTGGCTTTCAAGCAATGCTTGAATGGCGGCAATACCCATTCTGCTGGCCAATATTCTATCTTGTGCAGTAGGTGAACCTCCGCGTTGCAGGTGTCCCAATATTGTAACCCTTACATCATACTTAGGATATTCTTTTTTAACCCTTTCTGCCAACTTTATTGCGCCACCTGTTACTTCACTCTCGGCAACAAGAACCATGCTACTGTTCTTTGATTTTCTGAAACCTTGTTCAATCAGCTCGCCAAGTTGGTCCTTTGCTATACTTATCTCCGGAATGATAGCTGCTTCAGCTCCTGAAGCTATTGCGCTGTTAAGAGCCAAGAAACCACAATTGCGACCCATAACCTCAACGAAGAACAATCGCTCGTGTGATGTTGCAGTGTCGCGTATCTTGTCCATTGCGTCCATTATTGTGTTCAAAGCAGTGTCGTAACCTATGGTAACATCAGTGCCATTTAGGTCATTGTCAATAGTTCCGGGCAAACCAACAACAGGTATGTCGTACTCGTTGGCAAAAACAGATGCACCGGTCAGCGAACCATCTCCTCCAATAACAACCAACGACTCTATACCGTGCCTTTGCATGTTCTCGTATGCCATTGCACGTCCTTCAGGAGTCAAAAACTCTTCCGACCTTGCAGTCTTTAAGATTGTTCCACCATGGTGTATGATATTGCTGACGCTGTTCGTCTTAAATTCAACAATCTCGTTTGTTATTAAACCTCTAAATCCTCTGTAAATACCGTATGTCCTGATATTGTTGAATATTCCTGCTCTCGTAACGGCTCTGATAGCAGCATTCATACCCGGGGCATCTCCTCCGGAAGTAAGTATACCAACACTTTTAATATCCGCAACCATAATATTGACTGTTATTTAAAAACTAAAATAAATGGTATAAAAAAACTTTTTTACTCTATTCACAAAGGTAGGTTTTTTTTGTGCAATGTTCAAAAAAAAGAGCCACTTAAAAAGTGGCTCTTACTATCTCTGATTCAGGTCTTATTCTTGCAATATTTTCTGCTACCAATTCCATCTGCCACATGGGTGTGGAGGTGGCTCCGCATATACCTATGCTGATGCCATCCTTTATGAGTGATGGATCCAAATCTTCAGGGGAGTGAATGAAATGAGAGTTAGGGTTCATTTTCTTACACTCGGCAAACAGCACCTTGCCGTTTGAACTCTTTTCCCCGGCAATAAATATTATCAAATCATGCGATTTGGCAAACTCTTTAATGTTTGGTACTCGGTTCGATACTTGTCGGCATATTGAATCAAAAAACTCCAACTTGGCACCATCTTTCATCCTCGAGCGTATCATCTCTCCAATCTCAAAGAACCCTTCCAAAGACTTTGTAGTTTGAGAAAATAGGTTTATGTCTCTTGAGAAATCAAGTTTGTCGATATCATCTTTGCTCTCAATAACAATGGCCGAATTGTCGGTTTGCCCCAACAACCCGTTTACCTCGGCATGCCCCTTCTTGCCATATATCACAATCTGAACATCATCATCTTTCCTTGTGACAAATCTCTTCTTTATCTTTTTCTGTAACCCAAGAACCACAGGACACGATGCATCAATAAGTTCAATATTGTTTTGTTTCGCAATCTCGTATGTGCTTGGCGGCTCACCATGAGCGCGAAGCAATACACGGGCATTCTTCAGTTGTTTGAACTGCTCATGATTGATGGTTATCAACCCCATCTTTTCAAGACGTTCAACCTCAATGTTGTTGTGGACTATATCGCCCAAACAGTAGAGTGTATCTCTCTCCTTAAGCTCTTCTTCAGCTTTTTTTATAGCTTTGACAACCCCGAAACAAAATCCCGATTGGTTGTCTATTTCAATTTTGTTCATTTGCTGCTTGTGATTTTATTAAACATTTTTATTGCCCATTCTAGTTGTTCATCAATGCCAATGTGAGAATTATCCAATTCTATTGCATCATCGGCTTTCTTCAGTGGGCTCTCCTTTCGTGTGGTGTCGCGTAAGTCTCTTTCCTTCACATTTGCAAGAACATCATCAAAGTTGGTTTTTTCTCCTTTAGCTGTCATCTCATCAAAACGCCTCTGAGCTCTAATCTCGGGTGATGCTGTTAAAAATAGCTTCATCTCGGCATCAGGGAACACTACCGTGCCTATGTCTCGTCCGTCCATTACCACACCTTTCTTTTTACCCATCTCTTGCTGTTGCCTAACCAACTCCTTTCTGACAAATGCAAGTGTGCTAACTCTGCTCGCCGCGTTTGAAACCTCAAGTGTGCGAATTAACCCCTCCACATTATCTCCATTGATGTAAGTCTCCTGCAAACCATCCTCGTTTTTGTGGAATGTTATATTTATATCTGAAATGTTTTCCCGCAAAGCTTCCTCATCAATATCGTCATCAGTTATCCATCCTTTGTTGATGGCATAAAGTGCAACAGCCCTATACATTGCACCACTGTCGATGTATGTATATCCCAATTGTTGTGCCAACCCTTTGGCGATAGTACTCTTGCCACATGATGAAAAACCATCCACGGCAATATTGATTTTGTTATCCTGCATCTCTACCACTATTTAGACCAATAACACGAAAATAATACATAAAGTTCGAAAGTGTGCATCATCTCCGCACTTTCTTGTTACTCCCTTCGGCTTATATATACGTTTTTGTATACATAACGTATATATGATGCGGGCATGCTTAGGATTTGGACAGGTTTTTAATATATTGGCTTTATGACGCATCTTATTTCATAAACATAAATATATCATTAAGTTACTGCATACAAAAAGAGGATAAACCAAAGGGCTCATCCTCTTTTGATATATACTGATTGAGTTTTTGTTATTTAACTTCCCAAACGTTAGATGTGTTGAGTACGTACTCTCTGAAAGGTTTTTTAGGTGTGACTTTTTGCACTTCCTCTATCTGTTTTTCGTATTCCACATCATACACAGGTGCTTCAACATTGCGTATGACGCCAAGAGCAACGGGCAGCCCCATGCTGTTGTCCATCAATGCCAGTTTCATGTGTAGGGTGTAATCTTTTGTCGTTGCATCGTGGGTAAGCACATCGTTTACTGTGTAGCCGTTTTCGCCCAGGGTTACTGCTTTCAGGTTCCAGCCGTCCAAAACAATACCCTTGTTTTCGTCCTTTCCGAATATCATCTTCTTGCCGTGTTCCAAAAGGATTGTGTTGTCGGCCTTCCATGCACGATCGCTAATGTTGTTGTGTATTCCGTTGTTGAATATAACACAGTTTTGCAACACTTCTACGACTGATGTACCCTTGTGCTTGGCTGCTGCCACTAGCATATCGGTCTGATTCTTCATGTCCACATCAAGCGAGCGTGCAAAGAATGTGCCTCTTGCACCAAAGGCAAGCTCTGCCGGGTGGAATGGGTCTTCAACAGTTCCATAAGGAGATGATTTTGAAACGAACCCTCTATCGGAGGTAGGAGAGTATTGTCCCTTTGTCAGTCCATATATCTTGTTGTTGAAAAGTACTATGTTTATATCAACATTTCTTCTTATGGCATGTATAAAGTGATTACCTCCAATTGCAAGTGAGTCACCGTCACCGGTTGCCACCCAAACCATGAGGTTGGGGTTTGCCAGCTTCACCCCCGTGGCAATTGCTGCTGCTCTACCGTGAATACTGTGAAACCCGTATGTGTTCATGTAGTATGGCAATCTTGATGAGCACCCGATACCTGAGATAACGGCTGTATTGTGAGGTTCAACACCAACTTCTGCCATAGCCTTTTGTAGGCACGTGAGTATTGCATAGTCGCCACAACCAGGACACCACCTTACAGGATTACTATTCTTGAAATTTTTAGGTTGCAGCTGCAACTTATCTTGTTCTATATTTTGTGTAACGTTATTATCCATTGTTATTTGCCCTCCATAATTTTAGTGAATTCTTCAACTAAATCGCTGACCTTAAATGGTTGCCCCTCAATTCTGTTATATCTATAGATATTGGTCAAATCTGGAAAACTTGCATTTAGATAGTTTGCAAACATTCCACTATTTTGTTCTGCTACAATCACCTTCTTATATCTTTTTAGAATGTCGTATGTGTTCTTTGGAAGTGGATTGATGTATTTGAAATGTGCATAAGCTACATTTTTGTTTTTCTCTTTAAGTCTGAGAGTTGCCTCGTAAAGATGTCCGTATGTTCCACCCCAGCCAACAATCAGCGTATCAGATTTTGGGTTGCCCCATACCTCTTGTTCGGGTATGAAGTTGGCAATGTTTTCAATCTTTTGACGTCTGGTGTTGACCATCAGTTGGTGGTTTTCAGGTTTTGTTGAAATGATACCTGTAACGCTGTCCTTTTCAAGACCGCCAATGCGGTGCATGAAATCAGGTGTTCCCGGTACTCCCCAATATCTCACCTTAGTTTCTTCGTCTCTCATATATGGTCTCCACTCTTCGGGTGTCCCTTTGAAGTATTTTTGTACATAAGGAGGTTTGATATCTGGATAATCGTCGAGATCAGGAATCTTCCATGCCGATGATCCGTTTGCTATATATCCGTCTGTCAACAAAATTACAGGAGTCATATGCTCCAATGCAATCTTTGAAGCAGAGTAGGCACTGTCGAAACAGTCTGTTGGTGAGTATGCCGCAATGATTACAATCGGGCTTTCTCCGTTTCGTCCAAACATTGCCTGCATTAGGTCGGTCTGCTCACTCTTTGTAGGCAAACCTGTTGATGGTCCACCGCGCTGAACGTCGATGACAACTAATGGAAGTTCGGTCATAACAGCAAGTCCCATAGCCTCACTCTTAAGAGATAGACCCGGTCCTGATGTTGATGTTGCTGCAAGACAACCTGCGAAGCTTGCACCAATGGCTGATGTTATGCCTCCAATCTCATCTTCCATCTGCACAGCTTTTACCCCTAAGTCTTTTCTTCTGGATAGTTCATGAAGTATGTCAGTTGCCGGTGTGATAGGGTATGAGCCTAAGAACAGTTGGACTCCTGCTTTTTCTGCTGCAGCAATAAGGCCGTAAGAGGTAGCTGTATTACCATTTACGTCGGTATAAAATCCTTTTGAGGATTCAGACGATTCAATGCGGTAAGTTGAAGCAGTAAGCTGGGTGTTGTCACCATAGTTGTAACCGTCGGTTATTGCCTTGATGTTTGCTTTGACTACTTCCGGCTTTTTCCAAAATTTTTGTTCGAGCAGCTTGTCTGCTATTTCGAGTGGTCGGTTAAACAGCCAGCATACAATGCCCAAGGCAAACATGTTCTTACTTCTTAGTATATCTTTGTTGTCCAATCCTGAGTTCTCTAATGAGGCTTTCGTTAGAGAGGTTATGTCTACTCCAATTGCTTGTACATAATCGAGGTTGAGTTCTTTGAAAGGGTCTTGAGTTTTGAAGTCGGCCTTATCAAGGTCTCTCTTCTTGAAAGAATCGTTATCATAAAGAACTATTGAACCTTTTTTCAAGAATGGAGCATTTACTTTGAGAGCCGAAGGGTTCATAGCTACCAGGACGTCACATTTGTCACCTGAGTTGTAAACATCCTTAGAACCGATTCTTACTTGGTAGCCGGACACACCATTAAGTGAACCTTGCGGTGCTCTGATTTCGGCGGGAAAGTCGGGGAAGGTTGATATTTCATTGCCAAATATTGCAGAAAGGGTAGAGAATATCGTACCCGATAGCTGCATTCCATCGCCAGAGTCTCCCGAGAAGCGGATGGTTACTTGGTTGATATCAGTAATAATTTTATCTGTTGACATATTGTATTTGTTATGTTTTGTGTTTTATTTACCAAACACATATCACGACAAACGGCGCGATATGCATGGAGTTCATTAAATCATTGATTTTGACTGTTACTGTGTGAAATTATTTATATTACAAAGGAATAAATTTGTATATTAAAAAGCAAATATTAGGTGTTTAACAAAATGAAAACGTTTTGGTTCTCACACTCTTCTAATGGATGCGCCCAGTGCGTTCAGGCGAGTGTCTATATTTTGGTAACCTCTATCAATTTGATCAATGTTGTGGATGGTGCTTTCACCCTTTGCACTCATTGCAGCTATAAGCAATGAGATACCTGCACGAATGTCGGGTGAGGTCATTACCATTCCTCTAAGCTTAAATCTGTTTCCAAGACCTATGACAACTGCTCGGTGAGGGTCGCAAAGTATTATTTGAGCACCCATATCAATAAGCTTATCCACGAAAAACAGCCTGCTTTCAAACATCTTTTGATGTATCAATACACTACCGTTGGCTTTTGTGGCAACCACAAGCATCACGCTAAGCAGGTCGGGAGTCAGTCCTGGCCATGGAGCATCGGCAATAGTCAGAATCGATCCATCCATGAAAGATTCGATGTCGTAGCTGTTGTGTTGGGGAATGTGTAGGTCGTCGTTGTATTGTTCTATAGTTATTCCAAGCCTTCTATAGCTGTCGGGTATAATTCCCAGATTGTTGATTGAGCAGTCCTTTATTGTTATCTCTGATGCCGTCATTGCGGCCATACCTATGAAACTACCCACTTCAATCATGTCGGGTAATAATTTGTGATGGCAACCGCCAAGCGATGAAACACCTGTTACTATCAGCTTGTTGGAGCCAATGCCTTCTATCCTGGCGCCCATTCTAACGAGCATAAGACTTAGTTGCTCGACATAAGGTTCGCATGCGGCATTATAGATGATGGTTTCGCCTTCAGCCATTACTGCAGCCATAAGCAGATTGGCAGTTCCTGTCACTGATGCTTCATCGAGAAGTATGTAGCTGCCTTTTAGTTTGTCAGAACGCAGTTTATATGTTTTTTCTTTTTCGTCAATGATAAGCTCTGCGCCCAACTTTATTATACCATTGAAGTGAGTGTCGAGACGTCGGCGTCCAATCTTATCACCGCCGGGTTTTGGTACTACAGCTTCTCCGAATCGTGCTAACAACGGGCCGACAATCATTATAGAACCTCTCAGTGAGGCACTTTTTCTTCTAAATTCCTCGGTTTGGGTATATTTTTTGTCTACATTCTCTGCTTTAAATGAATATTTGCCTTCAGATATTTTCTTAACTGTCACTCCCATGTTGGCAATGAGGTCGATGAGATTATTAACATCCAGTATGTTGGGTATATTGTCTATGATGACCTCTTTGTCAGTAAGAAGTGTTGCACAAATTACTTGTAACGCTTCGTTCTTTGCTCCTTGTGGAGTTATTTCACCTTTTAGTCGATGTCCTCCTTCTATAATAAATGATCCCATAATATTATATTAAAATATCCAAACTTCAGGTTCCAGTTTTATTGAGTAGTTATCCCATACTTTTTCCTGTATTTCATTTGCAAAATCACGTATGTCATTACCATCATTAGTGCCATAGTTTACTATTATGAGGGCGTGATTTTGGTATGTGCCTAGGGTCCCGTCTTGGTTCTTTTTACCCTTATATCCAGACTTGTCGATAAGATATGCGGCAGATGTTTTGAACTTGTTGTTCCCAATGTTGTATATTGGCGCGTCGGGGTCTTTTTCAGTGAGTAATTCCTTTCCTTTCTCTGTCAGAATGGGGTTTTTGAAGAAACTCCCGGCATTTGGCAAAACATAAGGAGACGGCAACTTGCGTTCCCTTATTCTGATGATTGCCTGTCTGACTTCAAATAGTGACGGAGAGGGGTTGTTTTGCAACTCTCTACTTACGTCGGCGTATCTGTCGTTGAATGTGAATGTTTTACGCAACTTGAAATTTACCGAAGTTATTATATATCTGCGTGTCTGTTTGAAGATGCTGTTTCTGTAGCCAAAGTCGCATTGTTCGTTGGATAGTTGCACTATTGAAGAGTCTGCCATGTCAATGGCTGTTACTTTTGTTATTACATCCTTTACTTCTGTGCCATAAGCACCGATGTTTTGCACCGGAGCTGCACCTACAGTGCCGGGAATTAATGATAGATTTTCAAGTCCGGAGAGGCCTCTTCCTACGCAATCTTCCACAAGGGTATCCCAGTCGATACCCGCACCTGCTTCAATTTCTACGTAATCATCATTGTCGATAATAATTTCAAGGTCGAGCATCTTGGGCTTTATAACGAGCCCGTCATAATCCTTGGTGAAGAATATGTTATATCCACCGCCGAGTATCAGTTTTTTTTCGTTTGGATATGTATTAAGTATTGATATCAACTCATTTTTGTTAGTTGTGGTGGCAAACAGCTTTGCAACCGCCTTTGTCTTGAATGAGTTGAAATCTTGCAGTTGTATGTTACTTTGAATATTCAATTAAGCTTAGTTTTTATAGATAATAAATACTGCCGGTTTTTTGTTCATGTCAGGCAAGTTGCCTTTCCAGTCCTTAATCCTTTTTGTTACAATGTACTCATCAGGGGAAGTGATATTCATTGCAATACAAAGAAGTGTTTGTGGTTTGCAATGTTGTAAAAACTCTTCCACCAACTTGATGTTTCGGTATGGAGTTTCTATAAATATTTGTGTTTGAGAGTCGCTGTATGCCTTGGATTCGTAATATTTGATTGCTTTTACACGCTCTGCCTTATCTATGGGTAGGTAGCCGTTGAAGGCGAAACTCTGCCCGTTGAACCCAGATGCCATGACAGACATCAATATTGACGAAGGACCTACTAACGGCTTTACTTTGAAGCCAAGGCTGTGAGCAATGGCAACGACATCGGCTCCAGGGTCGGCAACACCGGGACAGCCTGCCTCAGACATAACTCCCATGTTATGACCTTCCTTCAAGGGTTTTAAGAAGGTTGATATTACGTTCTTATCAGTGTGCTTGTTAAGCTCGTAGAAAGTGATGGAATCGATGTCTATCGAAGAGTCGCATTTTTTTAAGAATCTTCGTGCTGTACGTATATTTTCAACAATAAAATATTTGATACCTGTGGTTATCCTAAGATTTTCATTGGGTATGACATGCTCAACGGGAGCGTCACTCAATGAAACAGGTATTAAATATAGTGTCGGGATTGATGCTGTTTCCATATTCTTGTTTGTTGCAAAGGTAACTATTATAATCTAAATGAGTTAGCATTATATACAAAAACCTTTTTAACTTTGTGGACTAAAATGAAAAGATAATGAATCTGCCTGTCGATTTTATTAACTCCTTAAATAATCTTCCATACGACCATGTGAAGCGTCTTATCGATTCTTTTGACGATGAGGTGCCGGTGTCAATACATATTAACCCTGATAAGATATCGCGTAATACGCTTCGTTTTAGTTCAGATGTGGAGCGTGTGGCATGGTGTGAGAATGGGTATTATTTGCCGAGTAGACCATCTTTTACCTTTGATCCTATGTTTCATAGTGGTATGTACTATGTTCAAGAGGCATCATCGATGTTTGTGGAGCATATCGTCAGGCAGTTGATTAAGGAGCCTGCAACCTGTCTCGACATGTGTGCAGCTCCCGGAGGCAAAAGTGTTGGCATATTGTCGGCATTGCCTAAAGGTAGTGTATTGGTGAGCAATGAAATCATCAGAACAAGGGCAAATATTTTAGGGGAGACGATTAGTAAATTTGGATGCTCAAGTGTAATAGTGACAAACAATGCTCCTTCGGATTATAGTGGATTAAGTAGCGCTTTTGATTTGATATTAGTTGATGCACCATGCTCAGGCGAAGGCATGTTCAGGAAGGATGAGGTTGCTATAAAGGAGTGGTCGTTGGAGGCTGTTGATAGATGTGCGAAAAGGCAACGAGAGATATTGGCTGATGCGTGGAAAGCTCTTAAACCGGGAGGTATACTCATATACAGCACCTGTACCTTTAACGTGAAAGAGAACGAAGATAACATTAGATGGTTGGCAGGTGAGAAGAGTTTGGAATATCTTGATATATATTATGACAATGGTTGGGGTATTAGTCCGTCACTTTATGATGACGTAAAAGCATATAGATTTTTTCCTAATAGCACTAAAGGTGAAGGGCTGTTTGTCTCTGTTGTGAGAAAATTGGACGAAGATGGCACTGCCTATAATATTTATAATGATAAGAAGAAAAATAAAGCGATGGGTTTGTTGAAAAATGGCGGAAGGTTTGGAAAGTATTTGTTGAACTCTGAAGAGTTTTACTTTATTCAAAAGAAAAATAAAATCATTGCGATTCCTAATCAACTACTTCACTTGTATATGTGCATGGATGACAGTTTTAGTGTCATTCATTCGGGAATAAATATTGGTGAGATTAAGGGAGGTAACTTTATTCCTTCACAAGAACTGGCTATTAGTCAGGAATTGGATTTGGGTAGTTTTGACTCGCGCGAACTGTCATTTGTGGAGGCTCTTGCTTATTTAAGAGGTGAGTCTATCAGCATTGAAGGGGCTGATAAAGGTTATGTTATTGTGAAATATATGAATGAACCTATAGGGTTTGTTAAGAATTTAGGTTCTCGCGCAAATAATTTATACCCAAAAGAGTGGCGTATTAGAAGTACTTACCTTCCGGAAGGGGTGGAGAGTATATTTTCGAATTGATATATCCGGTGAGTGTGAGGTTGTTTGGTCATAATAAGTCATATTCAGCTTATTTTGTGTTGGCTGCAGTACTGGTGGCAATAATGTCTCTGGTGGTTTCTGATGTGTTAATTAGGAGACTGTCTGAAGAAGAGAGAAAAAAGATTGAGATTTGGGCAATGTCGACAGAGATGATTGCCAAAGAGGATAGTGGTGATTTATCACTAATACTCAAGATATTACAAAGCAACACGACTATTCCTATTATTCTTCATGATTTGAACACAGATGAGTATGTATCGCATAATATAAAATCGGGCAGGGCAGATGATAATGGATACTTGAAGTTGAAAGCGCGCAAGTTTGAGAAAAGGCACAATCCTATAGTGCTGGAGAATACTAATCAGATATTGTATTATGACGATTCCTACACTCTTAAGCAGTTACAAGTATATCCATACGTACAGCTCTTTGTTATTGCTTTATTTATCGGTTTGGCATTTTTTGCTCTAAACCGTTCGGGAAAAGCAGAACAAAATAAGGTTTGGGTTGGACTCTCGAGAGAAACTGCACATCAGTTGGGTACGCCAATATCGTCTTTGATGGCTTGGGTTGAGTATTTGAAGATTAAAGATGGCGATTCGGAGATTGCAAGGGAGATAGGTAAGGATGTAGGGCGACTTCAGATGATTTCAGAAAGATTTTCAAAAATTGGTTCGTATGGCGACATTGAAGATGTTGAAGTAGATGAGTTTATGGTCGATGCTGTAAGTTACATGAAGAATAGGGTTTCTAACGGCGTTTTGATAAGTTATCATGAATTAGGTAGTCCGGTCGCCGTTAAATTAAATAAGACTCTGTTTAGCTGGGTTGTCGAGAATCTTATAAAAAACAGCGTGGATGCCATGCGCGGTGAGGGCAAAATTGATATTAGTGTTGAAGAAAATAGTGGCTTCGTTTTGATAGACTTTAAAGATACCGGAAAAGGAATAGCGAAGTCAAAGTATAAAGAAGTTTTTTCTCCCGGTTATACCACTAAAGACAGGGGGTGGGGGTTAGGTTTGTCCCTGGTTAAACGTATAGTGGAAGTTTATCACGGGGGAAACGTCTTCGTTCAAGAATCCATGATTGATGTAGGGACTACCATAAGAATAATGTTGAAGAAAGTGGGATCACTATAGTTGCGGCTACTTTCTTATGACTCTAACGTTTATGTCTTTCGCAGAAGCATATTTCTTTAGCATGTTAGTCGAATATGTAATAGTGTCTTCGATACCATCATAGCCATAGTAGCTGTTTATTAGCATTAATAGATTTGTTGTTGAATCGGTGATTTTTGTCCTTTCTTCATCGCTGGTCGGGTTTCCTATTCCTCCTATAAAGTCTCGATAGAGAGGAAGATTTTCAACATTCATAGGCCCTCGTCCAATAGCATTGAAAGGTTCTTCTGCTCTGCCTACACTAAGTTTTATGTCGCCAACAATTTTGTCTGCATCAAAGCCTCCTATTGAGTATCCAAACTTTAGTGATATTAAATTAATCAAATCTACTAAAGTACTTATTTTATATAAATCTTGACCTTTCAGTAGCCTACGACATAATGCTTCTGCTGATGGCCTATATCTGTTGGGCTCTTTTCCTAAGTCTTTATAGGCTTTTCTGGTAGCTTTGATGGTCGGTATGTGTTTTATTTCTTCTATCTTATGCGTTTTAATGAAGTTGTCGGTAAAAATATCTATCTCTTTCCATAGCTCTTCGTCATGTCTACTGTTTTTAACATTGCACTCTATTGCCACTAAAGTGAAATCAGGGCAAACGTTGTATATTTTGTCATCTATGGTAATTACTCTGCTCATGTTTTTTAGTCAATTTTGTTGTTGTCCTTATAACATCTTTAATGTCAAAGGTATTAATTTTAGTCTAAAAGTTAGTAAGTTTTAGATAAAGTGCATATTTCTTGAAAAATAGAGAGGCTTTAATTTGCCAAAAGGCGATACAATTTATATATTTGTCTGATATTTTGTTTTCTTATGGAGGAAGATAAGACTAAAATACTTCTTGACTTGGAGGTTCGCATAAAACAGTTGTTGTATTTGTGCGATTCTCTTAAGGAGGAGAATGAAAGGTTAAGGTCTGAAATAGAAGTTAGTGAGGAGCGGTTTATTGCATGTGTAAACGAGTTGGAAGAGGTGAAAGCAAAGTATGATAGTCTGAAAATCGCAAGGACAATTACTGCTGCATCTGTGGATGTAGAGTCCGCGACAGTAAAACTATCCAAGTTGGTGCGAGACGTTGATAAATGCATAAATTTATTGAAGTAGCGTTTAAAGTTTATGTAATGGTAGACGACAGGTTTATACTAACATTAGAGATAGCTGGCAAGAAATATCCTTTAAGGATAAAGAGGTCCGAAGAGGAGGCATTTCGAGCTGCCGAGAAAAATATAGAGGATAGGATAAATAAGTATCGTATTGCCTTTGGAGGTGAGTCTTCAAAGGTGACTATGCAGGATTATTTGGCTATGATAGCCATTCAGGCATGTGCTGAAAATTTTTCTCTAAGTGATAGGAATGATACCAAACCCTACGAAGATAAAATTAACTCACTTATAAATGAGTTAGATGTGTATTTGAAGAAATAGAAGTTTATCTCTCCTATTATGATGGAGAGAATCTTATATGTACGCACCTAATTATACGCATTCTAAAGATGTGTGTATTAGTGTGCGTTTTTAATTATTTAATAATTTATATATGGAAATATTAATAGGAATTATTGGTCTAATAATAGGAGCAGCTATTGCATGGTATGTTACCGGTAAGCTTGCAAATTCCCGTGCTCAGAAGATTCTGAGTGATGCTGAAAAAGACGCAGAGGTTATTAAAAGTAAGCTCCTGCTTGAAGCTAAAGAAGAAAGGTTAGCTCTTAAAAATGAAGCGGAGAAGCAGATAAATTCAAGAACAAACAAACTTCAGAATGCTGAGAATAGGATTAAACAACGTGAAATGAGTCTTAATCAAAGGCATGAGGACTTGAATAAAAAGAACAATGAAGTTGAGGAGCTTAAAATAAACCTTAGGAATCAACAAGAGTTTCTTGATAAAAAAACAGAAGAAATGGAGCGTATGCATCGCCAATCAGTAGAGAAGCTTGAGACTATTTCGGGCTTGTCTGCAGAAGATGCTAAAGAGCGTTTAATTGAATCACTTAAGGAGGAGGCAAAGGTTGATGCTCAGTCTTATATTAATGACATTATGGACGAGGCTAAACTTACTGCGAACAGAGAGGCTAAACGCATTGTAATTCAGTCCATACAGAGAGTTGCGACAGAAACTTCTATAGAAAATGCAATCACTGTTTTTCATATTGACTCCGACGAGGTTAAAGGCCGTATTATCGGGCGTGAAGGTCGAAACATCAGGGCACTGGAGGCTGCCACAGGAGTGGAAATAGTTGTTGACGATACCCCTGAAGCCATTGTCATTTCAGGATTTGATCCGGTAAGGAGGGAAATCGCGCGATTGTCTCTGCACCAGTTGGTTACAGATGGAAGAATACATCCTGCAAGAATTGAAGAAGTCGTTTCTAAAGTAAAGAAACAAATTGATGACGAGATCGTTGAGACTGGAAAGAGAACAGTGATAGATTTAGGTATCCATGGCTTGCACCCTGAGTTAGTACGAATGGTTGGTAAGATGAAATATCGTTCATCATACGGACAAAATCTTTTGCAACACTCAAGGGAGACAGCTAACCTATGTGCTATAATGGCTGCGGAGTTAGGGCTTAATCCCAAAAAGGCAAAAAGGGCAGGGCTGTTGCATGATATAGGTAAGGTGCCAGATGATGAACCAGAATTGCCACACGCACTGCTGGGCATGAAGCTTGCAGAGAAATACAAGGAGAAACCTGATATTTGTAACGCCATTGGTTCACACCATGATGAGGTCGAGATGACAACCCTATTAGCACCTATAGTTCAGGTATGTGATGCTATTTCGGGAGCAAGGCCGGGGGCACGTAGAGAGATTGTAGAGGCTTACATCAAGAGGTTGAACGACTTGGAGAATCTAGCACTTTCATATCCAGGTGTAGTTAAGACGTATGCTATTCAGGCAGGTCGCGAGTTAAGGGTAATTGTTGGAGCTGATAAGATTGACGACACCGATACAGAGAAGCTCTCTTCTGATATAGCTCGCAAGATTCAAACAGAAATGACCTACCCCGGACAGGTTAAGATAACGGTAATTAGAGAAACAAGAGCCGTAAGTTACGCAAAATAGTATTGAGGTGTAATAGGCAGAAAGAACACATTAATGAAATGTGATTGACAAATAATCTACACTACTGATATTAAATAAAACGAGGTAAGATTGAATTCAATTTTACCTCGTTTATTTTTATATACTAATTCTACTTAATGCAATGTGATAGTAGCATCGGACAGTAAGTGCACTTATTTCTTTGCATCCTTTTCTTTCTTATCCTGTTTTGCGACTAACAACTCTTCATTTGTGCCAATCACTTTCTTGAGTTCTTGCTGAAGCTTTGTAATCTCCATTTCTTGGTTGTGTATTGTCGTCAGCAGGGCATTAAGTTCTTCATTGCCAACAGTCTCTGGATATTGCGCCTTAACTCTTTCGATGAAATCGCTCAATACGTTCATATAGTTGTTGAAAGCATCATATGGAGACATGTATGGGCTGAACTCACTTTTGCCACTGCCGAAGTGCTTAGTAGACATATAGAAGAAGTGGTCGCTTGACTGCAGGTATGTCCAGTCTAATTTTAAACTCCTATCAGTACATAGTCTTACTCTCTCTCCAAGTTCGTATAAGGTCTTGAGTGCACTTTTTTGAAGGCTGTTACCCAACCATGCGCTGACGTCTCTCTCTTCGTCAGACCAAGAAATGTTATCAGGTACGCTCATTTCTCCAATGGGTTTGTGAGAATCCAATATTTCACTTGGTGTCGCAAAGCCTATGCCTTTTTCAAATGCAAAGCGTGGCAGAGCCTTAATAAATTCGAATATGCCGGTGTGAGAAGGTTGAATGTTGCCTAAAACTTCATAGTTCATGAATAGGTTAAAAACCTCTTCTTCAGCAGGACTTGCCTCAATCCATGATATTAGTTTCTCGGCAGTGAGAGGATATTCGTTCCAACTATAGTTTGAGAACCTATAAGCAATGTCATCACTGAAGCGACTGTTTTTAAGCAACAGCTTCATGCCGGGGACAGACGATGACTGGTATACATAGTTAGGACTCTTCCATCCTAATATATGCTTTGCACCTTCTGTTATCATCTTGTTGTATCCCATGTTAAAAACCATCTCAGCAATGTCGTCGGAGTATATAAGCTCAGTGTTTCTTACGACAGTTGGCTTCTGACCGAACAGCATTTCGATTCGTGAAGAATGTCGTTCTATTTGCTCTTTAAATTCTATTGGATCATACAGACTTGCTAATGAATGGGCATAGGTTTCTGTCAAAAACTCAACCTGGCCTGTATTGGCCAATTCTCTAAAGCCGTCAATGACTTCAGGAGCATAAATCTCCATTTGTTCCATTGCCGTACCCGATATAGAGAAAGAGACCTTGAATTTCCCCTTATTTTGCTTTATTAGGTCTAACAGCATCCTATTTGCAGGTATATAAGACCTTGCGGCAATCTGTTGTATTATATCCTCGTTTGCATAGTCATCATAATAATAATGATCTCTGCCGATATTAAAGAAACGATATCTCTTTAACCTAAACGGTTGATGAATCTGAAAATAAAAACAAATACTCTTCATTATTGTAGCTTATGGTTATTATTCTAAGTAATTTATATCAGGCTGTTATATATATTGCGTACTTTCAGTCCGGCATCTTCCCATTTTATATTATCAACTTCAATTTTGCCTTCCTTCTTCAAGAATTCGGCCATAGCAGGATATGTGCAAATGGAGTATATAGCATCTGCCATAGCATCAACATCCCAATAGTCAGTTTTAATGACATTGTGCAAAATCTCAGAGCATCCCGATTGATAAGATATAATACTGGGAACGTTACACTGCATAGCCTCAAGAGGAGAAATACCAAAAGGCTCCGACACTGAAGGCATCACATACACATCGCTGGATTTAAGCATCTCATAAACCTGCTTGCCTCGCAGGAATCCGGTAAAGTGAAATTTATGAGCAATACCCCTGTCGGCAACCAGTCGTATCATTTGGTCCATCATATCGCCACTGCCTGCCATGACAAATCTGATATGATCAGACTTCTTTATGACCTGAGTGGCAGCATCGACAAAAAATTCAGGACCTTTCTGCATGGTTATCCTGCCCAAGAATGTCACCACCTTGTCTTTTACCCCCGAAATTCTTTCTATTGCCTCAATCTCGGGGCTGAGTGGGTCCACAGCATTGTGGACAGTCTTAACCTTCCAAAATGGTTGGTGATAGTTTTCGATAACTATTCTCCTTGTATGGTCACTAACACAAATTATTTGGTCGCAGTTGTCCATTCCATCCTTCTCAATGTTATAGACAACAGGGTTTGGCTTACCCCTACTTCTGTCAAACTCTGTGGCGTGAACATGTATAACCAATGGCTTGCCCGAAACACTTTTGGCATGCAGACCTGCAGGATATGTCAACCAGTCGTGAGAGTGTATAACATCATATTGATAAGTGCGTGCGATAACACCTGCAACTATAGAGTAGTTGTTTGTCTCTTCCAATATATTATTAGGATACCTGCCGGAAAACTCAATACATCCAAGGTCATTGGTGTTCATATAGCTGAAATCCGAATAAATATTGTCTCTAAGCCAAAAATATTCCTCCGGGTTCATATATTTGCTCAACCGAGAGTCGACGGTTTCTTTCGACACATCTTTCCATACAATTGGAGTGTTGTTGGCACCTATTATTTTAGTAAAGCTTTGGTCCTCATCCCCCCAGGGTTTAGGAATAACAAAAATAGTCTCTAAATCTTCTTGTTTAGACATCCCCTTTGTTAGTCCGTAACTTGCTGTGCCAAGTCCGCCTAAAATATGTGGAGGAAATTCCCAACCAAACATTAATACTCTCATAAGCATTCAGAATTTATATTCTTTTCAATCATTCTCTTGAAGTTGTTCAATTAAGCGTTTTGCCCTCAGCAATTCAGCAACACTCATAGCAAACGAATATCCACCATGGGCAATAAATGGAGGGTTTGAATCATAGAATTCGGATATTGAACCTATGCAGTCATTTTGCATCTCTCCTTCCATGTTTACCATAATCCTATCCGCCAATGAAAGGCCGCTTTTTTGGAACAATTTCAAATAAGATTCTATATATGCACCAAGAAGCCATGGAAACGCCATCCCATTGAAATAGGCAAATTCCTTATCAGTTTCAGAGCCCGAATAGTGAGGTCTGAACTTGTCACTCTTAGGTGTCAAAGATTTTAAGCCGCAATTGGTTAGTAGTTCCTTAGTAACAAAATCTAAAACCGACTTCTTCTGCCATTTTTCCAATGGAGAATATTCCAAAGAAACAGCAAAAATCATGTTCGGTCTTACATTAGGATCTTTATAATAACCGTCAACATAGTCGTATAGATATCCGGCGCTATTCATGAATACTTTGACGAATGATGATGCCACAGACTTGGCAATCATTTCGTACTGTTTTGCATACTCTTCTTCGCCGTTATCTGTCGCAACCGCTTCGGCAAACTTCAGTGCATTATACCATAATGCATTAAATTCCACCAAATATCCGGATCGGGGAACAACAGGAAGTCCATTTATTGTAGAGTTCATCCAGCTCACAGCTTTCTCTCTTCCGTAGGTGCTCAACAGAGAACTGTCAGAATGAAAAACTAAATTAGCATGTTTGTTGGATATTATGTATTCGACAATCTCGAATAAAAACTCACCATATTTTTCGTCGAACCTCTCTTTCCTGTCATTTCTGTATTGTTGCAAAGCCCATACCACCCACAACAGAACATCGGGATCATCAATCTGCTTTATTATGCACTTGCTGTATTCATCGTTCATAAAGTTCCTCAAATGAGGGATTGCGGTATCCATGATTTTCTCAAAGTCATCACTTTTGTCAACGCATATTGTGCATCCGGGCAGAGAAATAAATTGGTCTCTTGCCCTAACCTTGAACCAAGGATATCCGGCTAACAGATAATACTCGTTTTCATTTGGTATATAATAGAACTGATGGCTTGAGTTCTTCAGGCAATTTTTAAAGCTTGAACGCGGTGTGCGTTTCTTCAGTTCATAATTAAACTCCTTAGATAAGCTTGATGTATCAACTAAAATATCTGCTGCAGAAAAAATTATTTCTTCGCCTTTCTCAATGGACATCTCAAAATATCCAGGCACATACAAATCCTCTCGGTAAGTGTCACCGCTCTGCAAATCTTGTAAGTATTCAATGTTTCGATACCAATCGGGGTAATAAACGAAATCGGGTTGTTTGTTAAACTGCATGAAGATTTCCGGATAGCCAAAATACATGCATGTGCTTATGCCGTTTTCCACCTCTCTGTATGAGCGGTCAACTTGTTCATTTTCGCCGGTAAGCTCCGATATCCTTCTAAATGCCAAAAATGGCTTAAACCTTATTGTCGTAGGTGAGTGAGCATCCATCAGAGTGTATCTTATCATCAATCTGTTTTCGCTTGACGAGAACATTATCTCTTTGGACAGGATTACTCCTCCAACCCTGTAAATGGTTTTAGGAACACTGTCGCAATTAAACTCACGAATATATTTATGACCATTCGGACTATAACTGCCTCCGCTATATCTGTGAATGCCTAAATTGAATTCAGCACCACGTTGAATGACAGTTTCATCAAAAGAGGAAAGAATGAGGTGGTTTTCATCATCCAGATAAGGTACAGGCATGACTAAAAGACCTTGATATTTACTGGTATTGCAACCCGATATAGTTGAGTTGTGATAGGCTCCCTTTCTGTTGGTTCTGAGTACGTTTCTATATAGAGAATACTCAAGGTTAATCATTAGGTCTTTGTCGAATTTTAGGTAGCTCATCTCCAAAAATGTTTTTGCAGTTTCTTAATAGAATTAATTCTCTCGAAAGGTACTAAAATATGTACAAAATGCCAAATATATAAGAAATAAAAATTATATAAGTTGCCAATGAGAGTTTATTGAATAAATACAATGTTGATTGGTAGGATTTTTCAGTAATCTGACCATTAAAATTGACCTATTATTGTCGTTATAAAAAAACGAGGCAACATCTTAGTAACTATATATCAGCTACGCATTATATATACAATTTTGTATAGATAACGTATATATAATACGTAGATGGTGTGTAGAATGGTGGTGCCATATTAAGTGGAAATTGTTGGTTGGTGAATTTTTGGGAAAAACAGGGCTTATATCTAACAACAGGTATATATGTTAGTGAAGCAAAGTTTTTTTATTACATTTGCATGTATATATTGATGTATAAACGTTTTTTACTATATAATTAATTTAATGAAAAAATCATCCGAAAACTTTGAAAGTTTGTTTGTCGACTTAAAGTCTGGCAATGATGACGCTTTCATTTATTTTTATAAGTTATATTTGAATGATCTATTTTCCTATGGGTTAAGTTTAGGCGCAGAAAAAGAGGTCGTTAAGGATGCAATACAAGATATATTTTTAAACATTTATTTCAATAAAAAAGAATTTGAGTCTGTTAACCATTTTAAATATTCTTTGTTCAGATCTCTTAAAAACAGACTATACAATATATATAAGTCTAAAGCAGTATCAAAATCGGAAGGATTGTCTGACGAGTTCATGAATTTCCCTGTAACGACAACGGTTCTTGACGAGATTATTGATGAAGAAGAACAAAAAAATATAAAAAAACAAGTTGATTCGTTGTTGTCCAAACTGACAGCCAGACAAAGAGAGGTGATTTATCTTCGTTATATGCAGAATTTAGAATACGAGCAGATTGGTAAAATGATGGATATAACACCTCATGCTGCAAGAAAGCTGGTGTCACGGTCACTGAAAAAAATGAGAGATGACGACTTGATGGGGGTATTTCTAAGTTTTTTGTTAAATTTTCCGATATAGAATCTTTTTTTACGAAAAATTGGGTACAAAAACTCTTTCAAGTTGTATATATTGAAAATGAAAGAGGGTAAATGTTAGTCGATAAATATAAAAAACACACTGTTTCCGATTTCTTAAATGATGAGGATTTCATTAGATGGCGGCTTCTCAAAAATGATGAGGATTCGTTGTTCTGGAGTAATTTTAAGCAAACATTTCCCGAATCAATAGAAGCCTTAGAGGAGGCTTCGGAAATATTTGATAAGGTTGTCATATTGAATGACTATGTAATACCTGAAAAGGAAGTCGTTGATCTTGTATCTGATTTGGAATATAGGATAGTAGAGAAAAAGAAAAGAAGAAAAGTTAAATTATGGACGATTAGCGTTTCAGCTGTGGCTGCTTCGGTAGCGATATTGTTTGGATTGTCGTTGTTTGTCAACAATAGATGGATAGAACAAGATATAACTAAGTTTGCAAATTCAATCGATAAAACTGAGGAACTATATTCCGGAGAAACAAAGCTTGTTTTGTCGGAAACTAGTACTGTTTTACTTGACAACAATGAGTCTATTGTTGAGTATAGCGAAGAAGGAATAAAGGCAGACAGCAATCATATTGTAGCTAAAGAAGATGTTGCAGAGTTTAATCAGTTGATTACGCCATATGGAAAACGTTCAACTATTGTCTTTCAAGACGGTACGAAAGCTTATGTGAATGCAGGCAGCAGATTGATTTATCCGACAAAGTTTGAGAAGAACAAGAGGGAGATCTTTCTGGATGGAGAAATATACATAGAGGTTGCTGAAGACAAAAGCAGACCATTTATAAT
>JBMNSN010000011.1:0-56264 GCA_050945215.1 Fermentimonas sp. | reverse complement strand
CCCATTGAGGAACGTCTCAATGTGGTTGAGTATTTCTTCATTGACCCTGAACTGAAGAAGGTCCTTTCGCAACAACTCTCCATGATTGGCGACCTGGAAAGAATTGCTTCAAAGGTGGCCACTGGCAGGGTTACTGCACGCGAGATTGTTCAGCTGAAGGTGTCCCTCATCGCTATTGAAGCGGTGAAAGAGGCTCTTCGTGGAACGGATTTCAGCATGAGAAAGCTGACCAACTCTCTTGACCCTTGCTCCGTAATAAGAGACAGGATTGAAAAGGAGATTGTACCCGACCCTCCGGCATTACTGAACAAAGGAGGATTCGTTAAAAAGGGAGTTAACGAAGAGCTCGACGAACTACGTGAGATTGCATACTCAAGCAAGGACTACTTGATGAAGATGCAACAACGAGAGAGTGAGCTGACAGGCATTCCTTCGTTGAAGATTGCGTTCAACAATGTTTTTGGCTACTACATCGAGGTTAGGAACACACATAAGGATAAGGTCCCTGCCGACTGGATTCGCAAACAGACCCTTGTGAGTGCCGAACGATACATAACCGACGAACTGAAGAAGTATGAAGAAAAGATTTTAGGTGCAGAAGAAAAAATATCTATACTCGAAAACGATATTTACCAGGCTCTGGTTAATGCAATTATAGAATACATACCGGTCATCCAGAAAAACGCTTCGACTATAGCAAAGATAGATTGTCTGCTTTCGTTTGCCACAGTGGCAGAGGAGAACAGATACATAAGGCCTCAGGTTGATAATAGTGATGTTATCGACATATCACAAGGCAGACACCCTGTAATTGAAAAGCAGCTGCCGGCCGGAGTGCCATACATAGCAAATGATGTTTATCTCGACAACGAGAAACAGCAGATATTGATGATTACCGGACCAAACATGTCGGGTAAATCGGCTCTGCTGAGACAGACAGCATTGATTACACTGATGGCACAGGTGGGGTGCTTTGTCCCTGCAGATTCTGCACGGATTGGCTTGGTGGATAAGATTTTTACTCGCGTGGGTGCATCGGACAACATTTCACTCGGTGAGTCTACCTTCATGGTGGAAATGAATGAGGCAGCTAATATTCTTAATAATATATCGTCAAGAAGCTTGGTGTTGTTTGACGAATTGGGCCGAGGAACAAGTACTTATGACGGTATATCTATTGCTTGGGCAATAGTGGAATACATACACGAGAACCTTAATGCCAGGGCGAAGACGCTTTTTGCAACTCACTATCATGAGCTGAATGAGATGGAGAAGACATTTAAGCGCATCAGGAATTACAATGTCTCTGTTAAAGAGATTGACAATAATGTTATATTCATGCGTAAACTGGAGCGAGGTGGCAGTGAGCACAGCTTTGGTATTCATGTTGCAAAGATGGCCGGCATGCCTCAAAGCATCACCAATAGAGCCGAGACCATACTCGAACAAATGGAGAAGAGCAACCGCAAAGGTGGAATGAAAAAGCCTATTGATGATTTTGTCGAGAAACAGGAAGGTTATCAACTAAGCTTCTTCCAACTCGACGACCCCGTGTTAAGCCAGATAAGGGATGAGATAATAAACATAAATGTGAATAATCTGACTCCCATTGAGGCACTAAACAAGCTTAACGAAATAAAAAGGATTATTAATGGTAAGTAATTGGTTTTATGTCTTGAGATGTACAGTTATCAGTGGATATAAGGCGACTTTTGTGTGTTTTGACTAAACAAAAAGCGTCATACATTGTTTCATTTTTTGAGAGTATTATTGAATATTTATTTTTAGCTATTAACTAAATAACGATTTATGAAATTAAAGAGATTATTTTTTGTATGCTTGCTTTTTGCAGCATTCACTACTACAATTAGTGCGCAACGCTACAACACATCGTTTGGTGCAAGACTGGGATATGATAGCGGTTTTACATTGAAGCATTTCTTTGCCCCATCAAATGCCGGGGAATTTATGCTTTCAGCTTCTCCTCGCTGGTTTCAAGTGAGCGGACTTTATGAATATCAACAATCGGTGCCTGACGCTCCGGGCCTTGACTGGTATTTAGGTATTGGTGGTCACCTTGGCGCCATTCACAAAGACAAGCCGGATAGCGGTAACGCGTTGGTTGGTATGGACTTAATCGCAGGTATTGAATATATCTTTCCAAGCGCTCCATTCAACATTTCATTAGACTGGAAACCTTCTTTCAACTTCACCAATGACTACAATGATTATTGGTATAGTGGGTTTGCATTGAGTTTGCGCTATAGGTTTTAATATGATGTAGGTTAAGTATAGTTTTATAGATTCTTATATGAACCGCTTTCTTTGGAGAGCGGTTTTTTTGTTTAAATTGCCTACTTTTGTATCAGTATGGAAAATTTGGATAATATAAGTGATAGAGTAGATTTAATGTCGTATCTGGACGATGCGCAAAAGCAGGCTGTATCTTATTGCGATGGTCCGTCGCTGGTTATAGCAGGAGCAGGTTCAGGGAAAACAAGGGTTTTGACATATAAAATTGCTTACTTGCTGGAACAAGGGTTGCCACCTTACTATATTCTTGCGCTTACTTTCACAAATAAGGCGTCTAACGAAATGAAGTCGAGAATAGCACAACTTGTTGGTGAAAAGAGCGCCAAACAGTTGTGGATGGGCACGTTTCATGCTGTATTCTCCAGAATACTCAGGAAAGAGTCCGAACTATTGGGCTTCAATTCCAACTTTACTATTTTCGATACTTCCGACTCGCGCAACTTGATTAAATTAGTGATAAAGGAGTTAAAGTTGGACGATAAGGTGTATAGACCCAACTCTGTACATAGTCACATCTCTCGAGCTAAGAATAGTTTGATTACACCGGCAATGTACGCTGATAATGCAGAACTGTTGGAGTATGACAGAAGAATTAGACAACCAATGATTCATGAGATATATAAGATGTATCAAAACAGGTTGCGAAACTCTAACAGCATGGACTTCGACGACCTATTGCTATATACCAACATTCTGTTCCGTGATAATAAGGACATACTTGAGAAGTATCGCAACAGATTCCAATATATACTGGTTGACGAGTATCAAGATACTAACTTTGCTCAGAACAACATAGTTGTTCAGTTGGCTAAGGCTCACAACAGGGTGTGCGTTGTTGGCGACGATGCTCAAAGCATATACTCATTTAGAGGAGCAAATATTGATAATATATTGAAGTTCAAGAGCAACTTCCCCGACACTCGCATATTCAAGCTTGAACAAAATTATCGTTCGACGCAGAACATTGTTAATGTGGCAAACAGCTTGATAAAAAACAATAAGGAGCAGATAGACAAGGATGTATATTCCAAGAATGAAACAGGTGAGAAAGTTGATGTTGTAAGCACTTTCTCTGATTTTGAAGAGGGGCTTGTAGTGGCAAACAGAATCTCCAGAACCAGGATGGAAACTCATGCTTCTTACAACGATTTTGCTATATTATACAGAACTAACGCTCAATCACGTATTTTTGAGGAACAACTAAGAAAAAAGAATATACCATATCGAATATATGGAGGTCATTCATTCTACCAAAGGAAAGAGATAAAGGATGTACTCAGTTACTTTAGGTTGGTGGTTAACCCTTCTGATGAAGATGCAATAAGGCGTTCGATAAACTTTCCAAAAAGAGGCATCGGCGATACGAGTGTGGCAAAAATTTCGGCAACTGCATCGGATCACAACGTAAGCATGTGGCAGGTGATAGCCAATCCTTCGGAATATGACCTCGACGTGAACTCAGGTATCCTGAAAAAGCTTCAAGGATTCTACGACTTAATAGATGGATTTATTACTCAAAGTCAACAGATTAACGCTTTTGAGTTGGCAACAAAGATTATCCGTGAAACAGGTATTTATAGTGAAGCATACACCGATATGACTCCTGAGGGGATGAGTCGCTCCGAGAATATTCAAGAGTTGCTGAACGCCATAAATGAGTTTGTCTCTATGAAACAAGAGGCAGGCGACGAAGATGTCTATCTGGTTGACTTCTTATCGGAGGTTTCATTACTTACCGACCAAGACAATGGCGATGAACAGGAGGCTGACAGGGTTACATTAATGACAATACATTCGGCCAAAGGATTAGAGTTTGACCACATTTTCATAGTTGGACTTGAAGAGGATCTCTTTCCATCGTCAATGACCAAGAATGACATCAGAGGGCTGGAAGAAGAACGTAGACTATTCTATGTAGCTATCACTCGTGCAAGAAAGACCTGCACAATAACGTATGCACGGAGCAGATTCAGGAATGGCTTTACCGAACCGGCACTACCAAGTAGATTTTTAAGAGAACTCGATGAAAGATATGTTTCAGGCGATCTGCCTTTTGATGGAAGGAGCGGTACGAGAAAGCAAAACGTCGACGGGTTTTGGGAGTCTATACGTAACCAAAGGGTCGATAGAGAGCGCATAGTCAGTCAAACAAAATCACAACCAAGCGGTAAAACCTCATCAGATAGAGGAAGATTCGTACCATTGAAGGACGTATCTTCCAATGTCAAGCTATCCGATGAAGCAGAGACCCTATCAGAAGGTGATGTAATAGAACACGAGAGATTCGGAAGAGGTGTTGTCACATCCATTGATATGAACGGCAACAACAGACGAGCATTTGTCGACTTTGAAGAAGCCGGCAAAAAGCAACTGTTACTAAAGTTTGCCAAGTTCAAGATTGTTGGAAAGTAATCACTTATATCTCCAATAGTGCGCGCTCTCCAGAACTTCCTTTATACATAAGATCTGTGGGGTTCTCAAGCAATGTCTTCACCCTCTTAAGAAAACTCACTGAGTCTTTTCCGTCAATTACCCTGTGGTCATAAGACAGAGCTATGTACATCATTGGACGAATAACTACCTGTCCGTCAACAGCAATAGGTCGCTCAATAATATTGTGCATACCCAATATTGCAGACTGGGGAGGATTAATTAATGGTGTTGACATCATAGAACCGAACACACCTCCGTTGGTGATAGTAAACGTTCCGCCTGTCATTTCAGGAATGGACAATTTGCTATTTCGTGCCTTTGTGGCCAACTCGCTAATGGCTTTCTCTATTTCAGCAAGGCCTAAACTCTCCACATTGCGAACAACGGGGACCATCAACCCCTTGTCGGTGCTGACGGCAACAGAAATATCAACATACTGATATGTGACAAGGTTATTCCCATCAATGCTGCTGTTCACTTTGGGGAATTCTTGAAGGGCAACCGCACAAGCTTTCATAAAGAATGACATCATACCGAGCTTTATCCCGTGCTTCTTGACGAATTGTTCTTGGTATTTCTTCCTAATACTCATTATCTGCTTCATATCCACTTCGTTGAAAGTGGTCAGCATAGCAGTCTCATTCTTAACCGACACCAATCGTTCACTCAATCTGCGACGCAATGAACTCATAGGCTCACTCGTCGAGTTTCTTGATGCCTCACTCTTAAAGGAACCATATTGGTGTAACGCAGCTTGAGACAGCTCAACATCTTTCTGCCCCAACCTTCTAAGTCCTTCCACTACATCCTCAACGGAGATGTCTTCCGCCTCCATCATCTTTTTAGCAAGTGGAGTGAACTTCACTTTATCGTATTCCTCTGACACACTACTCTGTTCTTTCACGACATCCTTTTGCACTTGCACTTCTTGTTTGCTTTCTTCTATTTGATCCTTAGGTGATGTAGCTACATTTTCTTGAGGCTTCTCTTCTTCGGCAGGTGGTTGCACTGATGTGTCAATGGTGCATGCCACTGAACCCACATCCACGAGTTCACCTTCTTTGGCTTTGAATAAAATCTTTCCTGACTTGTCTGCAGTCAACATCAGTGTGGCTTTATCTGACTCTAACTCTGCAATCTCTGTATTTTGCTTTACCACTGATCCATCTTCAACCAACCATTTCGTTAATTCTACTGATGATATCGACTCACCCGGGCTCGGAATCTTTATTTCTATTATTGCCATAATCTCATGTATTAATTGATACGATATTCTTTTTATTAATTATTTATTGAAAGCTTGTTCTATTATCCTGGCTTGATTCACCTTATGCAATGCCGACAATCCCTCGGCTGTCACACCACTGCGAGGACGCCCTAAAGTTATTATCGAAAAGTCTTCGAATTGTTCCTTAACAAATGTAGCCGCACCCATGTTTAATGGCTCCTCCTGAACCCACATTATCTCAACATCAGCAGGATATTTCTTCAATAAGCTTGCTAACTGTTCTTTAGGGAACGGATACAGCTGCTCTACTCTGATTATTGCCACATCATCAATATTATTTTCGCGCCTATGACTTAGTAGCTCATAATAAATTTTTCCACTGCAAAGCAACACACGTCTTACGGCATTGTGGTTTGTTATAATATTATCATCATATATTGGCATAAATGAGCCTTCCGTGAAATCTCTAATGGATGATACACACTCCGGATGACGCAACAGACTCTTAGGAGTGAAAATCACCAACGGCACTCTGTACTTACTATGAATCTGCCTCCTCAATACATGGAACATATTTGCAGGAGTAGTGCAATTAACTACCTGCATATTATTATTGGCACATAGGCTCAAAAAACGCTCTATCCTACCACTCGAATGCTCTGCTCCTTGCCCTTCATAACCATGAGGCAGATAAAGCACCAAACCTGACATCAGTCCCCATTTGTCTAATGCTGACGAGATATATTGGTCCACAATCACCTGACCAACATTGTAGAAGTCTCCAAACTGTGCCTCCCATATATTAAGTCCGTTGGGTGTAGGCAACGAGTACCCGTACTCAAACCCGAGTATTCCATACTCATTCAATGGTGAATTATATACTCTTACAGGTGCTTGATTCTCATCAATATTCTTCAGAGGAAAATACTTCTCTTCTCCTTCGTCCTGAGTGACAATCTCGGCATGACGGTGAGAGAAAGTTCCTCTCTCCGAGTCTTGCCCGCTGAGTCTTATAGGATGGCCTTCGACCGACAATGATGCGTATGCCATCAGTTCCCCCATTGCCCAATCAAACGAGTCCTTCTCAATCATCTCCTTCCTTTGGGCAAACAACCTCTTCGTCTTATTAAAGAACGTCCTATCTTCCGGCAATGTCGTAATCTTGTCTGCCAACTTCAAAAACTGCTCTTTGCTGATGCTGGTCTTAACACCATCAATAATATCCTTCTGTGTGGGAGCATGAAACTCACTATAGTGTTTTGCCATAAAGGGTTGTATATCCAACTCAACAGTCTCGACCGATTTATCGTATTCCTCGTTAAGCAAATCTTCAAATGCTTCAATCTTGCTATCTAAGTCCTTCCTTTCTATTACTTTCTCGCCGATAAGTCTTTCGCCATAAATATCCCTTGGATTCTTATGTTTGGCTATTATATCATACAGCTTAGGCTGAGTAAAACGTGGCTCATCTCCTTCATTGTGCCCATATTTCCTGTATGACAGCAGATCTATAAAAACATCGGTATGATATTTTTGCCTAAACTCCAATGCCAATTTAGCAACATATACCATTGCCTCCACATCATCGCCATTAACATGAAAGACTGGTGATTGTGTCACCTTAGCAATATCCGTACAATATGTGCTCGAACGAGCTTGCAGGTAGTTGGTAGTGAAACCCACCTGATTATTGATGACTATGTGTATTGTCCCCCCCGTCTTGTAACCATTAAGGGTTGAAAACTGAATGGTCTCATAAACAACTCCTTGACCTGCTATCGCCGAATCACCGTGAATAAGAATTGGCAACACCTCCTCATAGTTGAAATTATGTTCATTCTCCAACTTAGCACGAGCAACTCCCTGAACTACAGGGCCCACAGTCTCCAAGTGCGAAGGATTAGGCACCAGGCTGACAGCTATATCACGCCCATCATAATGAATGACATTGTCATATCCAAGATGGTACTTAACATCACCATGAAAAATCCTATCTCCGTAGTTCTGTGCATTATACTCCTTAAATATCTGACCATAGGGCTTACCCATGATATTGGCAAGAACATTAAGTCTGCCCCTGTGTGCCATTCCCACAACTATGTCGCTCACATCGTAATGGCCTCCTTTTGCTATAATTGCCTCCAGAGCAGGGATAATAGCCTCCGAACCCTCCAACGAAAACCTCTTCTGTCCAACAAACTTCTTGTGAAGATAATCCTCAAACCCCGAAGCTTTCACCAAAAGATTGAGTATATGCGTCTTCTGCTCCGAAGAGAGAGTCTCTTTATTCCTTGACCTCTACATCTTCTCCTGCAACCATGTAACCTTCTCCGGCTTAGTCATATACCTATACTCAACTCCAATCGATGCACAATAGGTCTCCTGCAGTAGAGCGATAATATCTCTCAGCTTTGCCCTACCCAATCCAACCTCATCCCCGGCCTGAAACTCTACATCTAAGTCAGCATCCGACAGTCCAAAATTCTCCAAATCGAGAGTAGGACTATAGCTCCTTCTTTCCCTCACTGGATTGGTTTTTGTGAATAGATGGCCTCGTCTCCTGTAGCCATTTATCAGCCTCAGTACATTAATTTCTTTTTTCGACTTTCCTTCCGATTCGTATGAGCCACCGGGCTTTATTGGAAAATTAGCCGTTGCCAGATCAAACCCTTGAAAGAAATATTTAAAACTTTCATCCACGCTGTCGCTGTTCTCAAGATACTTTTTATATAGCTCCTCTATGGCTTCAAGGTCCAACGAAGAAAAACTGTTATCGGCATTCATAGGTCAATTTGAAATCTTTTAATATATATTATATAGTAAAGATGGCAATTTTCTTCTTTTTATCCAAAGATTATACATTAATTCGATGAATATAAGATAGATTTTATGTATATTTGAAGATAAAATTTAATCATAAAATTTTCATATAATGACAACAAGTGCTTTACAAATAGCAAGATCTCATTATCAACCTAAAATGCCTGAAGGGCTGAAGGGTAACATCAAAATTGTTGAGGGTGCAGCTACCGAATCTGTAGCAGATCAAAAAGAAATAGCAAAGCTATTTCCTAACACTTACGGGCTACCCATATTAAAATTCGAACATATCGAAGGAGACCCTGACAAGACAGAACCTATTAATGTTGGAGTAATACTTTCAGGAGGTCAAGCTCCCGGTGGACACAACGTTATTGCCGGCATATACGATGGCATTAAACAGATAAACAAAAACAGTAAGCTGTATGGTTTCATCTTAGGACCTGCCGGGCTTATAAACCACAAGTATAAAGAACTAACCGAAGACATAATTGATGAATATCGCAACACAGGAGGTTTCGACATCATAGGTTCAGGTCGCGACAAATTGGAAACAAAAGAGCAGTTCGATAAAGGCCTTCAGATTCTCAAGGAATTGAACATCTCTGCCCTTGTTATTATAGGTGGTGACGACTCTAACACAAACGCATGCGTGTTGGCTGAATACTACAAATCAATCAACGCAGGCGTTCAAGTCATCGGTTGTCCTAAAACTATTGATGGTGACCTTAAGAATGAAATGATTGAAACATCTTTCGGTTTCGACACCGCTTGCAAAGTTTATTCAGAACTTATCGGAAATATCCAAAGAGACTGTAACTCAGCTCGCAAATACTGGCACTTCATAAAGGTTATGGGACGTTCTGCATCACACATCGCACTAGAGTGCGCACTGCAAACTCATCCAAACATAACTATCATATCTGAAGAGGTAGAGAAAAAGAATAAATCTCTCGATGAAATAGTTGATTACATCGCAGGCATCATTGCAAAGCGTGCCAATGAAGGCCTAAACTTCGGTACAGTTATCATTCCTGAAGGACTTATCGAGTTCATACCTGCAATGAAAAAACTTATTGCCGAACTTAACGACTTCTTGGCTCACAATCAGGAAGAGTTCGACATGGTTCGCCGTTCAGGTAAGAGAGAATACATCATCAGCAAACTTTCTCCCGAAAACTCAGCAATTTATGCAAGCCTTCCGGAGACCGTTGCAAAGCAGTTGACTCTCGACAGAGACCCTCACGGAAACGTTCAAGTATCTCAAATCGAGACTGAGAAGATGTTGGCCGAAATGGTTAAGACACGTCTTGAAGAGTGGAAGAAAGAAGGAAAATACAACGGCAAGTTTGCAACTGTAACTCACTTCTTCGGATACGAAGGTCGTTGTGCAGCACCTTCCAACTACGATGCCGACTACTGCTATTCATTGGGCTACACAGCATCAATGCTTATCAACGAAGGCAAGACGGGTTACATGGCATCAGTAAGAAACACAACTGCTCCGGCATCTGAGTGGGTGGCTGGAGGTGTGCCTATCACAATGATGCTAAACCTCGAAAGAAGACACGGAGAGATGAAGCCTGTTATCCAAAAGGCATTGGTAGATATTGAAGGCAAACCTTTCAAATACTTCCAAAGCATGCGCGACGAGTGGGCTATACACACCGACTACGTATATCCGGGTCCAATTCAGTACTTCGGACCATCAGAGGTGTGCGACCAACCCAGCAAAACTCTTCAACTAGAACAAACAGGTGAAGTAAGAATGTAAACAATCAACAGTTTATACAATAAAAAATAGCTACTCAGGCGAGTAGCTATTTTTTTATACTTATACTTATAATATAATATTCTTAGAAGAACTTATATCTGTTGTCTTCAACCTTCAGCTCACGTTTAAGCTGCTCAATAGCCTGCATCTGTATTCTATAAGCGTTGCTGTTCATCATTGTAGCCTTCTGCTGGGCAGCGTCATACGTGCCTTCCGACTCCGTACGGTCAACCACGTTTGCTACATAAACGCCCATATTACCCTGCATAGGTCCAACCACCTTATTTGCTGGTGCATAAGATGCCACTGCATTTATAACCGGCTCAAAGCCCAAGCCTGTAATGTTCTGCGTACCAAAGTTCACATACTTCACTGTGTCAGACGTAGCATTCATAGCCGAAGCATAAGCATCGATAGTTGTAAGATTCTTTGACTCTAAATCAGCAATAATAGCTTCAGCCTTCTTCTGATTCATCAATGTCATACGGATATTTTCTACCACCTCTGATAGTGGAGCTATTCCGGCAGGAATAACCTCATCAACTCTTGCAACAACACGAAGGTTGGTCAAATCAAACTTCTTAACAGCACCCTTGTTCTTCTCGTTGGCAGCCCAAGTAATAACCTGACGAGAGTTTGGTATCTGTCCTAAAGAAAAATCGTTTGCAGAGAAAGTCATTGATGGCATAACCATGTAGCCTGCCTCCGAAGCCAACTCATTGAACTTGCTCTTTGAGTCGGGGTTAGAAACAAACTGATTAAGCTCGTTATCTACGTTGTTTGAAGTCTTTTCACTTGCCAACACAGGTATGTTAATAACAGCAAGTTTATATTTGTTGACAGGAGCTGTCTTGTCCTCAACCTGATAGATAATCTCCTGACCTTGAGTAGATATCCTCATTGGCTTACCAACAGGAGCAGAGAAAACCTCATTCACCAAATCCGAGCCGAATGGCAACAAATCAACCTCTCTTGCCCAACCTACATCACCTCCGTTAGAGTTAGGATTCAAGTTGTTTGCAACACTTGCAAATGTCTCGCCACCATTGATAACGTTATATAGACTGTCAACAAAGTTAGTAACTACTGAATCTTGACCCATCACATTTGAGTTTGGTATTGCCATCATACTCAAATGAACTGAGTCCGGAGCCATCTTCTTGTCAACCAACTTATACAGCTGAAACGCACCATTCTCCATTACCGGCTCCTTGATGTCGCCAACTGATGCTGTTCTTATGAAATCAAGTTGTGAAGGTGTATAAGCATGCTCGCTCATGTAAACATCGCGGAATGGCATATCTGAATAATCGGCTACAATAGTTGAAATATCTTTCGAATTCTGCATCTCTTCGTATGCCTTGTCCGACTGTGCCTTAAACTCAGCAATATCTGCCTCGCTTGGAGCTATCTCCTTTGCAAAGTAAGAAATCTTTACAAGCGGAGCATCCAACTTATACAAATCTTGATTTGCGTTATAATAATCTCTTATCTCTTTGTCGGTCAATGTAACTGTTGAATCGGGAACAGTAAAGTAGCTCTTCATTGCATAAGCCACATCAGCATTCTGTTTAGATGTCTTGAATGCGTTTTGAGCCTCAACATCATTAACCATTATGGCATTTGACAAAAGTGACACATATTTTTCCTCAAGTCTCTGGCTCTTCACCATGTTCTCGATAAACAACCAAAGTGATTTATATTGATCTACCAAGGCCTGTTCTTGTGGACTGGGACTGGGAGTGTTCAAAACTCCTAAAAACTCAACCAACACATCTCTGCTGAAAGCACCTGTTTGAGGGTCTAAGAAGAATGGCAGTTGTTGCAATATAGGAGAGATGCTCTCACCATGAACCAAATCATTAACTTCAGCCTTTGTAACTGTCAAGCCGAGTTTTTCCGACTGACTGCCCAACAACTCTTCTCTAACCATCTGCTGGTACACAGCCTCGCGAATCTGTAAGGAAACGTTCTCATCAAGTGAAGTCTGACCTGATACCATCTTCTGGAAGTTCTCAAACTCAGTTATCTTGTCAGCATATTCTTGTGTAGTAACCACATTGCCATTAACAACAAAAGCCCTATCTCTTCTCTTTCCAACCAAGGTAGAACCGGAGGTAAACAAGTCTCCCAAGATAAATGCCAGCAATGCCAAGCCCACAATAATTACCAAAAATGGGCCCGTGTTCCTAATCTTCTGTAAAGTAGCCATAAATGTTTATTTTCAATTCAGCACGCAAAGGTAATAAAAATAAAGCAGATAGAGACACAAACATCTAAATAATTATCTTTACCACTTCTATCCTGCGTTCAGTAACTTTTAATATTTTAAATGTATATTTTCCAATAACTATTGTTTCGTACGTTTTCGGAAATCTTTGTGCATGGTGAAGCAGATAGCCGGCAATGGTCGAGTAGTCGTCCGACTCGGGTATGTCCAAGCCATATTTCTCGTTCAGCTGGTCAAGTTCTACCCTGCCGCTCATCACCAATTCATGGTCGTTCTCCTGTTTGATGAACTTAGATTTAACATCATATTCGTCCTCAATATCGCCAAAAATCTCTTCCACCAAATCTTCCATCGTGACTATGCCCGACGTACCGCCAAACTCGTCAACCACCACCGCTATGCTCTTTCTCTGCTGCATCAAGTCGCTCATCAACTTGCTCGCAAGCATACTCTCCGGCACAAACGACAGCGGTGCTATACTGCTGGTCCAATCATCCGACAGACTGAACATTTCCCACATGTGCATGTATCCCACGATGTTGTCGATATCCTCATCATAAACCAATATCCTCGAGATACCGGTTTCTATAAACTTATCCCTCAACGAGTCGGCATCGGTGCTTTTGTCCACCGCCACAATGTATGCACGCGGCACCATGCAGTCCCTTACCTTCATGTTGGAAAAATCCATGGCATTGCGAAATATCTTTACCTCCGAATCAACATCATCCTCGTTGGCAATCTCATCAAAGTTCTTCTTGAAATATTCATCAAGATCAACACCGCCAAAGCTGTTCTCCGACGACTCATCATCTTTAATGCCGAACAGCCTCAACAGCCCTCTCGACAACAACACAAACAAAGCACCTATGGGATATAACACAACATAGAACAAGAAAGTGGGAATAGCCAAAACCTTAATCCACATGTTCGGCCCTTTTCTGAATGTCACATTGGGAATCACCTCTCCAAACAAAAATATAACTATTGCCGACACAACTACAAACAGCAACATCACTACCCACTCGCTAACAGCATACATAAGCGTGCCGGCCTTGATCAGCATATAGAAAAAACAAATCGACAGAGTAAGCATTATCACCTGCCCCGTCACCATGGCAATCATAAACTTGCGCGGATATTTATAGAAGCTGTTAACAATAAAGCTGTATGCCCCACTCTTCTTCTCACTAATAACAAGACTTAGCTTGTCGGAATACATGAAAGCGACAGCTATCCCCGAAAAATAAAGGAATAGTAATAAAGAAACTACCAACCCAAATACAAAATCAGTCGCCATCATTCCATTTTATTCAACTCTTGCATCCCCAATGAGTCAGGCTCCACAACGGCAGTTGAATCATTAACCTCTCGGGCAACAGGCTCATCCTGAAACGGCAATAATCCATCGTGAGGTCGGAATATCCTATACTCCGTCATCTCAAGGTTAGATTCAAAGCCATACCCTTTCAGTCGCGTCTCGCCACGTTTTATCTCGATATATGCATCCGAGTACACTTTCTGATTAGCCATATCTATGAACAGCTCTTGCGTGTCAAACACATCGCCCTGCATGTTCTCAATATGAACGTTGCTCTTCAACTTCCACAAATCCTTGTCGATATAGTTCCATGCAGTGTCTGCCTCAATGGTTGCCTCAATATCAAAATCAGGAGTAAACCTTTCGAGATATGCACCCGAAGGAAAAAAGTTGTATGGGTCTTGAGCCTTGTCAAAAACGCGCCACTCATCCGCAATCATCCTATATCGCGTAACTCCCGAATCCGAGATTAGCATGCTTGACGAATGGGTTACCATAGTAGGCACCTCTTCCGGATCATAATTAACACCAACGAGACTCTCGTTCCTGTCATTACACGACCCAAAAAAAAGCGACATAACAACCACTGAAACAATGGTTGTTATGCGCCAATTATGTAATATGTAAATTATCCTTTCCAACAGGAATAAATATTCCTCTTATCTCAGCCTTACGGTTGTTGTTTCACCAATCCATCCGGGTATCTTAACGCTGTCGCCGGCCTTGTAACCCATCATAAATGCTGTCTCTGTATCCATAAATGCGGCTGAGTATCTGTTTATTAAGCTATTAGCTTCGGCTGCAACGCTCGGATCAACTGATCTTGCCTTCTGTAGCTTATCCACTGCGGCATTATATACCAGCCCTGCCTTTTCCGGTTCTGAGAATATGCTGTTTGCACTACTTGCATACAACTGAGCAATCAAGATGTAAGCAGAACCATTATTTGGGTTGTATTCCAATGCATCGTATGCTGCCTGTCTTGCTTTGGCAAAATTCCTCTGATTTGAGAAAATACCTGCCAACTGCATCATATAGTCTGAAGACTTGCTCTTATCCTCCTCAAGTTTTGCTGCCTCGCTGTAATATTTGATTGCAGTGTCGTAATCTTTTTCCTTCAATGACTTGTTGGCCAATCCCAACGCTGCGTTTGCACTTGGCTCCAATTTATATAGCTGTTCAGATGCTGTGAAGTATATGTCGGTACTTGTACAACCGATTGAACCTAACGCACCAATCACCTCAGTCAAGAACTCCTTATTATCCTTGTTTGCCTCAAGCTTGTCAGCATAGTAGTTGGTCATAGTCTCGCAATCACCTGCTCCACTGCTTACAAATCCTCGCGCAATGCCTTCTTGCAACAATTCCAAGTATTCAGCATTAGCCTGATCGTTTGCCTGCTTTGCATGAACGATAGCCTGATCCATATAGCCCATCACCTTAAAGTAGTCAGATATATATTGATCCTTCAAAGAACTGTCATCCTTAAATATGTTTAGAGAAGCCACCATATAATATGAATAAGCATCCAACGGATAAACTTTATCCTTCATACCGTCAATAGTTTCTTTCAACCATGAGTACACAACTTTCTGATCTGCTTCTTTCCCTGACAACTCAATATAGTCGTATGTCTTATATGCAAGTACAGTACCCTTTTCATCATCAGTAAAGTAGGTCATGCGCTTGTCATATATCTCCATTATCTTGTCAAGATATTCTTTCTTCTTTGCTGCATCTGTTTCATTAGTATAAAGAGCCTTGTAGATACGTGGCCCGTAGATGTAGATGTTCTTACTTGCAGCCGGACAGTTTTCGTAAACCTCTTTCCATGGAGCCAATGCACTTTCATAAGCTTCAGCCTTTGCTGATGTTTGCATAAGACTCAAGTTCACACGACATTTAACACTGTCTTCTCCGGTTCCATATGGTGCCTTCACTGGGTCATAACCTGGTTTTTGAGCGCTTGCTCCCGCTATCATAGCTACAACCATAACACCTGTTAAAAATAACTTTTTCATATTACTTGCTTTTTGTAGTTTCTTATTCCTTTGTTATTAGGACTAATTGTTAAATAAAAAGTTTAACTCAATATATAAACAATTTTCCAATCGATATTCCTCAAAATTCAGTTCTGCCAAATCTTTCTACTGGAACTGACGCTTGAAGAACCACAACTCGTTAACATTCATCCCCAACGATATCTTAAACATATCCTGACTCAACATATAGTCCATATCGGGTTGTTGCCTGACATACCCGAACGTAATATTCAGCATCGACATGTGCCCCGTCCTCAAATCATGAAACGGCAATCCCAATCCCAGTGTGACACCATATTCTTTAAAAGAACCAATGCCCTGAAACTGGCTGTCTTTGTGACTATATACATTCATGTTGGTATATGAATTTGAGTATGACAATCCACCTCTAACCCTTATCCTGCTGAAGTAGTTAGGGCTGTAGCGATTGGCCACATACTCTATACCTGCATTCACCGAAATTCTGTCGTTATATCTGTCATCATCACTCAGCTCATCCAAAATGGCGGGATAGGAACTATTTTTCCACAACTGATAGGTTCCATCCAAACCCACCACAAAGTTGTCATCCTTATATGCCACTCCCAACCCAAATGTATGCGGTATCTGAAGTTTCTCATTCCACAACGTGTCAGTCTTAAGCTCCTGAACCGAACCTATGTTGGGGTTTTCATAAGGGTCTGACCTAAACAGCCTCTCCGATGGTTTAATATCGGAAGTGATATTCACCTGTGGCGAATACACAGCACCTATCGTAAACGATTTTCTGTCGTTTATTGGATATGTGAACTGCACACCAAAGTCATACTTCATATCCGTCACCGTGTACTCATACATCTTCTCGCTTATTGTGGCATTGGTGTTCAACGGAACTGCCACGCTGGTGTGGTTGATGTCACCAAACAAATATGACACGTTGGCTCCAACAGCAAGATTCTTGTTTATCTCCCACGACAAACCTCCGTAAAGCCTGCTCAAACCTCCCGTACCTCGATAGGTTTCCGTATATTGTATGTTCGACAACGACTTCGTTGCCCTGAAGTTATAACCCACCTTTGAAAATGGCAACAACCCCACGCTGGCACCAATCTTATGAAACAGAGGAAACTGTATGGCAACATAGTCGAGGTTTCCGTTATAATAATCTCTTTTATTTATTCCGTCTTTCATCCTCGCCATGTGCCCCGAAACACCAAAGTCGAAAACAAACGTCAACGAGTCAAGCTCTGAATACGACGCCGGATTTCCCGGGTTTACATGCTGACTTCTGCGCAACCCATAGCTTATTCCACCCATAGCTTCCGACGAACCTATCGACGGGTTGGACAATAGGCCGAAACCATATCTTCCGTAGGGCGAATTGGAACCCACCTGCTGAGCACTGACGGTTAATATTAGTACCAGAAAGGCTACTAATGATGAAAAAAGTTTTTTCTTAATATTCATTTGTTTGGGTGTATATACATCAGCCTAAGCCACATATATTCTTAATAATAATTCACGAATACAAAGATGACACATTTTTATGACCCGACCAACAAAAGTGACACTACACCGTGTTAAAAAGACAAAAAGTCAACACTTTACCGAGTAAATGTCTCTATAATAGTATGCAAACTCTAAAGCTTATTTTTTATTCTTATAATTGTTGTATGAAACAATTTCCGAAAGATCTTTGCGCTTTTTTGCTCTCAATGGTTGCGTTCCATAGCCTAAAGTTATATCCAGCCACACTCGCTTTGACTTGGGTATATCCAACAATTCTCGCATGACAGGCTCATTAAACCAACCCACTATGCAAGTGCTGAGACCTTCGGCATGTGCAGCAAGAACAATATGTGCCGCAATGATACCAAGGTCCATCTGTGCATAATCCTTCTGCTTAACCCATCCGCCCACTCCTGACGACAGGTTCACCTTTTCCTCAACAAGCAACAGATGAACGGGTGCCTGCTTGGTGAAATGGTTCATGCCCAATGCACGAGCCGACGTGGCATCGGCAACCTTGTTTTTCAACTCCGGTTCGTCAACCACAATTATATGCCACGGCTGTGCATTGCAAGCCGACGGCGACAAGCGAGCAGCCTCGATGATTCTATCCAGTTTTTCTTTCTCAACGGGTCTGTCAGGGTCATAGGCTCTGACACTCTGTCTCGTGGAAACAAATTCCAAAAAATCCATCTCTTTTCACTTATTTTTCAAGAGCAAGCAGTCTGCTAATGTACTTGCCAACTATGTCAAACTCCAGATTTACCACACTCCCCTCCTTTATCTGGTGAAAGTTGGTATGCTCATAAGTATATGGAATAATTGCAACCTTAAAAGTGTTGTCTGTAGGCTCAACAACGGTAAGGCTAACACCATTCACAGTAACAGAACCTTTGTCCACCGTCATATAACCCTTCTTTGCCATCTCTTTGTCAAACTCATGCTCAAAAGTGAAGTACCAGCTTCCGTTGGCCTCTTCCACCTTCTTGCACACTGCAGTCTGGTCCACATGACCCTGAACGATGTGGCCGTCGAGCCTGCCATTCATAATCATGCTTCTCTCCAAATTCACCTTGCTGCCCACCTCCAACAGTCCGAGGTTCGAGAGCTTCAAAGTCTCCTCAACGGCAGTAACCGTGTAAGTATCGCCATTCTTGGCAACAACAGTAAGGCAAACGCCATTGTGCGAAACACTCTGGTCCACCTTCAATTCATCGGTGAACGAGCATCGTAGCGTCAAGTGCAAATTACCTCTATCATTTTCAAGTGCCACAACAGTTGCGGCCTCTTCAACAATTCCTGAAAACATCTAATACATATTTTGTTATAAAGGCCTGTATATAAGCCTTCATTAAATTAATTTCTACCTACAAAAATACAAAAAAATCGGAATTATCACACCCTTAAATCAAATAAGTCCACACTATTCAAACTTACTCAACTCTTCGGCAATAAGCTTGGCTGTGGCTTCGCTAACCGGCGTAAGTGGCAAACGCAATACGTTGCTGATCATGCCTTTTTGCGACAACAACGACTTCACCCCGGCAGGATTGCCCTCCACAAACATCAGATTGAACATGTTGTCATAATCGTTGTCCATCTTCTCGCGTGCCAACTGGGCCTCGCCGTTGAGCGAGCGATCCACCAACCAGGCCATCTCTTTTGGATAGGCATTCGCAAAAACGGAGATAACGCCCACTCCACCCATCTCAATAACGGTTGATGTCACCGAGTCGTCGCCCGAGATAACCTGAAAGCCTTCGGGTGCATGCACAATGATGTCTCTAATCTGATTCAAATTGCCTGATGCTTCTTTTATGGCAACCACCTTGTCACACTCACGAGCAATGCGCAACGTGGTCTCGGCAGTCATATTTACGCCGGTTCTGCCCGGCACGTTGTATAGCACAACGGGCAGTGGCGACACGTCCGACAACGCTTTGTAATGCTGAAAAAGCCCCTCCTGCGTAGGCTTGTTGTAATAGGGTGTTACAGACAATATTGCGCTTATGCCTTCAAAATTGCTATTCTTCAACTCGTCCGCCAGCGCCTTGGTGTTGTTCCCTCCCAACCCCATAACCACCGGCACACGACCATCAACTCTCTTAACAACAGCATCAACAACATCGTGTTTCTCCTGACCCGTAAGCGTGGGCGTTTCTGCTGTGGTTCCCAACGCCACAATGTAGTCAGTACCATTATCCAACTGAAAATCAACCAACCTCTCAAGCGCCTCATAATCAACCGACCCATCCTCTTTGAATGGCGTTATCAGCGCAACTCCCAAACCCGTTAAGCTTAACTTTGGCATCTGTTCACAATATTTTTATTCGTAATAGTTGCAAATATACTCAAAATCGCAAACTTCTTAAACTTTTTGTCCGTTATCAAACTCACGTCACACCTCCACTCTCTGATAACAGCATACTTAAACAGACTAAAAAAGAGCGTCTGTGAGTGGCACAATGTGTCAACAGATACAAGTTTAACATCTACCCTCCCCTCTCTTTATATACAAAATCGTATATATGATGCGGAGATGGTGCGAGCCAAGCAGGTCGATAATAAGCACATTATGCCGATGAAAGCAATTTTGCAATATATTTTAGGCTAATATTGTTATTCTTTTGTGTAATTGAAAAGTAATATATAATTTTGTGGAACATTTTTCGGGATGTAGCTCAGTCCGGTTTAGAGTACGCGTCTGGGGGGCGTGGGGTCGGAAGTTCGAATCTTCTCATCCCGACAATGAAAATCAAGCACTTACAACTACGTAGGTGCTTTTTTTGTATCTATACTTATTTGGTGGTGAGGGGGATGGGAATCCACTTAGTGGATGTGTGAAAATTACCGGCAATCAGCTTAACATTATATTAATGTATTCCCCATCAAATCTTTGATGCTACAAACAGCCCTAACAGCAGACCGCCGACTGATAGCAACAGAGACGATATGGTGTATAGCAGGGCAAGGCGTGAGTCACCGGCCATATATAGCTGATATGCCTCGTGCGTGAAGGTGGAAAATGTGGTGAATCCTCCGCAGAAACCGACAACCATAAGGTGGCGGAAGTAGCCGTGATTTGCCGGCTGTCGGCTTTCCAACGCTACGAACAGGGCTATAAGAAACGAGCCTGCCACATTGACTAACAGGGTGCCTACCCAAGAGGGGTGCCCCACTCCGCGTGTTACGAGTATGGATATCAGGTATCTGAACACCGAGCCTAAGGCTCCGCCTATAGCTACATATACAATATTCATGCGTTTTTGTATTCTTTCTGTTTATAGACTTTTTATGACGACATTATCATCACTTAGAGTGGATAATACATACCTCACTTATAGATATATAAATCAAACATTTGATGACTAAATAAATTAGAGCTTACCTGCCAACGCAAGTAAGCTCCAATGCTAACGAATACCGGCACAATAACTATGGTGCAACATGCGCACTACTTTGAGAAGTCGGCATTCAACATGCTTCCTGTTTCTTGCAATGCTTTGTGGAAAGCGAAACAGGTATAAAGGTCTTGAGGCAGGTGTCCTTTCACGCCTCTGTTCAAATAATCGTGCAACAACGGACGATAGTCGGGGTGAGCGCACTTATCTATAAGCTCTTCGGCACGTTTCCTCGGGCCTTTGCCTCTCAGGTCGGCAACGCCATACTCTGATACAACTATCTTGACGGAGTGTTCTGTGTGGTCTTCGTGAGTAACCTTTGGAACGATACAGCTTATTGCGCCATCTTTTGCGGTTGATGGTGTCAAGAAGATAGACATGTAGGAGTTGCGAGTGAAATCGCCTGAGCCACCAATACCGTTCATCATCCTTGTTCCGTTGATGTGAGTTGAGTTGACGCCTCCAAAGACATCCACTTCTATAGCCGTGTTAAGAGCAATAACGCCCAGACGACGTGTAAGTCCCGGGTTGTTGGATATTTCGGAAGGACGAAGCACTAATCGACTCTTAAAGAAGTTCAAGTCATCGTAGAACTTGTGCAGCACATCATTGCTGACAGTAAGCGAACAACCGCTTGCAAAAGATATGCTTCCTTTTTGCATCATATCGATAACGGCATCCTGAATAACTTCCGTAAACACCTCGAAGCGAGGTATCTCGGGGTTGGAAGCCATTGAGGCGAGCACGGCATTTGCAATGTTGCCCACGCCCGACTGTATGGGTAGGAACTCGGGGGGAATGCGTCCTGCTTTCATCTCGGCTACGAAGAACTCGGCCACGTTGTGTCCTATTCTTGAGGTTACATCGTCAACGGGAGAAAAGCCCTTGCCTTCGCCATCTTTGTCGGTTTCAACAACAAATATCTTGGCAGGATCAACCTTTACGTATTCGAGCCCTATTCTGGTATGTACTTCGTAGATAGGTATCTCGCGACGCTTTGGTGGGTCTTGCAGTTCGAAAAGGTCGTGTATGCCTCGCAGTTTTGAGGGCACCTGTTTGTTGAGTTCCACAATTATGATGTCGGCCAAACGACAGATTGTAGGCAATATACCTACTCCCGATGTGGGAACAATTTCGCCAGTTTCGGTTACATCGCATGCTTCAACTATTGCAACGTTAATCTTGCCAAGGAAACCGTAACGAATTTCTTGTGCCAACTGTGAAAGGTGCAAATCAAAATAGTCTAACTCGCCGTTGTTGAGCGCTGCACGCATATCTTTGTTAGTCTGATATGGTGTGCGGAACTTCACAGCCTTGGCGCGGGCAAGAGAACCGTCGATGGAGTCGCCTGTTGACGCTCCTGTAAATACGCCAATCTTAAATGGGTTTCCTTTTGCGTGTTCTTCTTCGGCACGTTTAGCCAATTCCACCGGTACCACTTTTGGGCAACCGGCATGTGTAAAACCGGAGAAGCCAACATTGTCGCCATCTTTGATTAAGGCTGCTGCTTCTTGGGCAGTAATAAATTTTAGTGACATATACTACTTATTATTTATTAGATAAATTAATATTTTCTGTTTAGTATTTCGCCGTATATCACCCCTTTGGCAAGTTCATGCTGCCTGTTGGGGCCTTTAAGTTGCTTGACTATTGGGTGTTGTTTGACCGAGATGCCGGCATCGGACGCAGCCTCGTGCGGGTCGTCCATCTCGTAGTTGAACGATATATTCTCTGAGATGTCACGATAGTCATGTATGCTGTGTTCTTGCATAGCTTGACTCAGCGAAGATTCTTTCCTGAAGTCGGTGACCAGATCCATGGACGATTGAAATACAGATTGTCCTTCATACTTGGGTGGTGTAATCGGTCTTTCTCTCTTTAGGGTATGCTTGTCGGGCCTCATCTTCGGTTTGTGCACCGTTGATTCTATGTCATCAAGAAACGACCTGTGCTTGGGTGTATGACGCACGGGTGGCACGGGCGGAGGCGTGGATTGGTCTTCTGCTTTCTTTTTTTGTTTCTTATTGGATTCGGATACAAGACCAATGACGGCCATCGCCAAGAAAATGATAAACTGAATAAGGGCGCCTTTTTCCATTATTTTATTACTTTTGCATCTTGACAAAAATAATGAATTTTATCTGTTTAAGGTTGGTTTGACTATAAAAAAAACAGCGAGAGTAACTTCACAGCCACTCTCTGCTGATTAACCAAAACCTTAACTATGAAAAAAATTATTATTTTTACGCTAACAAATATAGTACTTAATTTTGAAAAGTTCTACATTATACGGTTAAATAACTTTATTTAAAATGTTGATTATAAATATTTAGTTAATATATTCACAGCAATAAGATATAACAGATGATTGAAAAAGAGAATGATAGCAAGAAATTGTATATAGAAACGTATGGTTGTCAAATGAATACGGCCGACTCGGAGGTGGTGGCCTCCATCATGGAGATGGACGGATATGAACTGACCGACAACGAGAAGGATGCCGATGCGGTATTTGTGAACACATGCTCGATTAGGGATAATGCCGAGCAGAAGGTACTTCAGCGTTTGGAATATTTCAAATCGGTGAAGAGAAAACACAACAACAACCTCATCATTGGGGTGCTGGGCTGTATGGCCGAACGTGTTCAAGGCGACCTCATCGACGTTTACGGCGTAGACCTTGTAGTGGGGCCTGATTCCTATATGGACCTTCCCAACCTGATTGGTGCCGCCGAACAGGGCAATAGAGCTATGAACGTGGAACTGTCGAAAACGGAAACCTACAAGGATGTCATTCCGTTGAAGATGGCAGGAAGCAACATTTCGGGATACATATCCATAATGCGCGGGTGCAACAACTTCTGCACATACTGCATCGTGCCTTACACTCGTGGCAGGGAGAGAAGCAGGGAGCCGGAGAGCATACTCAACGAGCTTAGAGACCTGAAAGAAAAAGGCTTCAGGGAAGTCATTCTGCTTGGTCAGAACGTGAACTCATACCTCTACAAGGATGATAACCGCACGGTGACGTTTCATGAGTTGCTGGCCATGGTGGCGGAGACAGCTCCCAACATGAGGATTCGTTTTACAACATCGCACCCTTGGGACATGGACGACGACACGCTAAAGACCATTGCCAAGTATGACAATCTGTGCAACTACATACATCTGCCGGTGCAGTCGGGCAGTTCGAGAATTCTCAAGCTCATGAACCGCAAGTATGATCGTGAGTGGTATTTAGAGAGGATTGCAGCGATAAAGAAATACATACCCGACTGTGGACTTTCGACCGACATCATGTGCGGGTTCCACTCCGAAACGGAGGAGGACCATCAGGAGACGCTTTCGCTGATGAAGGAGGTCGGGTTCGACTCGGCTTTCATGTTCAAATACTCCGAACGACCCGGCACAGTGGCCTCAAAGAGGTTGAAGGACGACATACCGGACGATGTTAAGACACGACGCCTTCAGGAAATCATTGACCTGCAGCTCGAGCTGTCACGATTGAGTAACGAGAAGGATGTTGGCAAGGAATTTGTAATACTCGTTGAAGGGTTTTCAAAAAGGTCTCGCGAACAGCTGTATGGTCGCACGGAGCAGAACAAGGTGGTCATCATAAACAAGAAAAATCACCGCATAGGAGACTTCGTGAAAGTAAAAGTCACCGACTTCACACCGGCAACCTTATTCGGTGAATCAATAGATTGATTGATAAAAAAGTAGTGGAGTAAAATTATAGATTATAAAAACAATTTGCCATATAAAACGTTTAGTTTTAAAAGAAGCCTCTGTGCTGAATAGAACAAAAAGAGGCAATTTGAAACAAACAATTAAAATAAAGAGATTATGAAATCAGAAGCAAAATTATTATTAGGTTTAGGTATCGGTGTAGCACTCGGCGCTGCTGTAGGTTATATCATGGGTAGCGACAAAAGAGAAGATTGGCTGGAACAAGCTAACGAGTTTGCCGACAAGATTAGAGCAAATGTAAAAACTGCCGTTTACAAAGGCAAAAGCGAAGTTGAAGATCTTAAAGAAGATATTGACGACATAGCTGAAATTGCAAAGAAAGAATTAGCAAAATAAGAATAGCCCCAATAACTAATAGACGACATGAAAGAAAAGAAGGTTAGTACGCTGTTTGAGCAAATGAGAGATGATGTAAACAATTATATCAACAACACGCTCCAACTCGGAAAACTGGAGGCTTATGACAAGCTGAGCTTAGGCTCTGCGACAATGATATTTGGCTTTGCCTTTGCCGCAGTGGCTGTTATAGCTCTGTTTTTCATTCTTTTAACTGTAGGATTTTATTTAGCAGAACTTTTGGGAAGTTATTGGCAGGGTTTTGCAATAGTTGCAGGATTCTCCATATTGGTGCTATTAGTATTATTACTCTTGAAAAAGTCTATTAAACTACACATTACAAATAGTGTCGTAAGCTTTCTGATGAAAAAAGATGACGATGACGTTCAAATAAAGTAAACAATGAGAACATACAAACTATCACCAATAGAGGAATTGCGTATGGAGAAGAAGCGTTGCCAAGAAGAACGCCTGATATCCAGCCAGCGCCTCGCATATCAAATTCAGTATCTAAATGACAACTGGGGTTCTATGATAACCAGAGGACTTACTTCGTCGGTAAAGACCAAACTGTCGGAGACCATCGATGGCTTGTCAAGCAATTCCCAAACGTCGGTTACACCATTTGTCACCAAACGTAACACAACATGGTTCAACAACCCGATAATGAATTTGGTTGTCAACAACCTTCCGCTCGTTGGCTCGATAGTTTGGAAGATTGCCAAGCCTGCACTAGTAGCTTTCGGCACAAAGAGAATAACATCATCTATTTTTGGAGGAAGAAGAAGGAAAAGAAAATAGGACCTTTAGAGAGTATTTCACATATTGGCTCGGTGGACGGTACTTATGCCGTCCACTTTTGCTATCTTGGCACATAGTTGATTGACGTCTTCAACGCTATGCACACTAATATTGAAGACACCTTCGAAAATACCATCCTTTGAGGAAACGTTCACACTTCGGATATTTACCGCAACATCCTCCGTCAGCTTTGACAATATTGTACCTAATATACCTACACGATCGATACCCGTGAACACTATTGACGCAAGGAAAGAATACTGGCGATAGTCTCCCCACGCAACATCAATAATCCGTTCGCCATAGTTTGATTTTAGCTTCAGGCCCACCTGACAGGAGCGCTTATGCACTTCCACCTTCTCTTTTTCGGTGATGTAGCCAAACACATCGTCGCCAGGCAGAGGATTGCAAAAATCACACACTTCGAAGTTCTTCTTAAAGTTTATTTCGGATAGCTGATATACAGCCTTTCGGTCTATCTTGGGATTTTCTTTCTCGTCCGGTATTATCTTTTGAACCGCCTCCTTCGACTTCTCTTCATGTTGCGCGTTACTCGGGCTTTCTGTGGTCGGTTCATTACTTGGCTTTTTCAATGCGTTCATTGCCTGCTTTACGTAACGCATAAACAGATTATCCTTCTTGTCTGGCTCGGGCTTATTGTTGATGAATGCCGATTTGTCTTTGGGAAGAATTATCTCGTTGTTGCCTATCATGAAATAGAGGTCGTCCTTGTTCTCCGACTTATAGGTGTTCAGCACCTTGTTGAACGTAGCGTTGTCTATCGGTTCGTTGTCAAATAGCTCTTCGAGCATCTTCCTGCCTTTGTCCACAATACGACGGCGCTGTCGCCTTATAGACGCTTCTATCTTGGTTCGCGCCTTGGCTGTATATACAAAGTTCAGCCACTCCGGTTGAGGCTGTACTGACATAGAGGTAAGTATCTCTACCTGGTCGCCACTGTTGAGCTTGTAGCTTAATGGCACCAACGTGTGGTTCACCTTGGCGCCCAAGCAATGGTCGCCAATGCGAGTATGTATTGTGTACGCAAAGTCCAGTGCCGTGGCACCTTGAGGCAGCGTCTTTATCTCACCCTTTGGCGTGAAAACAAATATCTCCGAAGAGAACAAATTCATCTTCACCGTATCGAGGAAGTCTATAGCATTAGGGTTGGGGTTGGCGAGCACCTCTTGAATGGTCTTAAGCCACTTATCCAGCTCGTTGTCCTCCTCAATCTTTCCTTCCTTGTATTTCCAGTGAGCGGCAAAACCTTTCTCGGCAATGTCGTCCATGCGACTACTCCTGATCTGTATCTCTATCCATTTGCCATCAGGCCCCATCACCGTTAGATGCAATGCCTGATAACCGTTGGCCTTCGGGTGGCTTATCCAGTCTCTTATCCTATCGGGTCGAAGCTTATATATGTCTGTTATGGCAGAATAAATATCCCAGCACTGCTTCTTCTCATCCATTTCGGGCGTAACCTTAAATACTATGCGCACTGCAAACAGGTCATACACCTCACTAAATTCGATGTTCTTCTTCTGCATCTTATTCCAGATGGAGTAAACAGACTTTACACGGGCCTTCATCTCATACTCGATGCCCATCTTGTCAAGCGCTGCAACAACAGGAATAGCAAAGTTCTCATATATCTTGTTACGCTCGGGAGCCGTCTCCTGAATCCTGCGCGACAAATCTTCGTACGTTTCCGGATGTTCATGCTTAAATGCCAGCTCCTCCAGCTCTGTTTTGATGGCAAACAAACCAAGTCTGTGGGCAAGGGGTGCATAGATGTACAAAGTTTCCCCGGCAATCTTAAATTGCTTTGTTGGAGCCATAGACGACAACGTACGCATATTGTGCAGTCTGTCGGCAATCTTTATCAATATCACACGTATATCGTCGGACATTGTCAGAAGCAGCTTGCGGAAGTTCTCTGCCTGAGAGGAAACATCCTCACCAAACATACCGCTCGATATTTTCGTCAGACCGTCAACGATTGATGCTATCTTCTCGCCAAACAGAGCTTTTATATCTTCAACAGTGTAATCTGTATCCTCCACCACATCGTGAAGCAATGCGGCAGATATTGATGTTGACCCCAACCCTATCTCTTTCGACACGATGCGGGCAACCGCCAAAGGATGCATGATATATGGTTCTCCCGAACGACGGCGAGCTCCTTTGTGCGCCTCGTTTGCCATGTTGAAGGCACGAGTAATGATATCTACCTTGCGTCGATGATTAGAATTAAGGTAATCATTCAGCAGAGCATGAAACTCTTCCTGAATCATCTGTTCCTCATCCATAACCTCTTTTTTGTCATCCATATTGTAGCCATCATCATTCATATTACACTGCTATGATAATATACATTAGCCATTCAAATACGAAAATAATAATAAATCATCAAATAACTAAATTGACTGTATGTTTTTTAATTAAATTGGATATTAATGGAAAATATGTATCTTTGCCACGTTTAACAATGGGGGTGCCCTAAACATACGGGCTGAGATCATACCCAATAACCTGATCCGGGTAATGCTGGCGTAGGTAGACGCATCACAGTTGATGTAGTTTTAGGTATTTATCTTATTATTTATCCCCTTTTTTATTTAACTAGATGTGCCATTGGTCTGCTGCTGAAGCTGTATGACAATCGCATCACAAAAACATTAAGTAAATGAAAAAGGTTTTATCATTTTTCTTACTGTCCGCAATATCGGCAGTAGTCTCATTAGCTGTGTCTGCCACACCCGACAGCTTAAGTCACATACAACTCGAAGAGATTGTTGTATCGGGTACCAGAGCAGACTCCAACACACCAATATCATTCTCCGACATATCATCGTCAGACATAAAAAAACAGAACGCGGCAAGAAATATCCCCGTGATATTGCAAGCCTCGCCGTCCATTGTTTCTTTCACAGAAGATGGTCTCGGTGTGGGTAACACTCAGTTTAGAATACGTGGTACTGATGCCACTCGTATCAACGTCACTCTCAACGGAATGCCTCTAAACAACCCTGAGTCGCAAGAGGTTTATTGGGTAAATCTGCCCGACCTGTCCAACTCATTGCAGAACATCCAGATTCAACGTGGTGTCGGTACGTCAACGAACGGCTCAGCTGCCTTTGGTGCCAGCATCTCTCTAAAGACGACAGGCGCACGCTCCGAGTCTTATGGCGAAACATCAACAGCTATCGGAAGCTACGGCACTTTTCTCACAAACATTGCCGCCGGTAGTGGCATACTTAGCAACGGCCTGTCGTTCGATGCTCGCTTTTCACGCGTCTTGGGCGATGGCTACATAAACAATGGTAGCATAGATCACACAAACTTATATGCAGCATTGTCTCACTACACCGACCGACAGCTAATAAGGCTCAGCTACATCAAAGGTATTCAACACACAGGCATAACCTGGGAGGGCGTCACTGCAGACCAGATAGAGGAGTTCGGAAGACGCTACAACCCTGCCGGCGAATACTACGACGACATGGGCAACCGCCTATACTACGACAACGAGACCGACAACTACTACTCCGACATCGTGCAACTCACATTGTCAAGAGAACTAAGCAATTATGTTTCTCTCAACGTCGGACTGAGCTACAACCACGGCTACGGCTACTACGAGAACTACAAGCAAAACAAGAAGTTCTCCGAATTCAACCTTCCCAACCCAACCATTGACGGAGAAACATATACAAGGTCCGACTTCATAAGACAGAAGAAAATGAAGAACGACTTCTACGTGGCCAACTTGGGGCTTACTTACAACAAGGACTTGCTTAGAATGACCTTCGGCTCAATGTACAGCTTTTACGACGGCAACCACTATGGCAACCTGCCTTGGATAAAGCACTGGGACGGTGACCCATCGGAGATTGAATGGTACAGAAACAAAGGCAAGAAGTATGAGTTCAACATCTTCACCAAAGCCGACTACCAACTTACCGACATGTTCTCACTCTTTGGCGACCTGCAATACAGACGCGTAGACTACAAGTTCACCGGGGTGGATGATGATATGGCAGACTTGACCGGCGATTTCAACTATAACTTCTTCAATCCTAAAGCCGGTCTGAGTCTGAAATTCAACAACCAAAGCAGGGCTTATGCCTCTGTTGCAGTAGGCCAACGCGAACCTCTGCGTTCCGACCTCAAAGATGGCATCAAAGGCGATAAGGTAAACCCCATAAAACCGGAAAGAATGATAGACTACGAGCTTGGCTACAAGTACAACGCTTACAACGGCATGAGCTTCGGCGCCAACATCTACTACATGGACTACCACAACCAGATGGTGCAAACCGGCAAACTCACCGACGTGGGCTACAAAGTAATGGAGAACGTTAAGAAGAGCTACCGCACAGGTATAGAACTCGAGGCTTCCATTCCGTTTGCAGAAAACAAGTTCCGCTTCGATGCGAATGCCACCTTCAGCCAAAACAAGATTAAAGACTACACAGCATGGTTCGACCAATACGATAACCAAAACGACTGGAATCCTGCAGGTCAGGTTTCCAAAGATTTAGGCACTACCGACATATCTTTCTCACCCGATGTGGTGGGTGCCGCTTCTCTAACGTGGCAACCAATCAATGCTTTCTACATCAATCTGTTGGGAAAGTATGTAGGCAAGCAATATCTTGACAACACATCTGATGACGATAAGTCCATCGATGCCTACTTCGTCAGCAATCTGTCGGCCGGTTATACCTTCAAGAAAAGCCCCATCGGCATCTTCAACCTGCAGATGTTTGTTAACAACCTGTTCAACAACAAGTACATTGCAAATGGTTACGCTTCAACATCTGTGTTCCAAGATGGCACATCGTCAAACTACGTTGGCTATTATCCTCAAGCAACCACCAACTTCATGATGCGTTTGTCTCTGTCTTTCTGATGTATAACCACTAACCAAACGAGAATTGCAAACACTTGAAATCTTTGGAGCTATTATTGGCTTGCTTTATCTCTATCTCGAATATAAGGCAAGCCGATGGCTTTGGCCCGTAGGCGTAGTCATGCCCGTCATATATGTATGGATATTCTACCAGAGCAGATTCTATGCCGACATGGCTATAAACGTATACTACTTCTTTGCCAGCATATATGGCTGGATAATGTGGAACAAGCACTCGCAAGATGCCGAGGACACACTTGCTATATCTCACACTCCAAAGAAATACATAGCACCTATCACACTGATAGGGGTTGCGCTGTTTGCACTCATAGCATTCATTTTGATTAACTACACCAACAGTACCGTGCCATACGGAGACAGTTTCACAACTGCACTTAGCATCATTGGTATGTGGCTGTTGGCTCAAAAATATATAGAGCAGTGGTGGTTTTGGCTCATCGTCAACGTCGTCTCTTGCGGACTCTACGCTTGGAAAGGCCTAACCACCACCGCTCTTCTTTTCGCTGTCTATTCTATAATATCCCTGTTGGGCTATTTTAAATGGAAGCGCCTAATGCTTAATCAATCTACTTCGCTGCCTTCTTCTTAGGCATACCGTGTACTGCTTCTCCCAACACATCGGCAAATGCTTCAAATATCGCTTCCGAGTATGTCGGGTGACCATAGATTGTCTTAACCACTTCATCTACTGTTATCTCCATCTCCATAATCAGTGAGGCTTGTGTGATAAGCTCTGCTGCCGACGGACCAATGATGTGTACTCCCAACACCTCACCATACTTGTTGTCTGCAACCACTTTCACAAAACCTTCTGCCTCTCCCGATGCCAATGCCCTGCCGTTGGCAGAGAAGTTGAAGCGTCCAATCCTTATGTCGTCGCCATACTTGGCACGTGCCTGAGCCTCCGTCAAGCCCACCATGGCAACCTCGGGAAGTGTGTAAACCACCGAAGGTGTTGACAATAATTTCAGCTGTCGCACGTTGCCCTTCACAGCATTCTCTGCGGCCACCTCGCCCATTCTGAAGGCCACGTGTGCCAACATCTTTATGCCGTTGATGTCTCCCGGTGCATAGATGCCCTTAACGCTGGTCTCCATATACTGGTCAACCTTTATTCTTCCTCGTTCTGTCTCAAACTTCAACTCGCCCAACGATTCCAAATCGGGTACGCGACCAATGGCCAACAGCGCCTTATCTGCAACGATTGAGTCTTTTCCTTCAATCTTTATCTCAATCTTATCGCCCTTGTCCACAACTTCTGTCACCTTGGCTGATGTAACCACCTCGATGCCTCTCTTCTTGATAATCTTCGACAATTCGTTCGTCACATCATCATCAAACATCGAAACTATATGATCTTGCATCTCAACAATGGTAACCTTCGATCCTAGACCTGAAAACGACAGACCCATCTCGGCACCTATAACGCCGCCGCCCAACACAACAAGTGTCTCCGGAACCTCCTTCACATCGAGAAGGTCGTCGCTGGTAAGCACCTTGTCGTTCTTGATGCCCGGTATGTCAATCATAAACACTTTTGAACCGCCGGCAAGAATTATCTTGTCGCCCTTGATTATTTGAGTGCCGTTAACAACCACATCCTTGTTGCTGTTCACCTTGCCCTCGCCTCGGTAGATATCCACTCCGTTGGCTTTCAGCAGAGCTTCCACACCACCGGTAAGCTTCTTTACCACTCCGTTCTTAAACTCCAACACCTTGTTCATGTCGAAGCTTATCTCGGGATCTTTCACAATGATACCTCTCGATGCGGCATTCTTGATATTGTCAATTATCTCAACATTCTTCAGGAAAGTCTTTGAAGGAATGCAACCAACGTTCAAACAAGTACCGCCAAACGTGCCTTTCTCAACTATTGCCACCTTGGCTCCCAGCTGTGCTGCCTTGATGGCGGCAACATATCCTGCAGGACCTCCGCCAATGACCACAACGTTGTAGTTGTCCTCGAGCCTTATCATTCGTTTCGACTCTTCACTCTCAACCTCGCCAGTCTCTTCAAACTCTTCAGGCATCAACGTATCCACCGACTCGTTTTCGTCTCCAATATATCCTATCACCGTTGTCACGGGAACTGTCTCGTCATCATGATGAACAATCTTAAGCAATATACCCGACGCCTCTGCCTCAATCTCCATCGTCGTCTTGTCGGTCATTATCTCAAGAATAATCTCACCCTCTTTCACGACATCGCCCTCTTTCTTGAGCCATCTGACAATCTGACCTTCAGTCATGTCGATACCCGCTTTGGGCATTATAATTTCGTAAGCCATATATATATCGTTATCTTTTTTTATTTATTATTCTTATCAAATCTATATAAACAGAGTCAACGGATCTTCGATGGAAGCCTTCAAGTCTGTCATAAACTTAGCAGCTGTCAATCCATCAATCACCCTGTGGTCTGATGTCAAACTTATCTTCATTATCGGACGCACCACCAACTCGCCGTTTCTTGGCACCACTCTCTCCTGTGTTGATGCAACACTCAAGATGGCCGCGTTGGGCTGATTGATGATTGCCGTAAACTCATCCACTCCATACATGCCCAGGTTGCTGATGGTGAATGTACTGCCAGCCTGCTCATCGGGCAACAGCTTCTTCGAGAAGGTTCTCTCCGTAAGATCCTTCATCGTAACCACAAACTCGCTCAACGACATCTTGTCGGCTCCTTTTACCACCGGAACGAGCAACCCTTCATCCATGCCAACGGCAACTCCCAAGTTCACATAGTCGTGAAACGTAATCTCCGTTCCCTCCTTGTTGAGTGAACAGTTGATATATTTATGCTTCATCAACGACTTCACAACCGCCATCGAGATAAGGTCCGTAACGGTAAGCTTCTTGCCTGTCTTATCCATTATCGGTCCCATCAACCTTTTACGCAATGCCAACAGCTCGGTCATGTCCACCTCCCACGTCTGAATGAAAGTGGGTGCGCCAAAGTAGCTCTCCGACATACGCTTCGAGATAATCTTGCGCATCTGCGTCATAGGCACCACCTGCGTTCCTGAACCATCATCGGCAACAGCTGTCGCAACTTCTTTCTTCGCAGCGGCTGCGCTCTGCGTCGGACTCTTCTTCACGACAGGTCCTTCCGTCTTGGCAACCATCTGATAGCCATAGTCGTCCAACATGAAACGCGACTTCACCGCTTCGTCGTCTATCAACCTCACGACGTCATCCTTCATCACCTTGTTGCGAAAGCCAGTACCAACAACACCCGTTAGGTCCACATTATGTATGTCGGCAATCCTCTGAGCCAACGGCGAGATGTGCGTCTTGTCCTCATAGTTGAACCCCGACACATCTTCCACATGAACTCGACCTTTGTATCCGGTTCCTTTCACATTTGCCAAATCAACACCCAACCTGCGTGCCAATCGGCGCGCGGCGGGCGTTGCCCTAAACTTCTTTCCTTCCATACTCACAACCTGTCATCATCTGTTATTAACCAACTTCAGAATATATTTCTTTATACGCTCCACACTCGGAATCATTGCCGTCTCCAGCGTCTGATTATATGGTATTGGAACATCCTCGCCTGCAAGCCTCAATATTCTGCCATCCAGATAGTCGAAAGCATCGCTCTCGGCAATCATTGCGGCAACCTCACCAATGAAACCTCCCGTCTTGTGTGCATCGTTAACCAACAGCACCCTGCCGGTCTTCTTCACCGAGTTGATTACAGCATCCTTGTCAAGCGGTGCGAGTGAAATCAAATCAACTATCTCAACCTCAACGCCGTCCGACTCATATACCTCTTGAGCGGCCTGAACAACTCTCTCCAACATACGGCCATACGTAACCACTGTTACATCCTTGCCCTCTCTCTTGATATCTGCCTTGCCAAGCGGCACCAGATATTCAGGGTCTACAGGCACCTCGCCCTTCATGTTGAATTGAGCCTTATACTCTAAAAAGATAACAGGGTTGTTGTCCCTGATGGCTGACTTCAAAACACCCTTCACATCTGCAGGCGTTCCCGGTGCCACAACCTTCAACCCCGGTATATGCGTAAACCATGCCTCCAACGACTGTGAGTGTTGTGCGGCCGAACCCACACCTCCACCGGCGGCGGCCCTAAACACAACGGGTATCTGCCCCTTGCCCCCAAACATATATCGTGTCTTGGCAGCCTGATTTACAATATTGTCCATCATATATACGATGAAATCCATAAACGTCACATCAACTATCGGACGCATACCGGTCATCGCCGCTCCAATGGCAGCTCCCGATATGGCATTCTCCGAAATTGGAGTGTCTCTAACTCTCTCCTTGCCAAACTCTTCAAGCATTCCAACCGACGTGCCAAAATCGCCTCCAAATATACCCACATCTTCACCCATCAAGAAAACATTCTCATCACGACGCATCTCCTCCGACATTGCCATGATTATGGCATCGCGAACTGTCATTAATTTTGTTTCTTTTTCCATGTATATCTATTTCTGCATTTTCTATTGTTACATACTTATTTTTTTGACCCCCTCACTATGGAGCAAATATATCTTCAAAAGCCGACTCCAACGTAGGTTCGGGCGAACTCAACGCAAACTTTACCGACTCCTCAATGGCATCTTCCGACGCTTTCTCCAAGGCTCTTATCTCCTCCTCGCTCACCAGCTTATTGTCGAGAAGATACTTCTCAAACTTCATTATCGGGTCTTTCTTCTTCCACTCGTCAACCTCCTCCTTGGTGCGATACTTGCCGGGGTCGGACGTGGAATGACCAAGCCAGCGATAGGTTAGCGACTCAACCAACACGGGGCCGTTGCCGCTTCTCACATAGTCCACAACCTCCTCAAACTTGTTGTAGACGGCCATCACATCGTTGCCATCCTCAATGAGGTGTCCGGGTATGCCGTAAGCACACGCGCGTTGATAGTTGTAATCCACATTTATAACACTCTTTATGGGAGTGCTGATGCCGTACATATTGTTTATAGAATAGAATATCACCGGCAACTTCCAGATAGATGCCAGGTTGAGCGTTTCATGAAACGTGCCTTCGTTGCAAGCACCATCACCAAAGAAACAAACCACAATCTTGTCGGTCTTCTTCATCTTTTGAGTGAGAGCCGCGCCAATGGCCATGCCCATACCTCCTCCCACAATGCCGTTGGCACCAAGGTTTCCTCCATCAAGGTCGGCAATGTGCATAGAGCCACCCTTGCCCTTGCATGTTCCTGTGGCCTTGCCCATAATCTCAGCCATCATGGCATTGAGGTCGATGTCCAGAGCAATACTCTGTCCGTGTCCCCTGTGGTTAGATGTAATCAGGTCATAACCCTTTCTTATTGCAGCTACTGCGCCAACGTTGGCTGCCTCCTCGCCCACCGAAAAGTGGGTCATGCCGGGCACCACACCTCGCTTAACCAAGCGGTTGACCTTATTGTCGAAATTGCGAATGTTAAGCATCGCTCGGTGCATCTCCAGCAATTTCTCCTTCGACAAACTCTTCACTTCTGCAGAGTTAGCTTTCTTTTTACCCATATCTCTATTATTGAATGTGTGACTTTAAAATTAGAATGATTCTACATAACAACTTAATTTGACTGCTTTTTGTTCGATGCAACAGACATTTTAATGATTATTATTAATTAACCTTTTTATGTTCTTCCTTATGCCTATGAGTGAACATATCTTGCTTATCTTTACGTTATATATACAAAAATCGTATATATGATACGGAGAGGATTAAGAGCAGTTATAGTGGCAAACGGTGATTTGCCCACGCACAAGGTGCCTTTGGCGGTGCTGAAAAATGCAGAATACATTGTTTGCACCGATGGTGCGGCAAACGACTTTATTGCGTCGGGGGGCAGGCCTGACGCCATTGTGGGCGATTGCGACTCCATCTCTGCGGAGAACAGGGAGAGGTTTGCCGACATTTTGCATAGGTATGAGGAGCAGGAACACAACGATTTAACCAAATCTGTAAACTTCTGTTATGAGCAAGGCATTGAAGATATTGTTATTGTTGGCGGAACGGGCAAACGGGAGGATCACACCCTGGGCAACATATCGCTGCTGGCGGAGTATGTGAACTTTGTGTCGGTGGTGATGATAACCGACAGGGGTATATTTACGCCCATAAAAGAGACGCATACGTTTGAGAGTTTTGAGGGTGAGCAAGTGTCTATTTTTTCCATCGACCGGCAGGAGATTACCACTCACAATCTTGAGTACCCCATAGATGGGCGGATATTGACAAACTGGTGGCAGGGCACGCTTAACAGCTCGCTGGGCGACAACTTCACCATTGAGACCAACGGTGGCAGGGTGATTGTTTTTCAGGTGTTTGGGGATGCGTAGCGCTACAAGGTACGCAGAACGTCGAGCGACTTGAGAGTCGGAAAATCGTAGAGATGCAGGCGGTAGTAGACCAACATGTGGTCGACGATGGCGTTGCGTGTGGTGCGCGACAGTTTGAGTTGGTTCATGTTGTCGTAGTTGAGGTGCCTGAGCTGTATGAATAGTGAGCTTTGGGAGGGAGTTAGGTAGTAGTTGGTTGATGGCCGGCTGTCTACAAAAACACCATTGAGCATATCGAAACAGCTGTTTGGCGAGTAGGTTTCCCAGTTGGGTAGTATGCCTATGTATTGCGACAGTTGAAGCATGAAGGCGATGTGGAAGTTGGGCGCGGGTTGCTGTTGTTTTTCGAGGTTTAGTACGGACATCTCGATGAAATCGAACAACGTATCGTTATTTTCGAACTGTTGCAGTATCTTGGTGAGAAATTCGGCAAGGAAGAACGACTGGCAGGTTTTGCTTATGTTGGTGCAGATGTCGATAAGCGGTGCGGAGCGGTTCACCTCTCTCAGGCGTTGTATGTTGCTTGTTGCTTTGTGGTCTGCCTCAATATCAATCAGCGACAAGGGGAAGAATAGCGAGCGTTTTATCTTTGTTTTTTTTGACGACGACAACGGCAGAATATATGACACCATGCCATGCTCGCGGGTGAACACCTGCGTGATGGAGTATTTGTCGTTGTATTTGGTAACACCCAATACTATACCTTTTGTTTTTAGAAGCATTGACTAATCCTTGTTCCAATTTGCCACGTGTGGCTTAAAAGCTTTGAGACGTAATGATACAAAAAAACTCCGAATAGTCGGAGTTTTTATTGATTTGAATGAAAAGTAATCATTAATAAACTTTCTTCTTGATTCTTGCAGCTTTACCACGACGAGAACGCAGATAGTAGAGTTTAGCTCTTCTTACCTTACCCTCGCTGTTGAGAGTGATGCTGTCGATGAAAGGAGAGTTGTATGGGAAAATACGTTCCACGCCTATGTTGTCAGACATTTTTCTAACAGTGAAGCGTTTTGCGTCGCCATGTCCCGTAATCTTGATTACTACTCCTCTATACTGCTGTATACGTTCCTTGTTACCTTCCGCAATTCTGTAAGAGATAGTGATTGTATCGCCACTCTTGAATTTTGGGAAATCTTTTTTTGGTGTAGCGAAAGACTCTTCCGCTATTTTGATTAAGTCCATTTTGTTTATGCTTTATGTTAATACTCAACTATATAAACGCAATATAACGGTAATTTTTCCGACAGAGATTGCGCAAAGCGGATGCAAAGATAGTAAATTTTATTTAGACTATAATTTTTATTAGAGATTATTTGATTTTCAGGGTATATTTCTAATAAAAAGTTGTATGTTTGTTAGATGATTTTTGCTTACAAAGAGTTTTTATGAGAACCATTAATAAGATTCTGATTGTTTTGGGTGCAACCCTTTTGCTGTCGTGCAAAAGCAGCAACTACGGGGTTCCCTATAAGGTTGCCTATGTTGATGGGTCGTTTGTTGAGATGACATCAACATATGGCGAGGTTGCATCGAGAGAGATAAAGTCGCTTGTTGACACCTACAAGAGTGAGCTGGACGAGGAGATGAGCGAGGTTATCGGCTGTTCGTCGCAAACCATGTACTATGGCAGGCCTGAGAGCTTGCTGACCAACTTGACATCGGACGTGATGAAGGCTTATGGCGACGAGCATCTGGAAGGCGGCGCCGATATGGGTGTGATGAATGTTCACGGGCACAGGGCGGTGATGCCGAAGGGTGAGATTAAGGTGGGCAACCTGTATGAGATCTACTCGTTTGACAACACAATAACCTTTTTGGAGCTTAAGGGTGTGGATGTGAAGAAGATGTTTGATGCTTACGCAAGGATTGGCGGTGCAGGAATATCGGGAAATGTGAAGCTGGTGGTTAAGTCGAGGAAGGTTGAGAGTGTATTGATTGATGGAAAGGCCATCGACGACAACAAGATATATAAGATTGTCACTCTTGACTACCTGGCAGACGGAAACGACAACATGCAGGCGTTCAAGAATGCTGTTTCGGCAGACAACACGGGTGTGACATTGAGAGATATAATGATAGATTGGGTCAGACAACGTACGCGAGAGGGCGAATGCGTTGAATCGAGACTCGATGGTCGTATTGTAATAAAAGATTGATATGAATAGGATTATATACTTTTGGGTTCTTTTGGGTTGGCTGTCGTGTGGCGCCCTGTTTGGTCAGAAGAATATTGTGATTTTGCACACAAATGACACGCACAGCAGGATTGAGCCACTGCCTGAGACAGACAAGTACAATGCCGGTCAGGGTGGTGTTATCTACAGAGACGGCTATGTGAAAGAGGTGAGGAGCGAGAACAAGAATGTGTTGCTGTTTGACGCGGGCGACTTTTTGCAGGGTACTCCATACTTCAACATGTTTAAAGGGCGCGTGGAAATTGAGGCCATGAACATCATAGGCTATGACGCCGCAACGTTGGGCAACCACGAGTTTGACTACGGTCTGGATGCTTTGAAGGCTGCCATAGAGAGAGCAAAGTTTCCTATTGTATCGAGCAATTATGATTTCTCAGAGACAAGCCTTGCCGGAATGATTGAGCGCTATGTGGTGTTTGAGAGGGATGGCGTGAAGATTGGCGTCATCGGGATAAACGTAAGGCCAAACGGATTGATTTCATCTGCCAACTATGGCAATATGAAGTTTAAAGACCCTACTAAGGTGGCAAACGAGATGGCATCGTTTCTAAAGACTTCGGAGTCGTGCGATATGGTGGTTTGCCTGTCGCACTTGGGCTACACATCAGACCTGAAGTTGGCAGAGAACACGAGAGATATTGATATAATAATAGGTGGCCACAGCCACACATTTATGAAAGAACCAAAGAAGGTGATGAACGCTGCCGGCAAGTGGGTAACCGTTACACAAACCAGTGGCAAGGGTGCCATGGTGGGCAGATTGGACATCAGACTGAAAGAAGCAGAATAAAAAATGAGGCGATTAGCACTATATTTAGGATTAGTTATAGGCAGTTTATGTGCGGTTAGTGCGCAGGTAACAACTAAGATGTACGGCGCTGCCGACAAGGCAGGCATGACGCATTGGGTGGACTCGGTGTACGCGACAATGTCGGTTGACGAGAAGGTCGGCCAGCTGTTTATGCCAGTAGCGGAGCCCAACAGCAGTTGGAGAGGACGTATTGCGGAGTATATAAGAGACCAGAAGGTGGGAGGTTTACTGTTCTCGAAGGGAAGACTTGCCGAGCAGGCTGACATAACCAATTTTGCACAAAATGAGTCGAGAATACCATTACTCATCTCTCTTGACGGAGAGTGGGGACTGGCAATGCGCCTGACAGATGCGCCAAGATATCCTAGGAACATGATTGTTGGCGCAATAACCGACGAGAGTGTTGTTGAGATGTATGGCAAGGAGGTTGCACGCCAGTGTCGTGCCATGGGCATTCATGTGAACTTTGCGCCGTCGGTGGATGTGAACAGCAATCCTAACAATCCGGTTATCGGCACACGTTCGTTCGGTGAGAATGCTCACAGGGTTGCCAGGCATGGCATAGCCTACTCGAGAGGGCTGGAGTCGGGAGGTGTTATGTCGGTGGCCAAGCATTTTCCCGGTCACGGCGACACATCGGAGGATTCGCATCTGACGCTTCCAACCATATCGCACAACAGGGCGCGACTGGACTCTGTGGAGTTGTTACCATTCAAGGAATATATAGATGCAGGGTTGGCCGGTATCATGATAGGTCACTTGAACGTGCCTGCACTAAAGACCAACGGCATGCCGTCGAGCCTGTCGCAAGAGGTTGGCGTTAATCTGCTTAAGGATGAGCTTGGGTTCACCGGCTTAACGTTTACAGACGGCATGGCTATGAAGGGTGTGTCGGAACAGCCAAACATGAGCGTTAAGGCACTGTTGGCGGGCAACGACATAGTGCTTGGAGTGGTAAATCAGAAGCGGGAGTTTGAGCAGGTGAAGAGGGCGGTTGAGGACGGAACAATCCCCAACGCCATGCTTGAGGAAAAAGTTAAGAGGGTTCTCGCCTACAAATACATATTAGAGGCACACAAGTTCAGCAATATAAACAAGGCCGACATAAACAGGGAGGTAAACGCACCATCGGCTGAATGGGTAAGAAGAAAGATTTATGACAGTGCAGTCACACTTATCAAAAACGACAGCGAGATCGTGCCTGTTAAAGGACTTGACGGCAAGTCGATAGCCGCCATCGCCATAGGCACATCGAGCAATAACAAGTTTCACGAATACCTGAAGAAGTATGCCAACGTGAAGACGTTTACAGCTGAGACAGCATCAAGCATTCCATCAGCAACAGCATTAAAGGATTACGACTTTGTGATTGTCTCGGTGCATTCCGACAAGCTCGGAGATGCCGTTGCGTTGGAGAGTCTTCTGAAGGACAAGCAGTCCGTATTGGCTTTGATGACCTCGCCATTCAGGCTGAAGAATTTTGAAAGGTCGGTAAATGTTGCCAACGCTGTGGTGTTGGGGTACGACAACAGCGACGACGCACAGATGAGTGTTGCACAAGGCATTTTTGGCGGCATCGCCATGTCGGGCAGACTGCCGGTGTCTGTCGGCACTATCAGAGAGGGTACGGGAGCGGACACAGAGAAGACGAGACTCGCCTACTCTATGCCGGAAGAGGCGGGGCTGACCACGGAGAGCCTTGATAACATAGAGAATATAGCACTGGAAGGCGTGAGACAGAGAGCCTATCCGGGGTGCCAGGTGTTGGTGGCAAAGGATGGCGTGGTGATATACAACAGGTCGTTCGGCTACTTAGACTACAACCAGGACAAGGAGGTTGACGACAATACGGTGTACGACTTGGCATCGGTGACGAAAGTTACTGCCACTCTGCCTGCTGTGATGAAGCTGTATGATGAGAAGAAGATTGGCCTGCAAGACAGGTTGGATAAGTTTGTTCCTGAAACAAAAGGCAGCAACAAGGCAGGCATAAGAGTGAGGTCGTTGTTGCTTCACGAGTCGGGCATCTTGGCGTTCATCCCCTACTATATGACAGCAATAGACAAGGACAGCTATAAGGGCAACCTGTTTGGCGGCAGGTCTGCATTGTTTCATGCAAGGTATGCAGGTGCATGGGGACGAACAGACTACAAGTTTTACAGTGACATGGTTTCCACACAGCCGAGCGAAAAGTTCTATATGCCCATAGCAAAAGATATGTATGGCAGCAAAAAGCTTCATGATGCGCTGCTAAAAGAGGTAGTTGGTACGGAGCTGAGGGGTGTCGGCAGGTACCGATATTCCTGTTTGAACTTCATGCTGTTGAAGGAGGCTGTGGAGAACGTTTCGGGCAAGGACCTCAACCAGTATGTGAGGGAGAACTTCTACAACAAGCTGGGAGCTACGTCAACAACGTTTCTGCCACTTAACTATATGAGTATTGATAATATCGCACCAACGGAGGAGGACCCGTTCTTTCGCAAGCAACATGTCAGGGGCTATGTGCATGATGAAGGTGCTGCATTGTTCGGAGGTATATCGGGCAATGCGGGACTTTTTTCTAATGCCAACGACATAGCCAAGGTCTATCAGATGTATCTGAACGGAGGCACGTATGGTGGAGAGAGGCTGTTGAGCAACGAAACGGTGCGTGTGTTCACTACGACCAAGAGCAGTGTAAGTCGCCGTGGTCTTGGGTTCGATAAGCCTGACCCTCGCAACAGCAGGTCCAATCCTACCAGTCCGGGAGCGCCACTATCGGTCTATGGACACACGGGGTTCACCGGCACAAGCTTTTGGATAGATCCTGACAACAATATGATATATATATTCCTGTCGAACAGGGTTACACCATCACGTTCGCCCAACAGGTTGTCGAGCTTGGAGATAAGGGAAAGAATACAGGAAGAGCTATATAAATCAATCAACTACAGCAGATGAATGCGCAGGAAGTAATTAAGAGTGAGGATATTGTAAGCGACATTGCGAGAGCTGTTGCGTCAATAGGTCACGACAAGTTGTTTGTCTTGACCGACGACAACACCGAGGCTCACTGTCTGCCAGTTGTTGAGGACATTCCACAAATAAAGGATGCAACGAAGATTGTGATTGCATCGGGCGACAACAACAAGACGCTAGAGAGCTTGTCACATATATGGGAGGTGCTCACCAATGGCGGTGCCACAAGACATTCGTTGCTCGTCAATCTGGGTGGCGGCATGATAACCGACATAGGGGGATTTGCGGCAGCCACTTTCAAGCGCGGGATAGAATACATCAATGTGCCTACGACTCTGCTCGGTGCCGTGGATGCATCCGTTGGTGGCAAGACTGGCATCAACTTCTGTGGATACAAGAACGAGGTTGGTTCGTTCTACACCTCGCGTTATGTTATAATGTCATCGACATTCCTTAAGACGCTGCCGTTGGAAGGCATACTATCGGGGTATGCAGAGATGCTTAAACATGCGTTGATTGACAATACGGAGAGCTGGCAGGATATTCTCTCCTTCTCGTTCGATGATGTTGACTACTCACGACTTAACGACCTGATGTTTGACTCGGTTGAGATAAAGAGGTCAGTGGTGGAGAGAGACCCATACGAGCAGAACATAAGGAAGGCGCTGAACTTGGGCCACACTGCAGGACATGCATTCGAGAGCTTCGCGTTGTCTACAGGCAGACCTATACCACACGGATATGCCGTGGCATGGGGCATAATAGTGGAATTGTATCTCTCTTACAGGGTTTGTGGTTTTCCTAAAGATAAATTGCTTAAGACTGTGAGGTTCATCAAGGAGCAGTATGGCGCATTTGACATCGACTGCAACGACTATGAGAGATTGCACGAGATTGCCTTGCACGACAAGAAGAATGAGGGTCACATCATAAACTTTACGCTGTTGTCAGACATAGGCAAGGTAGAGATAAACCAAACGGCAGACAAGGAACTGCTTTTTGAGGGCTTCGACTTCTATCGCGACTCTGTCGGCTTATAGACCGACGTTATCTCTTTTAGTATGCGGTCCTCCGCCTCCAACACCCACGACTTGAAGTTCTCATCAGGGTTGTAGGATTTCTCCTTAAACTCAAGCAGCTTATTGAACTTGAACTTATTGCCGATTATTCCGACGCCGGACAGTTGCGCATCGTAAGCGTTGAATGCCTGCTCAACATGCACGGGTATCATCAGCGTGGGCTTTCTGTAGTATAGTGCCTCGCACACTGACTCAAAGCCTGAGGTGGTTGCATAAGCCATGCAGCCTGCCATGTTCCTTAGGAACTTCTCGTCATCAAGCTTATATAGTATGAAGTTGTCGTCGACGAGTGTTTCCTCCTCGGCCTCTTTGTTGTCCCAGAAGAAGCGCAACGGGATATGGGGATTCTTCTTGTGCCATTTGTTAATCTCCTCAAAGTAGCCGCTGTTCAGCATATAGCCGTGTATGTAGTTGCCGTCTGTGGGTTCAATTTTGAACACCTCCGAGCGCAACAGTGGCGGCACAATGACTACTTTATCATCGCCAGGCATGTTTCTAAAGGACAGCGCCAATATCTTAGATGCACGATTAGAGGTCACCTTGGACAGCATCCTCAACCAATAGTACTTGATGTCTTGCTCGGGAGTAGTTTTGTATTTGCTATTCAACAGAATGTACTGGTGTGCTATGCAGACCATAGGTATGTTCATCTTCTTGTCGAATCGGTAGAGGCCGTAGCTAAGTCCCGTAATCATCTCGTAGAAGTTGATGACCATGTCGGGCTTATGCTCCTCGATGGCATTCTTGACAATGCCTATGCTCTTGCGAAAGATGAACGTATGCACAGAGTTGTTAAGCACGCTCATCAGTATCCTGGGCTTCTTGTTCTTATAGAAGGAGGTAAAGTTGGGACTCCTAAACTTCTCTATAGGAGCATTTATCTTCTTGCTGAAAAAGGACGGTATCTGTCTGACATCGCTAGTACCAACCAACACGGCAACCACTTCATGCCCATGCCTTCGCAACATGGCTGACAGCGACAAAGCCTGAGTATAGTGTCCTCTGCCCTCCCCCTGTATGGTAAATAAGAACCTCATCTTTCAACTTAATGACTTAATAATCAAACTGCAAGGCAACACCATAAGCATCGTCAGACACAACACCGTTGTGGTATGCCACGTTGCCATTCACAAAGGTTGTGTCCACCGACACACCGAAGGTCTCACCCTCGAAGGGCGACCAACCGCACTTATATAGTATATTATCCTTGGTAACCTTATATGGAGCATTGGGATTAAGCAATACAAGGTCGGCAAAATATCCCTCTCTGATGAAGCCTCTCCCCTTGATGTTGAACAGCTTAGCCGGTGCGTGACACATCTTGTCCACCACCAGCTCCTTGCTGAAACAGCCCTGTTGCGACAGCTCGAACATAACCTGCAAGGAGTGTTGAACCAGAGGTCCTCCGGATGCTGCATGCAAGGCATCGCCCTCCTTCTCTTCCAACAGATGTGGCGCATGGTCTGTTGCTACCACATCGAGCTTGCCATTCAGCAACGCGTGCCTCAACGCATCTCTGTCCTCCTGCGTCTTCACTGCGGGGTTCCACTTAATTCTGCTGCCCAGCCTATCGTAGTCCTTGTCGGTAAACCAAAGATGATGCACGCACACCTCGCCTGTAATCTTCTTCTCTTCCAAAGGCTTGTTGTTGTCAAACAGACTCATCTCTCGCTCTGTCGACAGGTGCAACACGTGCAGACGCGAACCATACTTATCGGCAAGCTCCACAGCCTCTGCCGACGAGCGGTAGCACGCTTCCGCACTCCTTATGTATGGATGTACATCGATAGGTATTTCGTCGTCATATTTCAGCTTGTAGTTCGCAATATTGTCTTTTATTATGCTCTCCTTCTCGCAATGCGTGGCAATGAGGAAGTCCACCTCGGCAAATATCTGCTGCAACGTGCGTTTGTTGTCCACCAACATATTGCCTGTTGAGGAACCCATAAACACCTTGACGCCACACACCACCGAATGGTCTGCCTTCTTAAGCTCGTCGATGTTATCGTTCGTTGCACCAATATAAAAGCCAAAGTTGGCTGCCGACCGTCCCGTTGCCAAAGCATGCTTCGCTTCAATCTCAGCCATGCTCGTAGTCTGCGGTTTGGTGTTTGGCATCTCCATGTATGATGTGACGCCACCTGCCACACCGGCCCGGCTCTCCGTCTTGATGTCTCCCTTGTGTGTCAGCCCCGGCTCTCTAAAATGCACCTGATCGTCAATAACACCGGGCATCAAGTACAACCCTCGTGCGTCAATAACCTTCTTGCAGGAGTTCATAAGCCTCTCCGGCACCTGCTCATCGTCTCTGTATATCTTTGAAATCTTGCTGTCGTCAACCAGCACCGAGCCTTCGAAGGTCTCACCCTCGTTAATTATTGTAGCTCTATGAATTAGTATCATTTACACCAACAGTTTTTTCTTTTGCCTTAATGTTTCCCATCATATTCTGCCAACGCAGATTTATCACCCCGAAGAAAGCCTCGCCAAAGATGGAAGTGTTCATCTTTGATGTGCCGAGCCGACGATTGACAAATATCACCGGCACCTCTTTAACCTTAAACCCGAGAACCGTTGCCGTGTATTTCATCTCAATCTGGAAGGCATAACCCTTAAACCTGATGTTGTCAAGGTCGATGGTCTCAAGAACCTCACGCCTGTAGCAGACGAATCCTGCCGTTGTGTCATTCGTCTTCAATCCTGTTACCACCTTCACATATTTAGATGCGTAGTAGGACATCAGCACCCTGCCCATAGGCCAGTTCACCACGTTCACACCCGAGCAGTACCTCGACCCCACAGCGACATCGTAGTCCTCATCGTGGCACGCGGCATAAAGCCTTATCAAGTCCTTTGGGTCGTGCGAAAAGTCAGCATCCATCTCAAAGATGTACTCATAGCTTCTGCCAAGCGCCCACTTGAAGCCATGGATATATGCAGTGCCCAAGCCCATCTTGCCTTTACGTTGCTCAATGAAGAGGCGGTCGCCAAACTCATCCGCAATCAGTCGTCGCACAATGTCTGCAGTACCATCAGGCGAGTTGTCGTCAACAACAAGTATGTCGAACTCTTTCTCAAGACCCAATACGGCTCTTATGATATTCTCAATATTCTCTTTCTCGTTATAAGTTGGTATTATTACGATACTATCAGACATAGACGCTCCTTTTTTTTGTCAAATATAATCCATTTTACACTAAGATTCCAAAAAACTACACTATATTTTGTTTATTGAAAAATAAATACTATATTTGCAGTCCAGTTAAGAAATATCGCGGAGTGGAGCAGTGGTAGCTCGTTGGGCTCATAACCCAAAGGTCGTAAGTTCGAATCTTGCCTCCGCAACTAAGAAAAAGAAAGACCGACAGTAGTCGGTCTTTTTTTGTTTACTTACTTCGTGTCACTCTCCAACTTGTGAACAACTAAGCCCGAACGCAGTTTAGGCTCAAACCATGTTGTCTTGGGAGGCATTATCTCACCGCTGTCGGCAATGTTCATCAGCTCCTTCATCGAAACGGGATACAAAGCAATGGCCAGCGCCATCTCGCCACTATCCACCCTCTTCCGCAACTCATCCAACCCACGTATTCCACCAACGAAATCAATGCGCTTGTCGCTCCTCAAATCTTTGATGCCCAATATCTCGTCCAATATAAGTTCCGAAGTGATGGTTACATCCAACTCACCAATGGGGTCGTTTGCCCTATAGCTGTTAGGCTTGGCAGTCAAGTTAAACGCCCTGCCGTCCAGATATATAGAGAAATTGTGCAGATTCTTGGGGCTCACCAAATCAGAGCCTGTCGGTTCCACAACAAAGTTCCTCTCCAGCAGTTGCAAGAACTCATCGGGTGTATGCCCATTCAAATCCTTAACCACCCTGTTATAGTCAATAATAGTCAGCTGCGAATCGGGGAAACACACAGCCATAAAGTAGTTGTACTCCTCGTCGCCACGGTGGTTGGGATTACCTTTTGCCTTCTCTGCACCCACCAGAGCGGCAGCAGCAGACCTGTGATGCCCGTCGGCAATATACATAGCCGGCATTGCAGCAAACAACTCGGTAAGAGCATCAATATCCTCATCACTGTCAATCAGCCACAAGTGATGCCCCACGCCATCAACCGACGTAAAGTCATACTCAGGCGTTTGTGCCTTTATCTTGTCAACAATCTTATCAATCTCCACATTGTCGGGATAAGAGAAAAACACAGGCTCCATGTTGGCGTCGGTCACCCTCACATGCTTCATCCTGTCCTCCTCCTTGTCGCGACGTGTCAGTTCATGCTTCTTGATTTTACCGGTCATGTAGTCATCAACATTTGCGCACAACACCAGGCCATACTGCGTCTTGCCGTTCATTGTTTGTGCATACAGATAGTACATCTCCTTATCATCCTGAACGAGCCACCCTTTCTCCTGAAACAGCTTGAAGTTCTCTGCAGCCTTGTCGTAAACATCGGCATCATGCTCATCCTTACCCACAGGAAAATCAATCTCCGGCTTAATTATCCTATAAAGAGACTTCTCATTTCCTTCAGCCTCCTTCCTGGCCTCATCCGAGTTCAAAACATCGTAAGGGCGCGAAGCAACATCCTTCACAATTGCTTTGGGAGGACGTAATCCTCTAAATGGTTTAACTATCATACTGCTAAATGTTTTATAATAATTCTTTTATATACAAATATAACCTTTTTATTGATAACTCTCGTATATTTGTAATGCCAATATTTTAATTATTTTGTAATGATAAAAATAGAAGAGAAAGACCTTATTGATGCCGCTCAAAAAGGGGGCAACGAATTCCTTAACGTCTTCACCGACGCATACTTACAAGCTCTTGGTGGCGACGTAACCGCCGAAAACATACACCTGCTCAACGGCTATCAGCACACCCTGCTGGCGCTCAAGTTCTTCACCGACGAGGTAAACAACGGAGGCTTCGTCCAACTCATTCAGAACGGATACGGAGGCTACATATTCGACAACCCCACCGCCAAGTCACTCCGACTGATGGGCGCCCGTGGCTTCTCAAAGCTCCTATACAAGGCAAAAGAAATATACGACAAGCATCGCCAAGAGCTGGAACACGAAACCACCGAAGAAGAGTTCATGGCAATGTATGAACGCTTTGAACAGTTTGACGACCTCGAAGAGAAATTCTTCTACATCGAGGAAGAAGAACTCTCCATCGTTGCCCACTATGTTGATGAGAATATTGAAGACTTTGCAGAGGTCATTCCGGCAGAAGAAGAGTAAAACTCATGGCTCGCCGATGGCTGTTTTTCAGTGAAAACGCAAATTAGTATAGGAATAATGTCGGAAGAATGTTGCAAAATGTTGCAAAAAAATCGAGAGTGCGCCGGCTCCCAGAGCGGGTTACAGAGGTATTGACATCAAAAAGCAATGTTGCAACTCTTTCTGTAAATGCTAACTATTTTGCCAATCGCCCCACCCTTTTCCGACCGGGCTATGCCATCAACTGATATATCAACCTATCTTCACCCAAACAATCGGCAACCTATAAAATAGAAAAGCAGCGACCGACAACCGGCCGCTGCTCACTAAAATAACCCTCATCAATCTTTCACCACCTGAACGATACTACCGACTTACCCGGCACCGCATACTCAAAGCTGCGATTGCCGTCGTCCACCGTCAGGCTTTTACTTTGTGCCGATTCGTTCAGCACCACCAATGCGAAAGACCCGTCCTCGTTCTCAAATGCCGACGTAGTAATGCCGTCGTCATTGCCACCCGATGTGCCTATCCTTACAGCACCGGGCTTCACCACCGATGACATGTGGCCTATTATTATATAATGTGAATTGCGAGTAATCGTTGCAAAGTCGTTGGGATTGATGTCCACAGCGCCGTAGCAAGTCTGGCAGCCGCCGTCCCTGTTGGGACCTTTGTCCGTGTCGAGCATCAAGTTCCACACAATGACGCCCCTGCACCAGTTGTTCACCGTTCCCAGCGCCACCTCGCGCATGTCGTCCACCAGCCTCACATCAAGGTTCCGCCCGTCGTTCCACGTGCCTATGGAAGTCTCTGTGAACACCAGCTCCTTATCCGCAGCACCGTCGTGAATAACGTTCAGCTCCTCTTTCCTACCACCATAGTTGTGATAAGCGGCACCCGTTATGAAGCTTGCCGCCTCCGCATCCTCATATATCTTCAGCGGATACTGTCCCTGATCGTGGTTCTCAGGATTGCTGAGGTCGTAGTCATAGTTGTGATCAAACACATACAGCTTAGTCTTCAGCCCCGCATCGCGCAATGCAGGCCCCAGCGACTGCCTGATGAAGTCTCTCTGCTCCTGCCAGGTCATATACATAGATGCCGAGTTGCCCCTGTTCAAAGGCTCGTTCTGAGGCGTTATGGAGTATATGTTGATACCCTCGTTCTCAAAAGCCTTAATCCACTTAACAAAATACTGAGCATAGTCGTCATAGTAAGCAGGGTTGAGCTGTCCGCTCGTCCACGAGTCAAACGGTTGCAAGTCCTTCAGGTTGTTAACCTTCATCCACTTGGGCGGAGTCCACGGCGACCCCATAATCTTAAGGCCGGGGTTAATTGCCAATATCTCCTTAAGCACCGGGATAACATAGTCAAGCTCCTCCGATGTCAGTGCAAAGTTCTCGATGCCCGGAGTGTCGCAACAGCTGTACTCACTCAGAGAGAAGTCTGAACACCCTATCGATATCCTAATATAGCTGAAGCCCAAACCCTCTTCGGAGAAAGTCTCCTCCAAGAACTTGGTCCTGTTCTCTTCGCTCATCTTCATAAGGTTGAAAGCCGACGAACCCGTTACGGCGGCGCCAAAGCCGTCCATCATCTGATAACGCTCTTCTGGCAGCAGCTTTATGGTGATGTCGTCTGCCTCCCCTCTCTCAAAGCCTATGGTCTCCCTGTAAAGCTCCTTCTGCCTGTTGCCCGTGGAAACCAACACATACACCTCATCGTCAGCCAAACTACTCTGACCCTTGTGATTGTCTGCCGAATTGCAACCCACCATCATAACCGATGCCAAGGCCACCGACAGCCATCTCATTTTCATCAATCTCATAATTTATCTGTCAATATTGATTAAAGGCACAAATGTAGTAAAAATACACGACATTTATAATGTAATAACTATAGTAAATAAATAATATCTATACAAAAACATAAAACATTATATATCAGCATATTACCGCCCACCGCACCTACCCCGACTATATATATTTTAGATTCATTGTAGATTGTAACGAACAAAAAATAAACCGCCCTCGTTATAACAGTAAACAATAAACTGATAATAGCAGATGAGAACAAAATTAGCATATTTGGCGGTTGCAGGACTACTATCATTATCACTCGCAAGCTGCAACAATACAAATGCAAAGAACAATAATAATAACACTAAAAACAAAATAGATATGAAATTCGAAAAAGTAGCATTACCTTATGCAACAGATGCATTGGAACCGGTTATAAGCAAACAGACAGTTGAACTGCACTATGGCAAGCACCACCAAGCATACGTGGACAACTTGAACAAGCTGGTAGTTGGAACAGAATTCGAAAACGCAGACCTTGAAACTATCGTTAAGAAGAGCGAAGGCGCAATCTTCAACAACGCAGGTCAGATACTAAATCACAACCTCTACTTCACATCATTCAAGAAAGATGGCGGTGGCGAACCTAAGGGAGCTTTGGCAGAAGCAATCAACAAGCAGTACGGCTCATTCGACAAGTTCAAAGAAGAATTCAACGCAGCCGGTGCAGCAGTGTTCGGCTCAGGATGGGTATGGCTGGCAAAGGATGCAAGCGGCAAGCTTTCAATAGAGAAAGAAAGCAACGCAGGCAACCCACTTACCAAAGGTCTTACTCCAATACTCGGATTCGACGTATGGGAACACTCATACTACTTGGATTACCAGAACCGTCGTGCCGACCACCTAAAGGAACTTTGGAAGATTATCGACTGGGAAACTGTTAGTGCAAGATACTAATAACATAAATAGCTACTGAATGGTGTAGATGCACCATATCAAATACAAACCGCTTCGGCAATCGCGCCGTGGCGGTTTTGCTTTATATACACCCATCGTGCACCTCACGGCAAAAAGCAGAATAATATGTAACTTTCAGAAAATTTGTTCAAACTCTGTTTTTGTCATCAAATCCTCTGTAACCCGCTCTGGGAGCCGGCGCACTCTCGATTTTTTTGCAACATTTTGCAACATTCTTCCGACACTATTCCTTCACTATCTGCATTTTTTCATCAAAAACCCACCGATTTCCCTCATACATTCTTCCTCTCCACACAAAAAATCATCAGTCGCCCCCCCCTCAACCTACAAAACCCACACCTCAAAAAACCTTATCGCCCAAACACGACAAAAGGGCGCCCCCCAAAATTGAGAACAGCCCTCCACAACATTATACTGATTATCACTCCCCTATCGATCTTTCTTCAAATCGGTCTCCACCACCTTGCCAAGATGATAAACCACCTGCCAGATGCAATAATCGCCATTCTCACTTAAGATGTAGTCATCGCCCTCCACATCGAAGCGCGCGTCATTGCCGTTATTCGCTTTAAGCGGTTCAAACGTGATGTCGACAACCTCCACAAACATCTCGTCCCTGTCCTTTGCGTAGCCAACCGCCAAGTGCAAATATTTGTAAGGCTTTGGGTAGTAAGGATATACACCATTGTTCCACACGCAGATGCCGCCACCCGGGTCGCCATCTGTCTTTTCAGGGTCGTAATATAGCCCCTTTTCTTTGCCCTCTTGCCAATATTTCAAATACTTCAGCGCCGTTGTGTCCTTAATTTCCCGATACTCTTCCTTCTTCGTTCCCGCCAAAATCTGGTCGAAATATTTCTGTTTGATTGTCAGATAGAGTGTGTTTTCTTTTGTCCTTTTCATGATTATTGTTTTATGTTTCACAATAGTAATACATATTTATTAACGCAACAACATATTGTACAAAAATCTTTTCATAGCCATTTTTTCCTATTCACACATCACCCATCTGCCACATAATCCCTTGTCCAACTCCCCACCACATCCGCATCATATATACGAAAACGTATATATAACACGAGGATGAAGCGGAGGGGACGGGGGTTTGCAATAAAACATCCCGCTACATCTTCATTATTGTGCGAAAGCCACTATAATCAACGCTTTTTAGCTTATATTTTACGTTATATTGACTTGTCTTTTATGTATAAATAACTAAATTTGTAGATATTGATGAGTAGACTTAATTACTATTAATGAGCTGAATGGTGCGTCTGACTTTAGATAGCGACATAGATTTAATTTTTGATGATTTTTGCAAGGGAGACGAATCGGCCTTCCATGTCATGTACAAATATTTCATCAATGATATGTATGCCTACGGAATGAGCATGGGTATGAAGGAGGACTGGGTCATGGATGCCATTCAGGACGTTTTTCTAAACATATTAACCAAAAAGCCTAAGTTTGAGTCGGTCAAGCATCTGAAGTTCTTCCTTTTCAAATCGTTGAAGAACAAACTTTACGACATAAGCAAGTCGAAGGACATAAGGTCCACCACCTCGCTGAGCGACGACATGACCTTTTCCATAAAAACCACGGTGCTGGACAACTTGATTGAGGAGGAGGATCGCGCAATAATCAACCACAAAATCAATAAACTGCTGTCAGTCATAACTCCTATGCAAAAGGAGATACTCTATCTTCGTTATATAGAGAACCTCGACTATAAAGAGATTTCTCAACTGCTGAACAAGAAAGAGGCCAATATAAGGAAAATAGTTTCACAAGCACTGCTAAAAATAAGGAAAGAGAACAACATAATCCCCATGTTGCTGTTTATTGAGCTGCTTCTCAATAGCATTAAATAGCCCGACACCTAATACAGGAATTATTTAACTTTTGTTTAGTTAAAAGCATTCACAAAAAGTCACATACTATCGTGTATATTAAAATTAGTTTGCCGGGAAATGAAAACTAACAAATATTTAGAGTATAAAGCTATCGACTTCTTGAAGGATGAGGATTTCTTGAGATGGAACATGTTCAACCTTGAAGAAGATAGGGCGTATTGGGAAGATGTTACCGGCAAATATCCTCAACTGAGGCCTGTTGTTGATGAAGCTATAGCATTGTTCAGAGCGGAGATAAGATTTAATGATTACAAACTGTCGGATGCACAGATAAACTCTACGTACGAGGCAGTGAAGAGCAAACAAAAGGCATTGAAAGACAAGAGAAGGACAATGTATTATTGGCTGTCGGGGGTGGCATCGGTTTTTGTTGCAGTGCTTGCCATTGCGCTATATATATCCCTGCAAAGCCATGACAGCGACTCCGAATTGTTGTCGTATCTGTCTAATGCTCAGTTTGATGAAAGCACCTCTGCCGATGATGTACAGATTCAGATGTCTACAGACACGCTTATCACCTTTGAGGAGAAGATGGTTGAGATATCTTACGAGAAGGACAGCATAAAAGCGGTGGGCAAGTCAATTGCATCGACCATGAACGAGACAGATTTCAACAGGTTGGTTGTTCCGAAAGGAAAGAGATCAAAGCTAACATTGTCTGACGGAACTACGTTGCATGTAAATTCGGGAAGCAGTGTAGTTTATCCCAACAAGTTTACTTCTAACGTGCGCGAGATTTATGTTGATGGCGAGGTGTTTTTGGATGTTGCTCACAACAACAATCAGCCATTTATAGTAAGGACTAAGGATTTGGCAGTCAGGGTGTTGGGAACAAAGTTTAACGTTCAGTCATACGAGGAAGACACGCAAACATCGGTAGTGCTGTCTTCGGGGTCGGTGAAGGTCAGAGCAAACTCATCTTCACAAGATGTAACGCTTAAGCCATCGCAGATGTATGATTATAATGGAGGCAGCTATTCGGTTAAGACGGTTGATGTATATAGATATATTTCTTGGATGGACGGCATATTGTTTGTGAATGATGAAGGGTTGGACATTTTGTTCAACAAGCTGTCCAGATACTATGGTGTTGACATTGAATACGATGAAGACTTGAGGAGTGAAATATGCTCCGGAAAGGTTGACCTGAAAGATGATTTAGGAGAGGTTCTTGACGGACTTACTTTTTCTTTCCCCATTGGAGTGGAGAAGATTGATGACACATATAAGATTACAATTAAAGATAGAAAATAGAACAAACATAAAAACAGTTTTATAGCATGAAAAATGATACTACATAGCCCTTAAGAGGGGTTGGTTGCGTTGACGCATTTATTTCAATCCTATAGCAAGAACACATTGTCAAATTTATTTAAATCGATATAAACATATGATAAATACAATAAGAAGTATTACAAAAAACACTAATACACTTAAAACATTCAAGATCATGGGACTCATTACTGTTCTTCTCATTTTGGGTATGAGCATAGGTTTTGCAAACGACACCTATTCTCAGTCGACCAAGATAGATCTTAACATAGAGAATAAGACCATAAAAGACGTATTTGATGAAATAGAACAAAACAGTGAATATATTTTTCTGTACAACAATGCGACGTTAGACACTGAAAGAGTTGTATCAATAAGCTCAAAGGGCGAAACCATATATGAGATTATGGATAAGCTGTTTAAGGGCACGGACAACACTTACAGAGTGTCGGACAGGCAGGTGTACATTTCGAAGGAAGAGAGTGCCAAAGATGTGGTAACCGATAGTGATGCCAAGGGAACCGATCAGCAGAAAAAGACTTTAACGGGTAGCGTTGTTGACGAGAACGGTGAACCTATCATTGGTGCATCGGTGGTTGACAAAGACAACCCTTCTCACGGTACGATAACTGACATTGATGGTAATTTTAGAATCACCGACATTGCCGACAACACAACACTGAGGGTTTCATACGTGGGTATGCGTCAGCAAGATGTGAAAGTGGGCAAGAATACAAACATAACCATAACATTGGTTGCCGACACGGAGCTGTTGGACGAGGTAGTGGTTGTGGGTTATGGTACGCAAA
>JBMNSN010000010.1:0-56315 GCA_050945215.1 Fermentimonas sp. | reverse complement strand
TAAAAAGGCACGTATATTCGCCATAGGCATCTTTACCAAAAACATAATGTCTCACATTTAGGTCACGCCTAAGGTCATTCTTATCCCAACCATCAATCAATTTATTTCTTAGATCAGTATAATGTGTAAAATAACCATTGCCATTCAACATCCTCATTCCTGGTTCTACTTCATACTTGGGGTGAGACGTATATGAGAGATAGCTCCATGTTTTCCCATCTGTTCTCGAAGTTTTAATATAGAATACTTCTTCTGTGGAATTAGTTAGATCATAACCAAAGACTTTATCAAAATCTCTAGTTTTACTAACAGGTACAAGCGAGAACTCATTACTACTAATAACTTCTGAAGAAAGCCTATAAGCTTCATCATAATTTTTAGTATACAAAAACACCTCTGACAACAATGATTTTGCTGCCGACACACCAGGAGTCCCTATCAATCTGGGCTTTACTGGTAAATTATCAACAGCAAACCTAAGATCTTCTATAATAAACTTATAAATATCTTCTACAGAACTCTTTGCTAAATCCCATTGTTCCATATTTTCCTCTGTCCGCAATGGTACTCCTCCCCAGTGCTTTACTAAAGAAAAATAATTAAAGGCTCTCAGGAATCTTAATTCACCAATATATGCGTCTATCTCATCCTTATTCATTGAATTAGCTTCTGGCAATCTGTCAATAGCAATATTACAATACAATATAGCTCGATAGATATTGTCCCAATTAGTAGCTATTCTATTAATATGAGTTGCGTTAATAAGACCCTCATAACGAGGAGAGTAACCTGTATATACACCTTTTGAATAGCAATATTCTGTGTTTATTTCTAAAGTAGAAAACCAATTTGCATCATATGACTCTCGCATATAATTTAAAGGGGCCATTACTGCTGCATTTGCCTCTTCAGGCGTATTATAAAAGTTTGATGTCGCAACAGAATAGGTGTATTTTGTCTCGTCCAAAGAATCATAACAGGAATTAAAAAGCACACCTATTAAAAGAAAAATTAAATATATTGTTTTTTTCATCGTCATTAATATTAAAAAGTCATATTTAAACCTATCGAGAATGATTTACTATTTGGGTATGTGAAATGATCAATTCCAGCATTTGCATCACCACCTTTTGAACTTACCTCTGGATCTAATCCAGAATATTTTGTTAAGGTTAAGTAGTTTTGTAAGCTTGCATAAAGCCTTATTCTTTCAAACAAGTTCTTATCTCTTATTTTTATGTTTGTAATATTGTATCCTAATAATATATTTCTAAGACGTAAGAAAGATCCATCCTCAATATATCTATCAGAATACTTCTGAGGACCAACTAAGTCAATCCTTGGATACATTGCATTAGAGTTATCTTGCCCTTCTCTCCAACTTTTCTCAAATACATCTTTCTCAATATTCATTCCTTGAGAGTAACTATAATTTCTCATTTCGCTTAGATTAAAAACCTTATTCCCATAGCTACCCTGTAATAAAAAACTCAACTCCCATTCTTTATAGCGAAATCCCATATTTATACCATAGGTAAAATCGGGATGAGGCGAACCTGCAATATAACGATCATCGATATCTGTTAACTTACCATCATTGTTAAAGTCATGGTAAGATAAAGAACCTTTTTCATTTAATCCTGCGTCTTTATATACATAAAAAGAGCCAATAGGATATCCTTCACGAATTATTGTTATTGATCCTGAACCATAACTATTAAATGTTGTACCATAAATATCCAGTCCATCTGAAAGTTTTTCAACAGTATTCTTATTATGAGCTATATTAACTTGTGTTGTCATTCCAAAATCTTTTGTTTGAATTACATCTCCTTCCAGCAAGATCTCAAAACCTTTGTTTGACATGCTTCCTATATTCTGCACAGTAGTACTATAACCTGAGGATGAAGGTAAAAATACAGTATTTAAAAGATTTGTAGTAAGTTTATTATAATAATCAAAAGTTGTTCGTAATCTATTATTAAAGAAGCTGGCATCTATCCCAATATCCCACTGAGTAGTTGTTTCCCACTTTAGATCTGCAGGGAACTCTCTTCCTGGTGCATAAAACGTATAATTACCATTACCGGTTGCTGTTTTTCCTGTTACTAATAGGTTTTGTGTAGAGTATGGACTTATAGCTGTTGAACCTGTAACGCCATATCCGAAGCGTATCTTCATATCTGAGAGGTTTTCGAAATGCCTTAAAAACTCCTCATCAGAAATTCGCCATGCTATAGCAAAGGAAGGAAAATACCCCCAACGGTTTTGAGACGAATATCGACTTGACCCATCAGCCCTCATACTCGCTGTAATAATATATCTGCCTTTATATGAATAATTAAATCTTCCTAAAAATGATTTCATGACCCATTGAGTGTAATTAGTTGATGGCGTGTTAATAGTGCCCGCAGATCCCAAATCGTTTGTTTCTGTAACATCAGACATAAAGGTATTACCAGAAGCAGCGAGTCTTTTTCTTATATATTGCTGATAGGTATATGCACCCATAAAGTCGATCGTATGATCTTTATTTACTGTGAAATTATAATTCGCAATAAACTCATTAGTTAGATTAGTAGTTCTATTATGATTTACTGATGCCGAATTGTTCTGATATAAATATCTTGAAGTAGTGTATCCATCATACCTACTATCTGCATTCTCTAACCCGAATATTCCTTTAAAAGAAAAACTATCAAATGGCATAAAATTAATAGAAGCATTTATATTGCTTGAGTTAGTCCTGGTTTTGTATGTTGATTCATAAGCCATGTTTATTGGATTCTTAACTTCGTGTGATGACCAAGCAAACCACGACCTTAGATCTTTATAATCACCATTTTCATCATATGGAGTAAACAGAGGAGATGCCGAATATACTGCTCCAATCATACTACTACCGCCAACACCTCCTCCATTAGATTGATTGAATGCCTCTGATGCAGTATACCCCATTTGGATAGAAGCATCCAACAAAGATGAAATGACGAAATTTAGGTTGGAACGAAGATTATATTTATTGTATGAACTATTTTTAATTAATCCATCTTTTGACAGAGCTGAACCACTTACGAAGTAATTAATATTATCAGCTCCACCTGAAACAGTAATATTATGGTGATTTAATGGAGCATTACGGAACATCAATTTTTGCCAATCTGTTCCTTTTCCCATTTTAGCAATTTCTTGTTCAGAAAATTGAGGTTCTGGAAGTGTCCCAGTATTAACTAAATACTCATTATAAAACTTTGCCCATTCTTGAGCATCCATCAAGTCTAGCTTTTTTATTTGGGACTGTTGACCATACTCAAAGTTGTATTTAACTTTAGCTTTGCCTTCTTTTCCTTTTTTTGTAGTTATTAGAACTACTCCATTAGCCCCACGAGAACCATATATAGCTGTGGCAGACGCATCTTTAAGAACCTCTAATGATTCAATATCATAGGTATTAATGGAAGTTGTACTTGCAGGAATTCCATCAATAATAAATAGGGGAGAATTATCTCCTTTGATAGAATTAATGCCACGTATTCTAATCGTATAATCTCCTGCAGGATCACCTGTATTCTGCGCTATTGAAACTCCTGGAATTCGTCCCTGTAAGGATAGAGCAGGGTCTGTAACAGTAATAGAAGTCAACTCATCTCCTTTTATAGAAGAAACTGCACCTGTCAAATCCCTTTTCTTTACAGTACCATATCCAATAACCACTACCTCATCCAGCAACTCTGTATCCTCATGTAAGACAATATTCAGTACACTTCTACCATTCCAAACGACCTCTTGTTCAGAAAATCCAATGTACGTAAACACGATTGTAGAATTTGCAGGAACATTTAGCGAGAAATTTCCATCAATATCAGAGATGGTTCCATTTGTAGTTCCTTTTTCTACTACATTAACGCCAGTAAGAGGAATGTCATTAACATCTCGGATTGTCCCTTTTAGAACACTTCCTTGCGCCAACAATAATTTCGGAAACATAAAAGAAAATAGAACCAAGCATATAACTATGCCTAATAACCTAATTCTATTCATAAATTTTTAATTATTTAAATATTGTAATTCGCTTGCAAAGAAACGTTATAAAAGTTACGATTCAATTTCGTTTTTGTTAAGTATTTATTACATGGTATCTATAAACTAAAAGTAACTTCAATAATGACTATTACTAACAAAATTGTTATCACTATAATTCAATCATAATAATACTTCAATAATCTATCATTATAAATAAAAAAATAGCCCTCATCGCCTAAAGTTATGCGATGAGGGCTATAAATATGTACAGAATATTACAAAATACCGGCTAAATTTTTAACACTATCATGTCCATTTATTTAAACTTCTATTTAACATGAATTATATCTGACATCTCAGAAATACCATTCTCATTAAATGCCTCTACAGTAAAGTAATATTCTTGGTCTACAGTCAATGATTTTAACAACAACTCACTATCATCATACACTAACCATGAACTATACAACTTATCGGGTGCGATGCCCCAACGCACATTATATCCCTGCGCGTTTTTCTGCGACGTCCAAGTAATCATAGCATCTCTCCTATCCGTTTTTCTCTCCACCTTGAAGTCTTTAACCTTACTTGGCTTTTTACCTTCCCCAACACCAAAAACTCTTATGTCCGATATAGCAAGAAATGGCGTAGGAACCTCAATATTTTTATATCTTATGTATCTTGTACGTTTAGGTTGAGGCAACTCTATATAATCGTTAGGTGTGTCCTTATAACTATTACTCTTATCTACAAGAACTTCCCAATTTTTTCCGTCGAGTGATTCTTCTATAACATATCGATGTCTAAGACCGTCTATTTTTCCATACATTCCTGATTGATAATCGTAATAATTTATCTGAATGGCATAAACATTTCCCGGTTGTTGCAAATCAATTGTAACCCATTCTTTTTCTCCATTGCTCCTGGCAAGCCAGAATGACTTAACATTCTCGTCTGTCAGCATTTGAGCTGAATGTTCATCAACAAACGATGATGCTGTCACAGGCTTTTTGTATGACAGCAACATCCATCCTGCAAAAGCACCATCTTTTCCGGGTTCACTTGGAGCAAATCTAGGGTAATCTCCGAAATATGTATCTGCCCACATTAATCCATCCTTATCAAAGAAAAGCGGAAACATACACAGCCTTCTCTCCCAGTTCACATTCGCAGAAAGAGCCATAGATGCAAAATGCCAATATCGGTTTTGTGGACCAATAACCGTACTTCCATGACCTGCACCATTCATGAATCCTCCCGGCTTATAGCTTATCGGATTGTTTGGAGCATAAGTAAAAGGTCCCATAGGATGGTCCGACATATACACTCCATCAGCATAAACATTGAATTCCGTTCCTGGAGCGCCATATTGTAAATAATACTTACCATTATGTTTTGTCATCCAAGGTCCTTCAATATATCCCTGTGAATCATCACTATGGTTTTCTCCAAATCTTTCCCATCCATGCTTACTCAAATCTAAGTTAAAAAGAGAGTCAATATCTCCATGACGAATGAAGCGATGGTTTCTATCCAACCGTTGTCCGCGTATTGGATATACATTAGAGGAACCCCAATAAACATATGCTTCACCATCGTCATCTATGAATAGATCCGGATCTTGCAAATTGTGTATTATCGATGGAACCGCTTTCCAGTCACCCCGTTTAGGATCATCAGTGTAAAGAACACTCATTGAACCTGACGGATCTCCCATAACGTACAATACTGAATCCTTGTAGTTGTGAGCAGCCGGAGCATTACTCCCTTGAAAGTACCATTTCTCTGGGGAAATAAAATTCCAATTCTGAAGATCTTTGGAGTGCCAGTAACCCATTGAACGAGTAACAAACATATAATACTCTCCACGAAATTCCACAACAGCAGGATCAGCTCCAGAACGATATGAAATATCTTTGTCCGAATTATAAATCATATACGTATAATCCAAGTTTATAGGATTACAAAACGTACGCATGCGTGTATTTTGCCCCCAAACGTTAACTGACAATAACAGACAAATGGAGATTACTACTATTGAAATTATATTTTTTTTCATTCTATCGTTTTTATAAAAAAAGCCATAGTGTAACGTCATTTAATTAACGTAATTATTCTACAGTAAAACTAATCTCATTAGAATTATCAGCAGAGTTTTGCGCTATCCACAACTTGAAATCACCCGGTTCTGTTTTTCTTGTCATATCGATTCCATAAAAAGCTAAGTCTTCTGACTTAAGCTCAAATGTAATTTGTTTGCTATCGCCCGCTTTTAGCGATATTTTTTGAAATCCTTTCAGCTCTTTAACAGGTCTTGTCACGCTGGCCCATATTTGTCGCGTATACAGCTGTACAACCATCTCGCCATCAACACTACCAGTATTTTGAACAGTAGCGGTAACTGTCATTGTATCATCTGCTTCTTTCATTGCCGATTTATCAGCCTTTACATCCTTAATATCGAATGTCGTATAGCTTAATCCGTATCCAAAAGGATATAGTGGTGTTATTGACACATCAAGATAGCTCGACTTATAGTCTATCCCCTCGTTGTTCAGGTCAACAGGTCTGCCTGTATTCTTTTGATTATAATAGATTGGCACTTGACCTATATTTCGTGGAAAACTCATTACAAGACGTGCCGATGGATTATAATCTCCTGCAATAACATCAGCTATTCCGTTACCTCCTTGTGTTCCTGGGAACCATGCATGCAGTATAGCATCTACATTATCATTTTCCCATGATAAGTCTAAAGGACGCCCACTCAAAGTAACCAAAACTATTGGCTTTCCTGTAGCCTTCAGTGCTTTCAATAATTCTCTCTGTGGCTCAGGTAAACGAATGTCGGTTCTAACTGCAGCTTCACCCGACCAGTTAAAATCTTCACCTACAGCTGCAATAACAACATCAGCTCTTCTTGCAGCAGACACTGCTTCTCTTATTTGTGCATCTGTTGTTTCTGTGATTGTTGCCCCTTGAGAATAAATAAGCTTAACAGAAGTATCTTTGTACTTATCAGTAAGTCCCTTAAGAATTGGAACACTCTTGTTTCGATCTCCCAATCCTGCCCATTCTCCATTCAAGTTGATAGAGTCGTTCATCAATGGCCCAACAAGTGCTATCGTTTTACCACTCTCTTTTGTTATAGGTAGAATATTGTTATCGTTTTTCAACAATACTGTCGATGCTGCAACAGCTTTGCGTGCTGTTTCCATAAATTCAGGAGTCATAGTGTTTTGCTCTGCACGGTTTTCGTCGAGATATCTGTATGGGTCATCAAACAAACCAAGTAAAAACTTCATCTCTAAAATACTCCTTACGGCATTATCAATAGTGCGCTCTGATACTTTACCTTCTTTAACGGAGCTCTCAAGATATTTTATATATGTAGCGCCGGTCATATCCATATCAATTCCGGCATTAGCAGCTAATTCTGCCGCATGTTTTTCATCTTTTGCTACACCATGAGGAACCAATTCATTAACTCCGGTGTAATCGCTGACTACAAACCCTTTGAATCCCCACTCATTTCTTAAAATATCAGTGAGCAGCCACTTGTCAGCGGTTGCAGGAATCCCATTTATTTCGTTGAACGATGCCATAAAAGTGCCTACACCTGCTTTTGATGCAGCTTCATAAGGTGGCAAATATACGTTTCTAAGCGTATGCTCTGATAGCTCTGCAGGATTATAATCTCGACCTGATTCGGCTGCGCCATAAGCAGCTAAATGCTTTCCACATGCAAGTAGTGTTGTTGTTGAAGAAAGTGAGTTCCAATCACTCCCACCCTGAAAACCTTTGATTCTTGCTTCTGCCACTCTGCTGCCTAAGTAAGGATCTTCTCCTGCACCTTCCATCACACGTCCCCAACGAGCATCTCTGCCAATATCCATCATTGGCGCAAATGTCCAGTTAATACCGTCTGATGCTGCTTCAATGGCCGCAATTTCTGCAGTCCTTTGCATCATCTCCAAATCCCAAGAGCATGCTTCTCCTAAAGGTATTGGAAAGATGGTTTTATATCCATGAATTACATCTTGCCCAAAAAGGATAGGAATACCCAATCGAGTTTTCTCAACAGCAATCTCTTGCATCTGTCTAACTCCTTTTACTGATGTAGCATTGAAAATGCTTCCTATCAATCCTTTTTCAAGATAAGGTTGAAAATCGTCTGACATCACCGGACCGGTAATTGACCAGTTAGCAGAAAACTGAGTCATCTGACCTATCTTCTCTTCTAATGTCATTAGTTTCAAAACAGAGTCCACACGCTGCTCTATGCGTTTATCTCCACTAAAACTCTGCCAACTTCTTTCTGATACGTTTCCTTTTTTCCCACATCCTATAAATGAAAGTAGGACTATAATAGCTAATAATTGTTTTATTTTCATCTATGTGTTTTTTTATTTTGTTTGGTAAGTAAATCCTAATTTATTCAATCCTTCCTGAATCTCAGGAGCTCCCATAAATAATTTCCAAAGTAATCCCGTACGGTAGTTCTCAATCATTGGGGCGATAGTCAATTGATCTATAGCTAAATATCTCTTGGGATACCAATCATATTGAACACTGAAAGCATCATAAAATCCATATTTTCCCCAAAGCGAATCACCCATCTCATAATAAAAATGCTTCAATGCTTTCATTGACTCTTCCGGAGTGTACGGAAAACTTGATAAAGATGCCGTGGGTGTGATTACTCCTAAATCATTATACATAGGTTTGTGAGCAGAATACCCATCTACTGAGTAACTGGCAGTCAATCCCCAGCAATTTTCTCCATAACCTTTATATCCTTTAGGATTCTCAACGCAATACCTATAACTTATAAGTGCCTGATTTTTATTTGCTTTCCCGTAATCCATGTATTGATCTTTCAATCCGTTTGGGTTTAACCCAATATATGAGTAATGCGACCAAAACAGCGGACCACCATATTCCTCTGAACCATTATGTTTAACAATAAGTGGCAATCCATAAGCCTCGGCTTCACTCTTAATGCCACCACTGCGTGCCCAACCATTGTGGTATGCCGATGCGGGAATGGAATGCGTTGGTGACGATGCTGCCAATATGTAAGTAATAAGACATTCGTCATACCCGCGAATAGGAAAATTCATTTCCCAATCATACTCCGGGCTCCAATGCCAGTACAACACATCTTGTCCGTTCAGAAACCACGTCCAATCCATTTCTCGCCATAATGTATCGATCTTTTCAGACAACTGTTTTTCACTATCGTTGCCGTCTTTAAAGTATTCGCGTGCAATAATTAACCCTTGTAACAAAAATGCACTTTCCACAATGTCTGCACCATTATCTTTTTGTCCGAAAGGCTTTACCTTGCCGGTTTTTCCAAATATCCAATGCGACCACGCACCATGAAAACGGTCTGCTTTTGCCAAGAAATCGGCAATCTGGTGCAATCTTGCCACTCCTTCCTCTCGTGGAATAAAGCCACGTTCAATCCCAACAATAAGTCCCGCAATTCCAAAACCACTACCACCTGTTGTTATTACATCTGCATCGTTTTGAGGATATATTCCATCCATATGTATGCGTTCTGGAGCCAATCCTGAAGTTTCTTCTGCTCCCTCCCACATATAATTGATATGTGTTTTTTGAATAAAGTCGAGAAACTCATCATCCGATGCAAAAGACATTGGACGTGATTCTGCTTTTTTATCCTCTTCTTTTGCATTGTTGCTTTGACACGAAGAGAAATAAACAACTCCGATAATTGCTAATATTGTAAAAACTGATGTAAAGTCTTTTATTCTCATCTTATTTGATTTCGTTTAGTTTTTTTATTCCGTTTTTTACGTCAGGATGACTCATGAATAAATCCCATATCAAGCCACTCCTATAGTTTTCAATCATAATAGTAATGGGTGCCTGATTTAATCCCATAAATATCGTTGAACACCATTTTTCCGACAAATTGAATGCATCTCTAAACCCATATTCACCCCACAAAAAATGCCCATAATTTCTATAATAATTTTTCAAGGCTTCCATTGACTCTTTTGGAGTGTAAGGAAATGACGCTAACGCTCCAGTCGGCGCAATAGTCCCATTATCTCTGGTACGTACAGGTTCTTGTGCTTGATAATGCCATGCAAAGTCACTTGCAGTTAATCCCCAACAATCTGTGCCATATCCGGTGTAGTTACCCGTATTTTCAACACAGTATCTGTAGTTTATTGTTGCTATTGCACGATTGTTGTCAAAATAGTTAGTATATCTATCAGAAAATTTATGCGGATTAAGCCCAAAGTATGAGTAATGAATAAAGAACAATGGGCCACCATTGGAAACACCTACGTTTAATAACTCACCAAAATAGCTGTTGCCATTTTTATACATAGAGCCATCATCAGTCTGCCCCCAGTCTTTACGATAATCTTGAGCCCTTTCGTTTGTGCTTGCCCAACCTGTATAATACATATCAGCCGGAATAAAATGAGTTGGCGACATAATAGCCAAAAGGTATGTAATCATAGTCTCATTCCAACCAATAAGAGGATGGTTTATTATCCACTCTTGGTCTGCCGACCAATGCCAATAAAGGAATGGGCTGTCGGGAAATTGGCGATACCAACTCCACTCAATATTTCTCCAAAAAGTGTCTATATTCTTCCTGATAAGATTTTCCTTTGGTGTATTCTTATTAAAATATTGATGTGCAACAAGCAATCCCTGAGTCAGGAAAGACGTTTCTACCAAATCCCCACCATTGTCTTTGGGTCCAAAAAAAGGAACTGTTTTCCCTGTTTTCCCATCAATAAAGTGTGATACTGCCCCGTGATATTTGTCAGCTTTCTCTAAAAATGATGTTATTTTCACAAACCTTTCAACGGCCTCTTCTCTCGTAATAAATCCACGTTCAGTCGCCACTATTGTAGCCATTATGCCAAAGCCTGAAGCTCCTGTGGCAATCATGTCACTCCTTCCTGGAATATTTTCTCTGGCAAGTCCGCTGTTTGGCTCAGCACCATCCCAATAATATCTGAAGTGTGCCTCTTGAATCATGTCCAAGAACTCCTCATCTGTCATTGGATGTGTCTCTGCTGACAGTTCCTGCGAAAGTCCAGATTCATTTAATTTGTAATCAATGGCAGATATTTTGTAGTAAGCCTTGCAATTAGTTTCTCCCAAAAAATCAGAAAATCTTTTTGTATGTGGTCTCTGTATGCCTATGGGCTTAAAGTTTTCCCCATCAAATGATCTGTATATTTGATAATATTTTACCGGAGCATCATTTTTATGACTCCAAATTAAATCTATATGACGCTCATATCCTTTCACTGCTTCAAGAATTGGTGTAGTAATTCCGGATAAGTCGGACAAAACATCTGGTAAAAGTTCTATATCATCAACATAAATAGTCTCAGTCGTTTTGCTTGCATTGCTTTGCTTGAAAACAACGGATTTCAATGTCTTAATATTGGAGTTGTCAATTTTTCTTATATCTAAATCCTTCAATGGAATAGTAATGGTGTACCATTTACCTCCTATCACATCTTCCACATAATCTTCCAATGGCACCAATTTGCCTAACTCTGTATCAGAAACTCTGAACCCTATCAAAGGCAATACGGATGAATCCATATTATTATTTGCCATTAATTTTAATGACAGGTTTTGAGGTTCCTTAAAGAAATCATTACCTCGCACTGGTCTGTATTGCACTTCTGCCGACCAGTCTCCTCCTTCAACCGACTTATAGCTAATTTCCAAAGAGTTTCCGGGAGAGAAAAAATACTCTTGATTAACTACTAATTTTTCTCTCGAATTTTTCAGCCATGACGGAGCACTATAAGAAACTGTCGAATAGTAATAGTTCCCGGTCATTATGCTGTTGTCGAAAAAAATATAATCATATAATGGCTCTGAGGCCTGAACACTCAATATGGTGCGCAATGCAAGCAATAATATGTTAACTTTTATTCTAAACGTCATAACAACATAATTTGAAACTATTAGGGCACCCCATAATGAGTTGCCCTAACAGTCTGATTAATTTATTTTAAATCTGGGTTTAGGTCTATCTGGTTCTGCGGTATGGGATAATACTCACTTACACCTGCAATAAATCCATCCAAAACTTCGGCAGCTTTTCCTGTTCTCACCAAATCGGTATAGCGTTCTCCCCACTCCAATGCGAACTCAGCTCTACGCTCATCCAATATCTGGTCAATGGTAACATTGGTAATTGGTTCCATCTCTACACGAGCTCTTACCATATTGAAAGGAGCATCTCCATTTTGTCCGCTTCGAACTTTTGCCTCTGCATTCATTAACAACACATCAGCATAACGGAAAATACGTATGTTGTTGTTCATACCATAACCCGTCCTACCCTCTGTCATTTGGTTCGAAGGAGTGTAAGCCTTTCCACTGTAGCAATCCGGCTCACCCGGGTTACCTAATGGAATTACATCACCTGAAGGTGTCGTCTTGCCGGTATACAACAGCGTCGTCTTTATTCTTATGTTATCGCCTCTTTCATTAAGGAAGTCTCTGATTCCCTGACTTGGAACCATAAAGCCCCATCCTTGAATAGGAGTTATACCGCCCCTTGGTCCCTGAAATGCAAACCAAGCATCGGATGTAACTATATCACCGCTACCGGTATTAAAGTCAGTAAATTGCAACTCATAAAGTGACTCATTAGACAATTTGCCTGGTATCTTAAATAATTGATAGTAGTCAGGATACAAACTGAATTTATTACTATCAATAATTTGCTGAGTTGCAGAAAGAACTGTTTCATAATCTCCATCAAACAAAGCTAATTTTGCCTTGAGCATCAATGCAGTGTATTTAGTTACAGCACCAGGCTTGTTGGCAACTTCATTAGGTCTGAGTGCAGGAAGATTCTCAATACAATAGTCCATCTCATCCTGTATAAAGCTATGAACCTCCTCTATTGAATTCTTTGTAATTGTTAATGCCTGATTATCAATCAAAAGTGGCGCTGCACCCCATAACATCGTCACTCTGTAGAATGCCATTGCACGCAAGAAACGTACCTCAGCTGTATATTGATTATACTTCTCAGTGTCAGCAGTTGATGTTATGCTCTCTTTATATTTGTCAAGACTCTCAAGCGCGGCATTAGCAGTTGTGATTATTTTATAAAGATTTTCCCAAGTAGCATTTAGCGCCCAAAAACCTGAAATTTTTTCGTACTCAAACTTGTCAGCATAGTTAAACTCTACCTGGTCGTTAGGAGCCGAACCTTTTACAACATCATCACCTCTAACGGATATAAGTCCATATCCTCCCCAAAAAGACATCTTGTTTGCTGCTGTAGCATACACACCTGATACCGGCATGTACATTTCATCGATCTTCGTATAATCCACCTCTTCCTCAGCAACTGTATTTTCAGGAAGCTTATCCAGAAAATCTGAACATCCCGCCAATATTATCGACAATAAGACAGCGCTTATGGTCAGTAAATTTATTAATGTATATCTTTTTTTCATCTTTGTGCTTTTTAGTATGTTATTCTTAAACCAATCGTATAGGTTGCAGCCAATGGATAAACCTGATCATCAAATCCTATACCTCCAACTTCAGGAGTGAATCCGTTCGAAGTAAAATAAGTGTATGGTCTCTCAGCTGTCAAGCTTACTCTAACAGCAGGGAAATTCTCTTTCTTATCAAATGTGTAGGCTGCTTGAATATTCTGAATTCTGAAATACGAACCATCTTCAATAGCGAACGAATTAAATTTTGAAATGTTCCAAGGGTTCACAGTGCCCAATGCAGATGGGTATTTATTTGTAGAGCCTTCGCCTGTCCACCTATTCTTCACCATGTCCACATCATAGTTAATGTCACCCTGCCATCTTCTATAACCTCTTTTCTTATTTGCTATGTCGTTCCCATAAACACCTTGCATTACAGTTGAAAACTCAAAGTTTTTATATTCAAAACCTAAGTTAAAACCATAATTAAATTTCGGCAAGTATGAACCAAGAACAACTCTGTCCTCATCATTTATTATATTATCTCCGTTTATATCGTCATATTTAAAATCTCCCGGCACCAATCCGTTTGCAACAGCAATCGGGTCACTGTCTATCTCAGCCTGATTTTGATAAACGCCCAATACTCTGTGACCATAGAATGCATTTAGTTGGCCACCAACCTTTGATATTGTTCTAAACTCTGCACTTCCGCCATAAATGTATGGTATTCCGTTCAAGTTAAGCACCTCATTATGTATAGTTGTGAGATTACCACCAACGTAATATGAGAAATCATCGCTTATCTGGTCTTGCCAGTTCAAAGAAAGCTCTACTCCTGAGTTTAGTATTCTACCATAATTGCCCAACAAATTGCCGGCACCCATTGGCAGCGGTGCTGAAATAACAGCATTTTCTGTTATCCTATGGTAGTAGTCAGCCTCCAAACGTAGTCTGTTTCTCAACATCATTGCCTCAAAACCTACGTTTGTTTCATTAACAACCTCCCAACGCAACCAGCTGAAATATATCAGGTTGGTATATCCGGGAATTATTCCGTTTCCAAAAACACCCGATGTACCCATATTCTGTGTAACTGATGCAAAACCGTCGCTTGCTTGAACTTTGTCGTTACCCAACTTACCCCAACTTGCTCTCAACTTCATGAAGTCGATAACATTTTGGTCTTTCATAAAATCCTCTTCGCTTATGTTCCATGAGGCACCAACTGATGGGAAATAGCCCCATTTCTCTTGATACTTCGAACTACCATCGGCACGCATCGTTGCTGACAGATAATATTTGCCACCATAGTTATACATAACACGACCAAAATATGACAAACCTCTATAAGTATGTCCGCCATCACCTGTTTTGCGTCCATCAGCATTACCCTGACTCAAGTATAAATACTCCTCATAATCACCGGGAACTCCCGTAGCTTCTCCCCACAAATTGCGGAATGTCTCACTTCGTGAAGAGTGCCCCAACATAGCTGTCAAATTGTGAGCACCAAAGCTATCAGTATATGTAAGAGTATTATCGATTATCCAGTTCTTATAAAAATCATTGTATTTGTTCAATATAGATTTAGGAACTTGCTGGTCACCACCCACATAATACTCAGGAGTATAAGTCCTACCATTTATGAAAGATATATCCTGACTAAAAGCACTCCTCAATGTCAAGCGATTTTGTGGCAAAATATAGATTTCAGTATAAAAACTTGGCAGAAACTGATTTACCTTACTCTTAGCATCGTGATAATGTGCTCTTGCCAAAGGATTTCCGAAGTATGTTGAATATCCGACCTGTGCCGGCGAAGCCAACTTTTCAGGGAAAGCGTTTGTATTGTCTTCATCGTAGGCAGGAATAATTGGGGGAGTTACAAAAGCGGCACTCCAAGCAGAGTTATTAGGATCTCTTTTTGTTGAGCTGCTATATACAAAATTTGCACCAACCTTCATCCAATCATACATGGAGTAGTCTGATTTTACACGAATATTATATCTCTCGTAATCATTAACTGCATCCATTATTCCCTCTTGTGACAAATAGTTTACTCCTAAAGAATATGTTACCTTATCCGTTCCGCCCGTAATATCCAAACTGTGATTTTGCATATGAGCTGTCCTCAACAATTCATCGTACCAGCTGGTACTCGCTCCCGGAATGATATTAGTCTTGTCTCCTCCATAACGATTTATTGAGTTCATCAAGATAGCCTTATCTGTCTCGCTGCCTTTCTCTAATTGCATTGTGGCATACTGTTCAGAATTTGCCATCTCGAGCACATTAGTTGCACGCTGAATACCATAATACCCATCGTAAGTAATAGTTGGTTTAGAGTTCAACGCACCTCTTTTTGTAGTAACGATGACAACTCCATTAGCGGCACGCACACCATAAATTGACGCTGCTGACGCATCTTTCAAAATAGAGATATCCTGTATATCACTATTGTTTAAGAAGTTTATGTTATCGTAAAACATTCCGTCAACAACGTACAATGGCTGGGTATCTGAAAATGAGCCTACGCCTCTAATCTTCACATCAGGACCGGAACCCGGTTGTCCTCCATTAGTAATAAGAACACCGGCTACTTTACCTTGCAACGATCCCATAGGGTTCGTAGTAGCATGCTTAACGATATCTTCAGATTTTACTACAGCAATAGGTGCGGTCAAATCCTTAGACTTGCTTGTTCCATACCCAATCACAACTAATTCTTCCAATGCCTGAACATCTTCCGACATCACAACATCAATCTTAGTGCGACCGTTAACCTCCTCTTCAACTGACAGCATACCAATGTAGCTAAACACCAACGTCGCATCGCTCGGCACATTCGACAGAGTATAATTCCCATCGATGTCGGTCACTGTTCCGTTGGTAGTACCTTTTACAAGAATACTTACTCCGATTGCCGGATCACCCGTCATGCCTTCCATAACAACTCCGCTTACAGTTATTTGCTGCTGAGCAAAAACTGAAAAAGAGGTAATGAAAGCAAGACAAAAAATCAAAATACTTTTTACATTCATGGACCTTAAACTTTTAAAATTATTGCAAAAATTCAATTTTCATTTTACCAAAGTTAAGCTATTGAACATACAATAATAAATATACAGCCTCTTCAAAAGTACGTTATGTTTTATAACATATTTTTAAAGTGTACGCTTTTCATACTTCAATTATACATAATATGCTTATTATAAGCATATTATAAAAATACCACGGAAGTAATAAAACGAAGTAATTAATTAAAGTTTATCATGAAAGATGCCAAATTTTCGTCTTCTTCCAGGTTAAGTTTCTTCCTCAAACGATATCTGGCGGTCTCTACTCCCCGTAGAGTGAGGTTAAGCATTTTTGCAATTTCTTTAGAAGAATAGTTCAGACGAAGTAGTGCACAGAGACGCAAATCTCCGGGAGTAAGTGATGGATATTGTTCTGTTAGTTTACGGAAAAAGTTATCTTGAATTAAATCAAAATTCTCCTGAAATATTGCCCAATCATCTTCGCTGGAAAGATTCTCATCAATCATCTTAACAAGGCTCGCACCTTGCTGACGGTTTATCTTCCCGGATATGATGCTATCCTGGATATCTTTTTTCAATATATTCAACAACTCTTCATGGTTAATTACCATCATTGTAGCATTTGCCAATTCCTTACTCTTATACGTCAGCTCATTCTGAAGCTTCTCGTTGTTCATCTCCACAATCAACTTTTCCTGACGTTCTATTTGTGCAAGTCTCTCCTTCTCTTGTTGAGTGAACTGTTCATTCTTTCTTCTAACCACTCTACGTATGTAGCTTCTGACTACGTAAACCAACAATAATGTAGTTAATAGGATGTATATGATTATTGATAAAGTAGTTTTATACCAAGGATTTTTTACTATAAAAGGTATTGCAATGGCAGATACTGTTTCACCAGTATCGCTCAACACCCTCGAGTTTAAAACATATGAACCTGCCGGCAAATTGGAATAGGTTATTGAATAATCCGATGCAGTGGGCAACCAGCGTGTGTCGTAATTTTCAAGGAAACACTCTATTGTGAAGAGCTTTTTTCTATAATCGGTATAACTGAATTCGAAAGTAAGGTTATTCTCTAAAAATCTAACTACATTTTTCTCATTCAATGGCAGATTGGCTGATATGTCTGTTTTCCTATTGTAGCTACTAATAATCGATACTTCCAGGTCTGGTGAACTCACATCATAATTATGACTAATCTCATATCTTCCAATTCCACCATTAAGGCAAAAATAAGAAGCGTTGTCGCCACTCACATAAATATTACCACGTCTCATATTAGGCGGATTATTTAATGTAGCAAAGGGTATTTTATCTGCAACTCTGTAGCCATTATTTTTGTATTCAACCAATGTATATTCTTCAGGACGAATAAACCAAAATGTAGTATCATTAACCGTCACAATTTCACGAGTATCTGTTAGATCGGGTAGATCCTTATTCAACAACTCAAATGGAATAATCTTTTGACTAACATCATCATAGGTGTAAAACCAATTTCCGTTGGTCAGCACTATTCTACCTCTTAGTTTCATGACACGTATAGGCCGGCTTCCATGTCCTGCACTGTCCAAACTCAAATAGAAATCCTGCTGAACAACCTGCCTGAGTTGATCGTCCAACCTAAGCTTGTATACACCTTTATACATATGTCCGGCCCAAATATTTCCGGCATGATCATATTCTACCTGATCTATCAAATCGGAAAAGCCTTCAACCTTATGACTGAAAGCCCAATGTCCATTGTCGTTTCGCAAGTATATTTGAAGTGCAGTATATGTAGATTCCAGCAAAAAGTTCTTACCATTAACCTGCATCAACTTAATATCAGTACCACCGGTGCTTTTTTCAGGAATATCAACTTTTCTGGCACCTTCAATAAAAGAGGTCCCTGTGTTATAACCTGCAATTATTTGATCATCAAAATCACGAACGAACCATGCTTGAACATTAAATCCCGGTAGTTGATGAATACCTCCATGTTCTTTCGAATATGAGTAAACACCCTGATTTGTAGCCATATATATCTGGCCATCTCTAACAAGGATATCCTCAACCAATCCTATTCTGGGTTCTTTAGGTTCAAAAAACGATAATGGAGAATTTGTCTGTATAAAAGAAATTCCATTGTCCAAGGCAGCCCATAAATTACTATCCTTATCCTTTAAAAGTCCAAGAACTGTATTGTTATTCAGTCCATTATCTCTATTAAGATGCCAAAGAACAGTGAAATCTAAACTCAATGCATAAATACCATTATTTAATGTCCCCAACACAAAAACCGAGTCAGACACCGCAACGCCTCTATTAACTATTTCACGCTGCAGTTCATCATCGATATCTGTATGCTTTCTTGATAATGTATTGTCACTTAGATTATAAGCATAAATCCCGCTTTTTGAAGTTACCAAAAACAGCACATCATCAAATGACAACACTGACACGATTTGGTCGTTATTGAATTTATCTTTGGTAAGCAACAACTCAAACTCACCATCTTTAAAAACATAAAAGTGTTCATCTATAAACTGTGCATAGAGCTTGCCTTTTGACATAAAAAAATATAGAGGCGCAGGAAACGACTTCTTAGATATAATAGTATTACTATTGACATTATATATGAAATATGAAGAAAAAGTTTGAAAGAAAATCTCATCTCCCAATTTACTGATTGTCCATATCTCATCATTATGAAGCTCAAAGTTTTCTATGAGTGGTTTTAATGAGTGATAGATTAGCTCATTTTTATCATCTCGAGTAAAATATCCGAACTCTTCAAAAGAGCCCACATAAATTCTTTCCTCATCGCCTGAATTATCAACAAGAATAGATTTAACCGACAAATTGTTAGGCAACTTGTTCAACTTCCAGTTAACAGCGTCAAAGCTCAGCAGACCATAATCATTACCAATATACATAACCCTGTTGTCACCCTGTGCAACAGCCCAATTTTGGTTACCTGCATTATAATTATGTATCGTATAATTAAAAGTTGGAGGTACAAAAGGCATTATTTGAGCAAAACTATTGCTACAAATACTGACGATCAATAGAGATAAAGTTAAGGATATGATGAATTCCCTAAATTGCATATCACTCGCGTAGTTTGGTAATTAATTGGTCATGAGAATAAAGTTCCAAACCTTCCTGCAAAAATAAGAAAATATCTCAACTCTTTGAAATCTATTGTTCAAATCACACTTTTGTTGTGTTGCCCCCTTGATTATGTCTAATGTCCTCAACTACATACCACCTTAGTGCTCGCTCTAATCATCGCATTGAAGCCAAACCATAAACGACTAAAAAATAATTTTTCAACTTATCAACAAATACAAGGCAACTATGCAATATATATACGTTTTATTTACGTTTTCGTATATATAATAAAGAGAGGTAGCATCTCAGATATTGAGATGCTACCTCGATACGTGGAGTGACCTCGGAGGGACTCGAACCCTCGACCCATTGATTAAGAGTCAATTGCTCTACCAACTGAGCTACGAAGTCTATTTGAGTTGGCAAATGTACTAATTTTTCTGTGATTAAAAGACTTTACTGCAAAAAAAAAGACACCAAACAGGTAGTAAAGAGTTTCAAAAGAGACATATAAATGAAGGAAAAGTCTCAAAAAACAGGTATTAATATTTTCTTATTACAAAACAAGAATTTATCTTTATAGAAAACTATTTCAACAAAACTACAGATAGCAAATAAACAGCTATGTAGTACTAAATTTATTGACATCTTAAATAAGATAACATGAGAATATCGTATAAATTGGGTTCGCTCCTCACTTTAATGACAATGATTTTTTTCTGCTCTTGCAGTAATAACAAGTCAGAAGAGAGTACTAATTTTCCTTTTCAAGAAAAATATCGTCCACAAGTGCATTTCACACCTCCTGCACACTGGATGAACGACCCGAACGGCATGGTTTACCATAAAGGCGAGTATCATCTATTTTATCAACATTATCCTGAAAAATCGGTTTGGGGACCTATGCACTGGGGGCATGCAATGAGTAAAGATTTAGTCCATTGGGAACATCTGCCAATTGCACTTTATCCTGATAGCCTTGGATATATTTTTTCTGGCAGTGCTGTATTCGATTCAAAAAACACATCAGGGTTGGGTACAGAAGACAATCCTCCATTAATAGCTTTTTTCACTTATCACGACATGGAGGCAGAGAGACAGCAACGATTTAATGAGATAGAGACACAGGCAATGGCATACAGTCTGGATGATGGGCGTACTTGGACAAAGTACAACAAAAATCCGATTCTAAGAAACCCAGGAATAAGAGATTTCCGCGACCCTAAAGTCATTTGGCATGAGCAAAGTAAACAATGGATCATGTGCGTTGCATCAGGTCAAGTCATTAAGTTCTACACTTCTACAAACTGCATTGACTGGACTTATGCAAGTGAATATGGAGAAGGAGTCGGCAATCACAATGGTGTGTGGGAGTGCCCCGACCTATTCCCATTGCAAGTGACAGAGACTAATGAAACCAAATGGGTATTAATAGTCAACATTAACCCGGGAGGACCGGCAGGCGGTTCTGCCACACAGTATTTCGTAGGTGATTTTGATGGAAAAGAATTCTCGTCTGATCAATGTGAAACCTTATGGATGGATCACGGAAAAGACAACTATGCCGGTGTTACTTGGAGTAATGCTCCAAATGATAGACGCATTCTGATTGGGTGGATGAACAACTGGCAATATGCCGGCGAGAAACCTGCACAAATATGGAGTGGTGCATCAACGTTTCCACGTGACTTAGGTCTTATAAATGATGGTGACAAGTATTTGCTTACATCGCACCCTGTGAAAGAAATAGAGAACTTGTATGGTAAAAGCAAATCGATTAAAAATATAGCAATCGAAAATAATAGGGTCATATTTGAAAAGGTTCCGTTTTCTAAAGAATCTGTGGAGATTATGCTGACCTTTGATATAGAAGATAATACACGAAAGGATTTTCCTGATAAATACGGCATCAACTTCAAGAATTCTTATGGCGAATATTACACTATTGGATATGACAATACAAAAAAGCATTTTTATGCTGACAGGACTCACTCAACAAGTGAAGAGATATCTGAAAATTTCCCTTCTATGCAGTTTGTTCCGTTTATTATTGACTCAAATACAACTACATGGCGAATAATAGTTGATGCATCGTCAATAGAGTTCTTTACATCTGATGGGAAAATTGTGATAACGAACGTGGTATATCCGTCTGAGATATTCGATCAGTTAGAGATTTTCGCCGAGAATGGCAATATGAAACTGTCGGAAACTCATATCACAGAGTTGAAATCAATATGGAGAAAATAATATAGTATTTTAAGTTTCAATATCATTTTAGGAGATAAGACTACATTGTTATATCAAAAAAGAGTAGTACCTGGTTTAGTCTGGATTTTTTATCAGGCACAAAATAAATACAGCATAAAACATTGGGACAAATAACATTACACTTATATAGTTTATAGATTTAAGACTACAAAATATGAAAAACAAACCGGTAATAATTGGAATTGGAGAATTGCTTTGGGACCTACTGCCAACAGGGAAAAAAGCTGGAGGTGCACCCATAAACTTTGTTTACCATGCTTCGCGTCTTGGCGCAGAGAGCTATGCCATAAGTGCTGTTGGAAACGACCAACTCGGTGATGAGATAATGCAAGAAATTGATAAAATTGGCATAGGTCACATAATAGAACGTGTAGATTATCCTACAGGAACTGTTTTAGTGGAGCTTAAAGATGGAATACCGGATTATACGATTATTGAAGGAGTAGCATGGGATCACATACCCTTTACCGAAGAGATGAAGCAATTAGCAAGAAGGGCTGACGCTATTTGTTTTGGCACGCTGGCACAGCGCTCGGAAACAACTCGAGAAACAATTCAGACTATAATATCTTATGTCCCCGAAGACTCCTACAAGATTCTCGATGTAAACATTCGCCAACACTATTACTCTAAAGAAATTATAGTCTCTTCTCTGAATAATTGTAACGTATTCAAGATAAACGATGATGAGCTATTTCTTATGAAAGAGATCTTCGACATTGAGGAACTTAGCGAGGCTGATACCTGCAAGTGGTTTATCGAAACTTTCAATCTTAAGTTTATTATAATAACTGCCGGGGCTGATTACAGTGCTATATATACAGATAGTGAGGTGTCACATATAGAAACACCAAAAGTGAAAGTAGCTGACACTGTAGGAGCAGGTGACTCATTTACAGGGGCATTTATTTCTTCAATCTTAGATGGTAAGACACTTGCCGAGGCACATCAGGCTGCTGTGGACAGAGCCGCTTTCGTATGCACCAAATTTGGGGCTTGGGTGACGGAATAACAAACAAATAAATATAAACACGATGAGTAAGAACAATAGATTATTACTACTTCTGCCTGTTCTGCTGACATTTTTCACTATGGGCTTCGTGGATTTAGTGGGAATAGCGACCAATTACATAAAGAGTGATTTTGAGTTGAGTGACACCATGGCAAACCTCATGCCAACGATGGTTTTCTTCTGGTTCTTTATCTTTTCAGTTCCCACAAGCATGTTAATGAACAATATAGGACGCAAGAACACTGTTCTACTTAGCTTGATAGTTACGTTTCTGTCATTACTAATTCCCATGTTCAGTTACAATTTCATTACAATGTTGTTGGCTTTTTCACTGCTTGGGATAGGAAATACACTGATGCAAGTTTCTCTTAACCCTCTGGTTTCTAACATAGTGTCGGAGGAACGATTAGCGAGTAGTCTTACTTTCGGACAGTTTGTTAAGGCAATAGCCTCATTCCTTGCTCCAATTATTGCAGCATGGACTCTGGCAAAATTTGGCAACTGGAGATTAACATTCCTAATTTTTTCAGCCATCACACTTCTTGCGTTCATATGGCTTTTCTTCACGACTATTGAAGAAAAAAAAGTAAAAGAAGAACAGTCCACGTTCGCCGAATGCTTCAGATTGTTGGGCAACAGCACTATACTATTGCTGTTCTTAGGAATTATGGCTCACGTTGGCACAGATGTAGGGATTAATACTACAGCACCAAAACTTATGATTGAACGGTTAGGAGTCTCACTTTCTGAAGCCGGTTACGCAACCAGTATATATTTTCTTTTCCGTACAGTTGGGGCACTTAGTGGAGCTTTCATTTTGTCTAAATTTTCCTCCAAAACATTTTTCTGGGTAAGTATTTTGATGATGCTCGTTGCCGTTATTGGCCTATATTTTAGCTATTCTGCAATGGCAATATACATATGCATTGCACTTATTGGCTTTGGAAACTCAAACGTATTTTCTATCATGTTCTCTCAGGCCTTAAAACATATGCCTCAGCATAGCAACGAGATTTCTGGCTTAATGATTATGGGGTTGGCAGGAGGATCGATTTTTCCACTGCTAATGGGAATTCTGTCAGATATAATGGGAGGACAAATAGGTGCAATTGTAGTACTAACTGTCTTAGTCGGCTATTTTCTTCTGCTTGGTCCGAAAATCAAAGAAAAGGAAGCTTGAATAAAATCAATGGATAAAAGTTAAGATTAGGCAAATATAGGAGTGAGGCTTATTTACTTGATATGAATCCCGAAGGTCTTTTGTCTAACTTTCGGGGTTTTATCATAACTATTCAAAATAGAGATGATAATTATCTTTATCTTGAAAAGTACAAAGCCACATTGTAGCGTATACCCTCAAGAAAGAAGAAAAAGCATGCAATAATTATTCTCATCATTTTTATTAAAAAATTAGTCTGTCAGAAATCTCATAAGCTTTTTCACAGATTTTCAACCAATTGAGCTTAGAATAATATTAAAAGAATTTTTTAGTGAAAACACATTTTCAGTAGCGGACTTATAAATTATTTTATTTGATAAAAGCAATGCATTTGCTATTTTGTTTCAAAATATAGGTTTGCAAACCGAATGAACTCCTGCCAATCTTTCAGAATCATATCATGCTCTCCTTTCCGTTTGTGGTAACCCAGTGGCAACGAAACGACCTGCTGATTGACAAGAGGGGCTTTCTTTGATAGACTATTTTTAAATCCGTATAAGCGGAAAACCGGCTGAGACTCATAAAGAGATAAGTATTCTCCTTTTGGGTCAGCCCACAAATCCTCTGCTGCACTTGCCACATATACCGCCCTTGGTGCTATCAAAGCAATGAGCATATGCTGATCTACAGGCAACTTAGATTCACTATTTGCGAACTCTCTGTATTTTGGAACAAACCATCTTGGAAAAGTATTTGTGATTATCTCCAAGGTTTCTCCAAAATTTCTACGAGATATCTTGGCACCGGAATTTCCCGATTCGTTCGATATGACGATAGCAAACCTTTCATCTTGTGCGGAACACCAAAGAGCTGCCTTACCACCACGAGAATGTCCTACTACAGCAACTTTACTCGCGTCAATCTGGGCATCAATCTCCAAATAATCCATCACACGAGATGCACCCCAGCCCCAAGCGCCCAGTTGTCGCATACCGTTGGGCATATCCATCTGTTCGGGATAAATTTTGCTCAATAATTCGTTGGTGAAATACATTTCCTCATCCGCCGACACATCCACCACATCAAAACCCACTAAAGCATAGCTTGCTTCCGTCACCTCTTCAGCGGGCCAGAAATCATCTTTATTCCTGCGTGTAACATCCATTGTCTCCATACCTCTGTGATTGATTACCAAAAAAGCCGGTACAGGCTTTTCTGCAGCGTTGGGTATAAACATCAGCGCATGAATGATAACAGAACTACCATCTCGGGTTACTTCAATATCCACCTCTTTAAGCGTTGCTGTTCCTCCTAAAGAGCTCTTGTCTTCATTTACCTGTCTAAAACGGATATCGTCAAACTGAGTTGGGACTTGCCCATAAACATAGTCTTCAAAAAGCTTGATTATTTCCGGACGCCTAATCTTTTCCCATGCATCAACAGTAGTCACTTTATTGCCAGCATTGTCAATTAACAAACTAGGAAGGGTATAATTTCCCACTTTGCTTTCGTCATAATTTTGCGCAAAAACAGCTACAGAGAATTGCAAAAGGAAGAATATTAACAATGTGTATCTTCTTAAAGACGTCATAATTACATAGTTTTATTTCATTATTTAAATAAAATCATAAATATACACTTTAAAACTTCATCGACCAGAAACAAAGACTTACGATATTTCAATTAGAACCCTTCTCTTCGTTGCGCAAACTTATTTCAATAACAAGAGACCAAACTTCAGTTCTCCGAAGGAAGAGTTTTTCCTTATCTCTGGAAACTCAATTGCATTTTGTTGGTGAATCTATCCACACTGCTAATTGCTCTTATTTTTAGCTATGATACATATTGTATGTCAAGAGTATTGGTAGTTGATAATTATTGAAGATAATAACTTTTGCATTAGAGTAGTTATGCATACTGCTTATCTGACAAAAACTATTAGTTAGGTAACATTGAAAAAAAATGATAGGTAAATAATAGATGATTTTATATGTCAGATATGATTATAGCACATATCTACACACCTAATCGTTAATTGCATCTATGATACAACTAACGAATAATACCATCAAACTTATATAGTTTTGAATATCTATTTGATTTCTTGGGTGCTTGCTTTAATATTTAAGCATCAGACTTGGTGACCTCGGAGGGACTCGAACCCTCGACCCATTGATTAAGAGTCAATTGCTCTACCAACTGAGCTACGAAGTCTTATTGAAGTCGCAAATGTACTAATTTTTCTGTTATTAATAAGAATAACTAATAAAAAAAGCCTTTTTTAACAAAAATATAGGGTCATGGCAATAAAAAAAGAACAAGCCACTTAAACTTGCTCTTTTTTTTACTTTGCGAAAGAAGTAGATTAAAGATCTGATAGATCTGAACCTGCTTTAAACTTAGCAGACTTTTTAGCTGGAATATCAATTGGTTTCTTTGTACGTGGGTTGATACCTTTTCTTGCACTTCTTTCAGTAACAGAGAATGTACCAAAACCTACCAATACTACTTTTCCACCTGCTTTAATCTCTTCAGTGATAGCATCTAGAGTTGCATCTAGAGCTTTTTTTGAATCTACTTTGCTAAGACCAGACTTTTCGGCAATAGCACTAATTAGTTCTGACTTGTTCATAAAAAAACGTAAATATTGAATTAAACATACTTTAAGCAAGGCTACGCCTTAATTTGATGCCAAATATAAACGATAAATCGAAAATAATCAAGAAAATTCTTGAAAAGTATTTGATTTTTTTTAAAATATCCCATTTATGAGGAAAAACACCTCATGGACAGGGAAATATTACTTAAATTTGTGGGTTTTATAAGCGGACTTAAGTATGAATGATTTTAATAGCAATAGAAATAGTTTTGCCGGAAGTATCCCTTTCGTTACTAAAAACCTTCTCATAATAAACGTTATAGTCTGGCTCGCACAGTTTGTATTGTTAAGAAGGTTTGGAATAGATCTAACAGCAATGTTCGGTTTGCACTTCCCTGCATCTGACAATTTCAAGATATATCAGTTGGTTTCTTATATGTTCCTGCACGACCCATACTCTTTCTCTCATGTATTCTTCAACATGTTTGCTGTATTCATGTTTGGTCGTACACTTGAGCAAATCTGGGGACCTAAGAGATTTTTAAGCTACTACCTGGTTACCGGAATTGGTGCAGGACTTGTGCAAATCTTTGTACTTTATCTACGAGTGCAAGCAGTATTGCCACCGGATATGTATTCATTGGTTAATAGTGTTACCGTAGGAGCTTCAGGAGCTGTTTTCGGAATATTGTTAGCTTTTGGAATGTTATTCCCAAATGCTCAACTTTTTATTATACCATTTCCTTTTCCCATAAAGGCTAAATGGTTTGTAATTGGGTATGGCTTATTGGAGTTTATTTTCGGTGTGACGAACAGGACAGGTGATAATGTGGCTCACTTTGCTCACTTAGGGGGCATGCTGTTCGGTATATTTATGATACTATATTGGAGAAAAAAGGACAGAGCGAATGGCTACAAATATTATTGACAATATAAAGGTAAAATATAATGCCGGCTCGGTATTAACAAGGCTTATCATAATAAATACGATTGCATTTATTATGATAAAAGTGATTGACGTATTTCTTGTATTGTTCAATGTATATGCATTTGATATTGTAACGTTTCTTGGTGTGCCTGCCAATATAAGTATGTTGCTGAACAGGTTCTGGACAATCATCACTTATATGTTTGTGCATGAGAGTCTATTGCATCTCTTTTTCAACATGCTATGGCTTTATTGGTTCGGCAAAATATTTATGGAGTATTTTACAGGGCGCACTTTGGGAAGTCTGTATATAATGGGTGGGCTGGCAGGTGCCATTTTATATGTATTGGCATTCAACACAATACCATACTATGTTGATATGGGGAGAAGTTGGATGATTGGAGCATCTGCATCAGTTATGGCTATTGTTATGGGTGTTGCATTGTACAGACCTGAGGTGAGTGTTAATCTATTATTTCTTGGGCAAATCAAGATTGTGTACATCGCAATCTTCGCTTTTATATTGGACTTCCTTTCGCTGAGCAGCCCTACAAATCCGGGTGGTCATGTTGCTCACATCGGTGGGGCCATAGCAGGATACATTTTTGCTATGCAATACAGAAATGGGAAAGATATTACCATTTGGATGAGTAAGGCATTGGATTGGCTCGTAGGGTTGACAAAACGTAAAAAGAAAAGTAAAATAAACGTCGAGTACGTCAGGAATGAATCGGATTGGGATTATAACAAAAGAAAACATGACGAGCAGGAAGAGATAGATGCAATACTGGACAAATTGAAAAAGTCCGGGTACAACGGGTTGACAAATGAGGAAAAAAAGAAACTATTCGATGCAAGCAAAAGGTGATAAGGGAGGTGTTAGAGCAGTAGTTTACAAGGTGATTTTTGCGACTAACATTTTTGCAATCCTTTTGCTGTTTTCTGCCTATTTGTCGTGGAAGGTCTCTCCGCTAAATAGCAATCTTTTTTCTTATATAGGCCTGGCTTATGGATATATCATACTGATAAACTTTATTTATCTATTATTCTGGACGTTGATGAGCCGATGGAAACTTGTGCTTATATGTACATCATCCATAATACTTTGCTATAAACCTATAACTACATATTTCCCTATACACATTACCAAGACTGAAGCACCAGATAAAGCCATTGAGGTGTTGACATACAATGTTCAGGGGTTTATCAGTGAAAACAAAAAGACTGCTAAAGAGCGTCCAATAATTAACTATATTGCTGAAACAGATGCAGATATAGTTCTGCTGCAAGAGTATCTTGTTAGTAAAACCGGACAATCGATAATATCTCAGCAAGATATAAACCGATTGCTTAACAAATATCCGTATCGTTCTGTTACTGCTTTGGGATCATCGGGTAAATATCATATCTTTGGGCTTGCATGCTTTTCAAAGTTTCCTATTGAAAATACTGAGGAAGTGGTGTTTGAGTCATCATACAATGGTGCATCAATCTACACCATCAATATTGGAGGGGAACAATACACTGTTGCTAACGTTCATTTAGAGACTAATAACATAAAAGAGGAGGACAAACAACTGTACAATGACTTTCTTCGAAATAATGATTCAATAAATCTTGAGGCTGTGACGTCGAATATAAGAACACGCCTGGGAAAATCATTCAGAGCAAGAGCTGTACAGGTAAAGAAAATAAAGCAAACTATTAGCAATCAGGAAACGAAAGGTATTATTGTTGGTGGGGACTTTAATGATACTCCGATATCATACGCATATCATCAAATGAAAAGAGGTTTGAAAGATGCGTATGTTTCCACATCTTTTGGCCCCGGTTTTACATATAGGCAGGATCTTTTTTGCTTTAGAATAGATCATCTGATGCATAGTAATAATATTAAGTCGTATCAAACTCAAATTGACAGATTGGATTATTCGGATCATTATCCACTAAGAACTGAGTTTGAATTGAACGCATCAAATAATTAGTTTAGGTTATGTATAAAATAAGTAAACAGTTTTTTTTCTCAGCTGCACACTCTTTGTTTGGGTTGCCTGACGACCATCCGTGTTCAAGATTGCACGGACACAACTATGTCGTTACGGTATATTTAAAGTCGGACACATTGACGGAACAAGGATTTGTGAGAGATTACACGGAATTGAATATTGTAAGGGACTACATAGACAACAAATTAGACCATAGGAATCTTAATGATATAATGCAACCGCTCAATTCGTCAGCAGAAAATATTGCCAAGATGCTTTATGATGTATTTAAGCCTAAACTCCCTGAGTTGTATGCAGTGGAGGTTAGTGAAACACCTAAAACAAGCGCTATATATGAACCTTAATGTAAATGAAATATTTTACTCTTTACAAGGCGAAGGTGGGCGAACAGGTGAGGCTTCTATCTTCATAAGATTGGCCAAGTGCAACCTATCTTGCTCTTTTTGCGATACTGATTTCAATCGTGGAGTCAAGATGAGATTAGAGGATATTGCCGACAGCATTAAGGGTTATCCTTCTTGTTGGATTATATGGACGGGGGGCGAACCTGCATTGCAATTAAAAGATGAAACGGTTGCTTATTTCAAAGATTTGGGATATAAACAAGCAATTGAAACGAATGGAACCAAGAGATTGCCGGCGGGATTGGATTACATTACGTGTAGTCCTAAACAGAACTTTGAAAAGATTAAAGAGTTGATTCCACAAGTTGACGAGTTGAGATTTCCAATAGCAAAGGGTGACGCTTTGCCTAACATTGCGGATTTACCGGTAGCTAAAAAATATTTGCTCAGTCCTATATTTGACAACAATACGCCTGTTAAGGAAAACATAGAATATTGTGTGAATATTATTAAGCAGAACCCTCTATGGGCATTAAGTATTCAGGTTCATAAACTTATCGGTATTCAGTAGTATGACTAACTTTAGAGTTACTATCCTTGGCTGTGGGTCTGCAGTTCCCACTATTTATCATAAGCCTCCCTCACAAATAATAGAGGTTGGCAACAAGGTTTTTATGATTGACTGTGGTGAAGGCACTCAAATACAGATGAGAAAATTCAGAACAAAGATAGGTAGATTAGATGCCATTTTTATTTCTCACCTGCATGGAGATCACATATTTGGGCTACCTGGTCTGATAACGACCCTAAGTTTGTTGGGGCGCACTGCCGATTTAAACATATATGCTAATAAAGATCTTGAGATCCTAATATCGTCTCTAACAGATTATCTGGGCAAAAACTTGACGTTTAAGGTTAACATTATACCTTTGAATCCCGAGTCGTGTGAAGTAATCTTTGAGAATAAGTCTATTAAGGTGTCGTCTTTTCCTTTGAAACATAGAATAGAGACAAATGGCTTTTTGATTGAAGAGAAGCAGCAACCAAAGAAAATAATCAAGGAAATGATAGATTATTATGACATACCTGTCAAGATGATTAAAAGTATTAAGGATGGCGAAGACTTTGTTACAGCTGACGGCACTGTAGTTGATAATAAACATCTGACAACGCCGAGCAAAGCACCCAGAAAATATGCTTATTGTTCTGACACAGCATACGAGCCAAATATTATAAAATACATAAAAGGTGCAGACTTCGTTTATCATGAAGCTACTTTCGCTGAGAGCGAATCAGAGCGCGCAACTTCAACTATGCACTCAACAGCTAGTCAAGCAGCAAGCATAGCTAAACAAGCAGGAGTCAAAAGGTTGGTTATTGGGCATTACTCCTCGAGATATAATGAGTTGGGAGTTTTGTTAAAAGAAGCCCAAGAGGTTTTTCCTAATACTGAGCTTGCTTCCGAAGGTAAGGTTTTTGATCTATAGTGTTAGTGGATGAGAGTTTTAAAGATTATATTATTAACATTGCTGTTTATGCTTTCAATAAATACGAGGATTTTTTCTCAAAGCATTGAAAGTAACATACATGTCGAATTACAATCTTCAACATCTCATCGTAAGGAAGAGGTTAATATAAAATTAATCGACAGACGTCTTTCAATTAACAACACAGACGGAGCAAGGACGGTTGAGATATATAATATAATGGGTGTAAGGGTTTTGGCCAAGAAGCTGAATAAGGGGATAAACCAGATAGATCTTTCACTGCCGAAGGGTTATTACATAATAAAGGTAGGCAGCTACACAAAAAAGATTATTTTGAGGTAAATAGTATTATTTTTCTCTGGCATTTTGTTGCTATATCACACCATTTGCTATCTTTGTGGAGAGAACATATCCGTATGGGAGGTTATCGTGTTTATAATGTTATAAAATTACATCAGTTATGAATATTGCCATTGTTGGTGCCAGCGGTGCCGTAGGTCAAGAATTATTGAGCGTATTGGAAGAGAGAAATTTTCCAATAACAGAACTATTCTTATTTGGTTCATCCAGAAGTGCAGGTAGCAAATATAAGTTCAAAGACAAAGAGATTGTTGTAAAAGAATTGCAACATAACGATGACTTTAAAAACATTGATATAGCTTTTGTTTCGGCTGGTGGTTCTACTTCTGTTGAGTATGCAGACACCATAACAAAACATGGCACCATAATGATAGACAATTCCAGTGCTTTCCGTATGGATGAAAATGTTCCTCTCGTTGTGCCGGAAATAAATGGTAATGATGCATTGAATAGGCCTCGTGGTATTATAGCAAATCCGAATTGCACTACAACCCAGCTGGTTGTCGCATTAAATGCAATTGAGCAAATAACTCATATAAAAAGAGTTCACGTAGCAACATATCAAGCAGCATCAGGTGCCGGGGCAACAGCAATGGATGAGCTGAAAGAACAATACAGACAAATAATAAATGGCGAGGAACCAACGGTTTCAAAGTTCCAATATCAACTGGCATTCAACCTTATTCCTCAGATAGATCAGTTCACGGAAAACGGATACACAAAAGAGGAACTAAAAATGTATAACGAGACTAGGAAGATTATGCACTCTGACATAGAAGTAAGTGCTACATGTGTAAGGGTTCCTGTTATCAGAGCACACTCGGAGGCAGTTTGGATAGAGGCTGCACGTCCTATATCGGTTGAAGAGGCTAAGGAAGCTTTTAGAAATGCAGAAGGAGTTGATTTAATTGATGACCCCAAGAACAGCAAATACCCTATGCCTCTTGGTCTTGAAGGAACTGATCCGGTGTATGTTGGTCGCATAAGGAAAGATTTAGCCAATGAAAATGGCTTATCGTTCTGGACTGTATCTGATCAAATACGTAAAGGCGCTGCATTAAATGCTGTACAAATAGCAGAATATATCATAAGGCACCAATAAGTCTTTATCAAGCAATATGGTAAATAAAAAGTACTGAATAGATTGCTTTTTATTTAGGAGTAGATGTAGGAGGGACCAGCATAGTTGCCTGGTGTATAATAAACGACTCAATAAAAAAGAAGGTACTTTTCGATTTCCATACTAATATAGGTAGAACAAAGACCTTGGACATACTGCAACAAGCAATTAGTAAGCTAATAACATATGACCCTGAAACAATCCAATTATCTTTGAAGGCTATATTTCTAAATCATTTCATCTATTAAAAAACATGCTCGAAGGGTTAAAAAATCCCTTATCCAAGAAGTGTAGAAAGATATCAATACTTAAATCGGAATTATCTGATACAGGTGTATTAGGTTCCGCATAATTATGCTATAGATATATAAATCAATAAATTAGATATAATAATATGAAAAAGACATTATTAGCAATGACCTGCGTGTACTGTACCATTTTTTTACAGGCACAAAACTTACCATTCAAGATGGAAGAACTAAATGCCCCTCAATTTGCAGATGCTATCGAGAAAAGCAAACAAACAGTCATATTGCCCATTGGGGTTTTTGAAAAACATGGTCCACATCTTCCTCTGGGGACTGACTTGATAACAGCCAGAGAAATTGCTTGTAGGGCGGCAGAAAAAGAGTACACGGTTGTGTTCCCTTGGTACTATTTCAGTCAAATCAATGAAGCAAGACACCAACCAGGAACGATTGCATACTCTCCCAAATTAATCTGGGATGTCCTGCAAGAAACGCTTGATGAATTGAGTCGCAATGGCTTTAAAAAAATCATTATCTTTAACGGACATGGAGGGAACAATGCCTTTTTAGAATACTTTGGAATGGCTCAACTATCAGAAAAAAGAGATTATGCACTTTATTGGTTTCGTCCGGAATATGATAGAGATGTACTGAAACAAGCTGAAGCACTAACGCAACACGACCCTTACGATCAGCATGCTGGCAACCGGGAGACATCTGTAATGAAAGCCATAGTTCCTAATTTGATAAATACTGATGAAGCAGGGACTCAATCCGGAATAGATCTAGAGCGAATGAGGCATCTTCCTCACGTTTACTCCGGAATATGGTGGTATTCGAGCTATCCTAATCATTATTCGGGTGATGGTACTAAAGCCAATGCTGAGGCCGGTGAGCTTATATTAAACAATGTGGTTGACCAGTTTGTGGAAACAATACGCAATATAAAAAACGACAGTAGTGTGCCTAAACTACAAGAGGAGTTTTTCAATAAAACTGAAAAGCCGTTAGAAACCGAGCAATAAAAGTCTGCAAAATCAATCATTACTTAAGTAATCAGACTCTATATTCCGTTCGTGAATATAAGTTCAAAAAATATTAAAGTAGTCGAAGCATGCCTTATAGTACGTTTTGACTACTTTATAAATAAACTTCAAGGTAAAATAATATGCTCTGGCTAATCGTGTGAGTCATGTTCCATCAAGACTCTATGAGGCAACAATCCATGTCCCAGTATCTCTATTGGGCATGATGCAATGGTATCAGTAAGCCACTCCTGCGATATGTCACTACCTGAATGATAATGTAAGCTCTTGTTTACACATGCAATATTCTTTATTAGAGGTAAGATAGTACCCACATCATGTGATACTAGTACTATTGATATCTCTTCGTTGATCTCTCCTAAAAGCTTGTAAAAAGACTTCTCAAACACTTTGTCTACAAAAGTACTTGGCTCGTCAAGTATTAATACTTTGGGTTTGTCTATAATTGCTCTAGCAAGCAGTACCCGTTGAAGTTGTCCTCCGGAAAGGTCTCCAATTGGCCTATTCAACATGGATTCTATGCCCATTCTTTGTGCAATAGCTACAACCTTTTGTTTGTCTTCTTTCGAATATCTGCTAAATAAACCCCTCTTTCTTGTAAGCCCTGAAAGGACTACGTCATGCACCTCAATAGGAAACTTTTTATCAACCTGGCTCATTTGTGGTAAATAACCAACATTTAAAGAGGGAACTTCTACTCCATTATCATAATAAGCAATCTTACCCGAGTCATAGGGTTTCAATCCAAGAATTGTTTTTAGCAGTGTGGTTTTACCACCTCCATTTGGACCGATAATGCCTAAGAAGTCCTTCTCATATATAGTTAGAGACACATCTTTGAGAACTTCAGGCTTATTCTCATAACTAACAGTCAAGTTATCTACAACAATAATCGGTATCATCTCTATCTTATTAGTTTAGCAATCCTTATTAACTCGCCACTCCACTCATAACTCAACGGATCTATCTCATGCACACTTGCACCTGTCTCTTGTGCCACAACTTTCCCATTCTTCTTGTCAAAGCCTTTCTGAACAAAAACTGTCTTGATATTCTCCTTCTTAGCCATATCCAGCAGTCTTTTCATTTGTGCAGGAGAAGGATTTTTACCCTCAAACTCAATACTGTATTGAGTTAAACTATACTGATCTGCAAAATATCCTAAAGCGGGGTGATAAATAATGAAGGATCTTCCATTTGATTCTTCAAGTATTTTCTGAATGTTATTATCAGTCTCCTCGATAAATGAAACCAATGACTCGTAATTTTCTTCGTAGTAGTCTGAATTATCCGGATCTAATCTTAACATCGCATGATACATATTCTGTGCAATCACCTTAGCTGCAACGGGAGAAGTCCAGATATGAGGATCTAAAGTACCATGCTCATGTTGTACGTTTTCTCCGTGGTCGTGATCATGAATATCTTCAAGGAGAGAAAGCCCTTCAGAGCAATCTACTATTCCAACATTATCATTCAATTCCTTGAGTTTTTTTCCCCATGCCTTTTCAAAACCAAGGTCGCCTATAATAAAATATAGCTTGCTCTTTGATAGGTCAACCATTGTTGAAGGTGCCGGCTCATACATCTCAGGGCTTGCACCTGATGGCACCAACGTTCTTACCTGAAATTTATTACCTACAATCTTTTCGAGGAAATAACGCTGAGGTTCAATAGTTACCGACAGCACTTCCACGTCAGAATCACCTCTACTATCTGCTCCATTACCGCATCCAACCAATAAAAACGACAGTATAAAAACAATTATATATCTTTGCACAATAAACCTTTTTAAATAACAAATATAACAAAGTTTGGCGGTATTAAACAATAACAATATTAGAAAAGTTCTACAAACAACTGAAGATGGCTCCCACACTTTCTATCTCCCCGAGATAGACGAGCATTACCACTCCACACATGGTGCTATTCAGGAATCAAAGTATATATACATTAAATGTGGCCTATTAGACAGGATCAATAACATTGATACAAATATGACCATAAACGTTCTTGAAATAGGCTTTGGAACTGGCCTAAACACTCTACTAACAGCACTAGAAGCTAACGATAAGGGCTTAAACATTTATTATCATACCTTCGAATTGTATCCCTTACAGAGTGAAGATATCAAGAAGTTAAATTATCCATCTTTGCTATCTCTGTCAGAGGAAGAAATAGAGCTGTTTTACCGCATGCACAATTCGGAATGGAATAAAAATGCTCCCCTAACATCTTCATTTACTCTGTACAAGCAAATTGCCGATATCAGCAGACCCTCGCTCCTACGTTCCTCAAATATAAAGTACGATGTAGTCTATTTCGATGCATTTGCTCCAGAGAAACAACCTGAGATGTGGACACAAGAAATATTCAAACTTATACACTCGTGGTGCAACAGTGGCGCTTATCTAACAACATATTGTGCGAAAGGTTCAGTAAGACGTATGTTGCAAAGTGTCGGTTATTCTATAGAACGACTACCTGGTCCCCCTGGGAAAAGAGAAATATTACGTGCAACAGCGCTCTAATTACCACTGATGTTTACTCTTAGTTTATATGCTCAAGTGCTACATCCACTGCATCGAGCAATGGTTCAATAGAGATTGTAGAACCAACGGCATTCATCATCCAAAGCTGTGGAATTACACGGCCAACAGTGTACATTCTTTCAATTTCTTCAGCAATATTCTTATCTTTCACATATTGTCCAATCTGAAAATCAATCAGGTGTCCCAGAGGGTAATTTGGTAAATACAATGGATAATCTATCATATGTGAATAAATACCTAATAACGTTTCGTCTCTACCGCCCAAAACATCTGCATAATATTTGTTCCAAATCTCTTTTGCAATACTAATTACAGTTTTCTTCAACTCCGAGGGTGTTGCATTGGGGTTATCATACAGCCATTCCCAGACTCTGATGTCTACCAACGATACACCCATTATTTCATACGCATTCCAAAATGTAGAAAGCGCCTCTAAATGCTCATCCAAAGGATTAGGGTTTGTCAATCCCAACAGCTCCAAGTCACGCTTCTGGAAAAGAAATGCTACAGCCTCTGTGAACGCTGTATTGGGAACACCACTCAGCATAAAATAATCAACATCATTCATTGTTATTGTCTGCTCAACATTATGTCCAAACTCATGAACAGCTATATTATAGCCTTTATAGTCCATTCCCGATTCTCCTATCCTTGTTCTCAAACGCGAATCTTGATTCTTCATTGCAGCTCCCCAAGCATGCCCGGCACCTCTTGACGATTCAACCACAACAAGATCACTGATCTCTTTTGCTTTCTTAGGTGTCCACCCCATCTTAGTTAAAATGTTAGGTAAATCGGCTTTTAATGCATCCGCATTATAATACTTTTGAGATGTAATTTTTGTAAGCTCATCCTCACTAATACCATCACCTGACCTAAAGCCATTATACCATATATCAAACGGTTCCAGTTTCCGTCCAAGTCTCGATTCTATCAACGACGCTACGACACCCACCTGAGGAGAAGACAACAGCCCTTCAAACAATTCCACTATGTCTTGTTTAGGAATCTCCATAGTTGCATCAAAAGCTCTGTCAATCTCTGTTGAATGATAGAATGAATACTTGTCTCTCTTCCTCGCAGCATTAAAGTTTCTCAAGAACACCTCGTACCTTTTATCTCCTTCTGGGACGTAATTAATTACATTTCCTTCCTTCGTTACAGCATTAGTATATGGATTCCATTCATACTCGTTGCTGTTGATAACTTCAACCGGAACAGACTGGTCAACAATTCTCTTCATCACTTCGTAAATCATCCTCTGTTTCTCCAATCCTCTATCTTTGTCCGCATAGTCCGACTTCAACTCATCTCGAAGTCCCCAATGTGAAATTAAATTCATACCATCAGGGAATAGTTGTTCTCCTTTATCATTCCTCAACATATCCATGCATATATTATAATCAGAGATATACGCATCCGCCTCAGTCAATGTTGATGATATTTCTTGTTCAACGTCTGCAGGTACTCTCGAAATATACATATCACCCATTCTGGCGTATGCCCACTCTTTTCTACTCCAGTCGGCACCCTGTTTTGTCTTTTCCTCAAGCGAATAATACGGAAAATTAAGAGCAGTAATAAAAGCTATTTTATTCTTATAAAAATCGTCAGTCAGATGGGAGTACACACTATAACCACCAAACAACATGTCGATGTCGGTTATCTCCGGGCCAACCAACTGTAACGGCTGTTTCAACCCAACATCTATATTATTAAGGTTGCCCAAGATAATCTCAAAATTGCGCTCAAGGGTATTGAAAAGAACATTTAAGGCCTCCGAATCGCTGATGAAGTAGTTTTTACAAAACAACTCAAAATCCTCACTCGTTCCGTCCTCTTCTCTCCACAAGTTAGCTACCTGTTCCACACCTCTCTCTATCCTAAACACCTGTTCTCCTCCCAAGCTGTCAACTATCTCTCTAACGACAGACTCTACTTGAGACTTTGATATATATCTTGCTTCGTCCTCAATCATTTTATTTCCTTCTTTATTTGATGTACAGCCAATGAGTCCAACGGACAACATAAGCAATACAAACAACCATATTCTACTTAAAACTCTCATACTCAATCACCATTATTTCAACTGTAAATTTAATACATTTTAATGAAAAGCCCAACCTTAAAACAATCCATATTTCACACAATAATATTATTTCATTCTCAAATAAACATATTAAACAAACCTCTCTATTAATGCGTTAATAAACAACTGGATAATTATTAACAACAATACCATCCTTATATTAGATAGTTATAAATTAAACAACACATAAACTTTAATAATGGAAACAATAAACAAGTACATCGAAGAGAATAAAGAGCGCTTTTTAAATGAATTATTTCAACTAATCAAAATACCCTCCATATCTTCCCTACCCGAGCACAAGGAAGATATGTATCGAGTAGCAGAGTTATGGAAAAAAATCTTACTTGACGCAGGAGCTGACAAAGCCACAGTAATGGAAACAGAAGGCAATCCTGTTACCTATGGTGAAAAAATAATATCACCCGATGCACCAACCGTATTAGTCTATGGCCACATGGACGTAATGCCTGTAGATCCAATAGAAAAGTGGAATACCAACCCTTTCGAGCCTGTAATCAAGGATGGTAAAATATGGGCTCGTGGCGCTGATGACGACAAAGGGCAGTCCTTCATGCATGCAAAAGCTTTCGAATATCTTGTCAAATCAGGCGAGCTAAAGTGCAACGTGAAATTCCTTATCGAAGGAGAAGAGGAAGTTGGCTCATCTAGCTTGCCAAAATTCTGCCAAGATAATAAAGAATTACTCAAGGCTGATGTCATACTCGTTTCCGACACATCAATGATTGCATCCGACGTACCATCTATAACCGCAGGGCTCCGCGGACTTGCTTATTGGCAAGTTGAAGTTACAGGGCCAAATGTAGATCTGCACTCCGGCATTTATGGTGGTGCGGTTGCCAATCCTATAAACGTATTGGCAAAGATGATTGCCGATACAGTCGATGAAAATGGCAAAATCACTATTCCCGGATTTTATGACGATGTAGTAGAAGTTTCAAAGGCAGAAAGGGAAATGATGGCGAAGGCTCCCTTTTCTCTTGAAAAATATAAAGAATCACTCGATATAAAAGAAGTATTTGGAGAAAAAGGTTACACAACAAACGAAAGAACAGGTATCAGACCCTCATTTGATGTCTGCGGTATATGGGGAGGCTACACCGGCGAAGGAGCAAAAACTGTACTCCCTTCAAAAGCTTATGCTAAAATAAGCTCGCGTTTGGTGCCAAATCAAGATCACAACAAGATCGCAGAATTATTCGTCGACTACTTCAAATCGATTGCTCCTGACACCGTAAAAGTCAAAGTAGAATCTCTTCATGGCGGACCATCCTATGTTAGTCCTATCGACCTTCCTGCATACAAAGCAGCTGAAAAAGCATTAGAGGATGTCTATGGCAAAAAACCAATACCTGTACGTTCCGGCGGAAGCATTCCAATCATAGCAACTTTTGAAGAGATACTCGGCATCAAATCAATACTAATGGGATTTGGCTTAGGTTCTGACGCGATACATTCACCAAATGAAAACTACCCTCTCGAGCAGTTTTTCAATGGCATTAAAGCAATAACAAAATTTTATAATCACTTTGCTGAAATATCAGCCAATTAGGACGTACGCTAAATATTGAGTATCAGAATAAACGGGAGTCAACGACATGTAGCCTGATTCGATTTTCCCCTCAACTACTACCGGTTTTGACTCTCGTTTCTTATATTCATGAAACTTCAGAGCATCGCCTCTCCTCTTAAAATATCTTACATTATATATTCCCTCACCTTCGGGATACATGAATGATTTGTGAAAATTGTGTGCAACAACCCCCATATTCATTCTCATATTTATCTCAACGCACGGATGAATTTTGTATGACAAACCACTGTCATTTCTGTCAGCACATACCATCATATCAACACCCAAATATCCTTGATAATCGGCAAAATAGACTGATAACTTACTAACCAAAGACTCTCTTAGTCTATATAATAGTTCTATTTCCACAAGTTCGGACAAACGACACTCTATATTTTTATCACTCATCAATTCGTTGCCGACATAAGCTCCGGAACTAGCCGTGTTAAACAATGAATATCCAACAAACCTGCATCTCCCACGGTCAAGATAGAACTCCATAGCAAAATCTTGCACCTTTTCAAACATAGGTTCCGCCACAATGCCACCTTGTTGAGATATCACTCTCCTACACCAATCAACCTGTTTGTCAGTAATATCTCCCAAAATCCAAATAAGTCCTTTTCCACTCCCCGAAAGTGGCATTTTAAGCACCTTATCTTCGCAACCTACCACTTGCAAATAGTCTAACAATCTATCTAACTCTGTAAAATAATACGAATCACCACAATAAAATCTACTTTCCTCCTTCAATTCATGAAGCAATCTCACTGAATTAGATCTATTAGAATATTGCCTCAACATCTTCAACTCATCCATTGTTGGCAGGTTTGCTTCATCAACACCGGAAGTTAATAACTTTCTTCTTAGCGAAGGATTCCATCCCCATGGTTTTATTGCTTCAGCAGGATATTTATAAGCATCCTCAATGCTAATAATATAGGGCATCAGATTGAAATATTTCTCAATATCATCAAAAAAATCAACATCAGCATTTCTATTCACAATAACTCTCTCTTCACCAGAGTACCAAACTGGTAAAAGTTGTAGGTCAGTCTTTATTTTTATGGCAGATGTTGGAGGTGTATATGTAGAACTAAAATTAGCAAGTGCTAAATCATGGTCTGGATTGAATATATACATCAGCTTTGCAGTAGAATATATAACCTTATTTTGTATCAAAGAATACAAAATTTATTATCTTTGCAGTTCAGAACACTTTTAGTGAGATTCATCGGGATGTAGCACAGTTGGCAGCGCGCCACGTTCGGGACGTGGAGGTCGGGTGTTCGAGTCACCTCATCCCGACTTTTTTTTAACATATTATAGTAACACAATCTATTGTTCTATTCGTCGGCCTCATCTTTACTAATCGGCACCTCCCTCTTAACACTTTGACTCAAAGAAATCATTGTTTCAGTAGCAACAACACCGGGTATTTCCTGAATCTTATTGTTTAGCAATTCCATTAAGTGTTCATTATCACGTGCATACAACTTAATCAGCAAAGTATAAGGGCCTGTCGTAAAATGGCACTCTGTTACCTCAGGAATTTTATCAAACTCAGGAATCACATTTTTATACATAGAGCCTTTTTCCAACTTGACTCCAATATAAGCACTTGATGCATATCCCAAGACTTTTGGATTAACCGTATAGCCTGAGCCGGTAATGACCTCATTTTCAATCATTCGTTGTACCCTTTGATGTATTGCAGCTCGTGAAACACCGCACTGTTCGGCAACATCTCTAAAAGGTATTCTCGCATTTTGGGTAATAATCTCCAATATCTGCCTGTCTAACTTATCTATCTTATCCATGAAAGACTATTTTATATTAATATCCAAAAGTAATAAATTTATATAATACAATAACAATATGAACTTGTTTTTCTCATAAAAATACGATATTCACACCAAATATCATAATTTTTATGCAATTTCTAACTTTTTGCCATATAGTTTTTATAAAACTCGGCCAGCTCTAAATCAAAAGGTGTAGTGATTTTAATATTTGTAGGCTCTCCTTCAACCAAAAGTATCTTTTCACCCATAGCTTCTACCACTGAAGCATCGTCAGTAAAACTCTCCTTATATTCAGTTCTGTATGCTCTCTTCAGCATCTCTGCTGGAAAAACTTGCGGTGTCTGGACAACCTTTATTTCATTTCTGTCTACAATTTTGCTTTCTCCACCCCTCACACTTCTTAAACTATCAATCGAATCAACCACAGGAACAACGCCTACATCCTCTTTAAATGATGTCTCATAGCATCGTCCAATCAATCTAGGCGTAACAAATGGTCTTGCACCATCATGAACCCCTATGGTCCCAACAATTGGTAAGCGTTCCAACCCATTTCTTACAGAGTGAAACCTCGTCGACCCTCCTTCAACTATCTCATGCTCACCACCAAACTCATGCTCTGAACATAGTTGACGCCAAAAGTCAATATAATCCTTGGGTAGTACAACCACAATTTTCATCCTATAATCAAACTTACAGAAAGCATCGATGGTGTACATCAGCAAGGGCCGGCCTGAAATCAACGAAAACTGTTTCGGCACTTCTCCCCCGGCTCTCAAACCCTTGCCACCTGCTACAATTATTACACTATTTTGCTTCTCGGGAATCATACTATCCAATATCTTCCAATATCTTTTGTAGCTCTTTATCAGTATTCGTAAGTTTATCTTTGCAATAAGATATCAACTCCGATGCTCTCTTAACTTTCAAGATAAGCATATCTACATCAGGATTTTCTGACTCTATATATGCAACTATATCCTCAATCTCTTTTTTTGCTTCACTGTAGGTAAGCTTATCTATTTCACTTTGCTTTCCCATAATATCTTAGTTCCTATCTTTATTCGTTTCATTTATAGTAGACAAAACACTGCCATCAACAAATTTTGTTTCAATAACATCTCCTTCATTCAATAATGTCGATGAAGTTACCAACTTTCCATCCTTTAATGTCATTGAATAACCTCTACTCATAATATTTTCGGGAGAAATCATATTAAAATACTGCTCTTTACTTTCCAGAAAATATCTATTCTTCTGAATAGTCTGTGCAATATAGTATTTAATACTCGATGATACTTGTTCAATATTAGTCGACTCATTCTGCATCAACAACTTATACGCATGAACAACATCTTTTGATAGCATTAACAGGTCGGCTTTTTCTGCACTGAATCTACGTTCACACTCTGATGCCAAAACACTCTCCAACTCATTCAATTCACCTGCTGTAATGAGCGCATGAGAAATGAAAAACTCAGCTACTGCTGTCGGTGTCTTAGCTCTGGTATGAGACACATAGTCAATCACTGTTACATCTCTCTCATGACCTATTCCGCTAACAACAGGCAGAGGGAATTGCGCAACGGCAAAAGCTATCTCAAAGGAATCAAAACAGGTCAAATCTGACGACCCCCCACCACCTCTGATAATAGCTACAGCATCAAAATTGTCTCTGTTCACATATATTCTGTCCAATGCCGAAATAACTGACGCTTCGCTTCTGTCTCCTTGCATTATTGCAGGGAACATCTTTGTATAAAATTTTAGCCCGTACGTATTATTCTCCAACTGATGGCAAAAATCCTCATATCCTGCAGCTGTTGGCGATGATATCACAGCTATACGATTTGCCAACTCAGGCATATCGAGTTCTTTGTTCAATGTCAACACTCCTGCCTCTTCAAGTTGCCTCAGCACTTTCTGCCGATTACGTACTATCTCACCTATAGTGAAGGATGGGTCTATATCCACCACTGTCAAAGAATATCCGTACAACTTATGAAATCCTACTACAACCTTTACCAACACGTTAAGTCCGGAAGCAAAAGCAGTTCCGGTCTCCTCTTCAAAGTATGCTGATATAAGTTCATACGTATTCGACCAAATTACTGCTCTTGCCTTGGCTATAATGGATTGTGTTACACTATCTTTCTCAACAAATTCCAAATAACAATGACCATTCCTATTGCATCGCACGTCACTCGTCTCCGCTGTAATCCAATAGCTTTCGTCAAATGCTTCACCTATTACGGTTCTTACTCTCCCGTTAAGCTCAGAAAGTGTTAATGAATCATTAGGCATACTTATAACTTAATCCTATACGTATATGTCTTGTTGTGTCCTTTGCTGTCTAACACTAAATGTACGTACTTGTTATTTTTCTTTACCTCACTGTCAGCACTGTATGTAACTATATAATCGTTACCGAAACTTTTCTCACTAAGAATCTCACCTCTTTCATCAAGTACCCTTACCATATATCCTGTAACATCAGATGTAGGTTCTTCAAACGTTATTGTGAAAGAGTCTCGATCTCTTTTCACCTTAATATTTTTATCAACAAACGAACCTGTTTTCACATCAACCGTTTGCAAAACTTTCTCTAAAGCCAATCCAAAATCTATTACTCCATTTCCATATATAGAGTCAGGATTAGCAGACCTATCTGCACACTCTTTCATTATTTCTATCAGCTCACTTCTATTCAAGCTCGGATTTACTGACCATAATGAAGTGATTAACCCAGTTAGAAATGGTGTTGCAAAAGATGTACCGTTCGTAGTTCCTATATCGCCACGTTGACCAATGGTGACGGCTCTAAGTCCGACCGAAACAAAATCCGGCTTTACTCGTTCATCGGGAAGTATTCCTCTCGAACTGAACGATGCAATGTTTCCATCTGTGTCCACTGCACCAACAGTAATCACTTTCTTAGCATCACCAGGCGGTGTCAGACTCTTCCATTGTTTGTTTCCTTCATTCCCTGCACTCACAACAATCATCATACCCTTTTCAAATGCAATGTCTGCACCTCTCGACATAAAAGATGTATTTCCATTAAGATCATTATGAGTATAATTGAGAGTCTTATCATCAAAAGAACTGTAGCCTAACGATGTATTAATAATATCTACTCCAACACTATCGGCATATTCAGCAGCTCTCACCCAGTAATCCTCTTCCACCATAAATTCTGATACCACATCTTCCGAACGCATCAAAAGATAAGTGGCTTTTGGAGCAGAACCTACAAATCGTTTTGGTAGATAACTTGCCATTGTGGACAACACCTTTGTACCATGGTCGTTGGCTGACAAAATATCGGCCGACAATATGTAGTCGTTTGATACAAAATCTCCATAGGCCAAAACATCCACATTCTCAAAGTATGGTATCACATCAAAGTTAGTGAATCCTGCATCTATCACACCTATGGTCTTACCTTTGCCCATATATCCTGCCGAATAGAGTGCTCTAGCATTATGCAACAAGAATTGAGACTCACTCTTTCCAAAAAAAGAAACCGTACTATCCTCTTTCTCCTCACAGCAATCAACATTTTCCACAAGTCTTGGTCTTGTAAAAAATCCATGTGGTCTGCGGTCACCCCTCCACACATATTTTGCAGAATCCACAAATGACAATCTCTCAATATTCTCAATCGATGCGCTATCTTTTAGCATCACAACAATAGTACTCATCCATTTGCTGTGTGATACCACATCGCCTCCCTCTTTTTTAATTAAATTAAAGTAGTCTTGTGAAATAGGAATATCTCGTTCGTCTATTGCAACGTTCTGCACCTTCTTCCTCTCTATTGACTTATGTGACAAAAACTCTTCAGGCTTATCTAACGAATACGAGCTCACACCCTTGTCAGAAAGATACACTCTAAACTTATAATATTGTGGAGATGCATCCGCATATCCTATCTCCAAAGTACTCAGCAATAGCAATATTGATAAAAAAACTCTCATTAGTCTGCGCTATTTTTTCCCTCGCAATCGTCACAACCGGATATCTCACGAGCAAATCTGTCAATCTTCTCTTCCGATAACTTAACCGCGAGCTCTTCTTTCTTAATAAAATATTTAGTAATAAACCTCTCCCAAAAGTTTAATTCTTTCTCATTGATAGCCTCTCCAAAACATTCTTTAGCAATAGCCACATCGGTTAGTGCTTTAGGAAAAGAACTCTCTATTTGCTCATCCCCTTTGTTTCCGGGATATAAAAAACTGACAAACAAACCTATCCTTTTAGTCAGCAGTTCATCTAAATTGTCCTCGCAAAACCGGTAAATCTCCCTCTGTATATCATCATAGCGCACCGACCCTCCAATGATGATAGTTTCATATTTATCCAAATCAGGAGTAGATCTTCGCAAATATATATTACAGATATCAACTTTCCCATCCAACAACTTGAACAATCTCTTGACAGACTGCTCCTCCGTCTCATGCCTGAATGCATAGACTATCAGTGTGTTGCTCATCATCTCACAGCTTTTCGAGTAAGTTCACCAAGTAGTCGTAGCACTTCTCAACTGACTTTATATCTACAGACTCATCAGGTGAATGTGCTCCTGTGATTGTAGGACCAAATGAAACGATATCCATGTTCTGCTCCATCTTCGACTGAATTATTCCACACTCCAACCCGGCGTGAATAACAGCTATATTAGGGCGCTCTCCATATTTATCGAGGTATAGTTCAACCATTTTGGCCAACAGCTCTGAATGTGCATCAGGTTGCCACCCTGGATAGTCGCCATCAAACTCCACCTTTGCGCCTGCCAACTGAAACAAGCTTTCTACAGATGAGCAAATCCAGTCTTTTCTGCTTTCCGATGAACTTCTCACCAATAGTTTTATTTCTATATTGTCTTTATTTGATCTTACCAAAGCCAAGTTCAAAGAACTCTCCACCACTCCGGGAAAATCAGCCAAATAACTGATAACACCATTCGGACATGCTTCAACAGCATTGATGAGGTCATCTTGAATCTCTTCAGGAATCAGATACTCAGGCATATCCACTCTCTCTGCAACAAATGTTATGTTTTCCTCTATGCCTTCAAAGTCATCTCTGAACTGCTGTTCATATTCGTCCACCAAATCCATCAAGTCTTCAGACAGTTCTTCCGGAATTGTAAGAACAACAAACGATTCACGAGGAATAGCATTTCTCAACGAACCTCCCTCAACTGATGAAATACGTGCTTCGTAATTAGCAACCGCATCTTTCAAAAATCTATTCATCAGCTTGTTGGCGTTTGCTCTTCCCAAATGAATCTGAATACCTGAATGACCACCATTCAATCCACGTAAACTTATTTTGTAAGCCACATCACCCTTGTCAATATCAGTGTCAGGCTTAAAGTTGAAACTCACATTCACATCTCTACCTCCGGCGCAACCTATGCAAAGTTCTCCATCTACTTCTGTATCAAGATTCAACATCTTTTCGCCTTTCAAGAATCCCAGTTGCAAACCATTTGCTCCGTCCATTCCCACTTCTTCGTCAATGGTAAACAAGGCTTCTATTGCAGGATGTTTAAGCGTAGTATCTTCAAGCACAGCCAACATCATGGCACAGCCCATGCCATTATCTGCACCCAACGTTGTAGAGCGAGCCCTAACTACATCCCCATCTACGTATATGCTGAGAGGGTCATTAAGAAAGTCATGTTCTACATCTGCATTCTTCTGTGGAACCATATCAAGGTGAGACTGCAAAATAACAGGCTTCAATCCTTCAAACTCTTTGGATGCCAGTTTTCTTATTAAAACATTACCAACTTCATCTTGCTCAACCTCAAGACCCATACTCTTACCAAAATCCATAACATATTTCGCCACACGCTGTGTATGACCGGTCGGACGAGGTATACCCGCCAAATCGTTAAAGAACTTCCAAACATTGTTAGGTTTTAAACTTAGAATTTCAGATACAGACATTTTGTTTGTTTATTATGATTGTTAATATTAAGATCTATATTTAATTTATTACAACATTATTGTTCTTCCCTTTTCACATACGGCATCGCAAGGACTCCAAAAAGACCGTACAATATCTGCCAGACTGATTGAATTGCAAAAACTGCACCGGCAAAAGCCAATGCGTTACTTTCCGACACACCAAATATCACTAAAGATGCCGCCACAAAGAAGTGCCACGAACCTATACCACCTTGAACAGGAACCGATATGCCAATGTTTGTCATCGCAAAAACCACAAGCCCTGCCATTGGTCCCAAATCCTTAGTAAAGTCGAATGCATAAAAACAGATATAAATGTACAAATAAAAGCAAACCCACACCAATATAGTATAGATAAATATCTTTCTTTTCTCATCCATATTTGAAATGAGCTTCATATCATGCTTTATTGTGAGCATGCCTTTCTTCACTTTACGCATGAACTTTGTGTGTTTAAACACGGTCAACAACAACACCACCGACACGACCAACGCACCTAAAATGACATAAAGCCACACACTTGAGAAAAAGTTGGCAATCCCTTCATGTATACGAGGGTTATTCTCTGCGAATGACACAAAAAACTCTATGTTGATAACCACACTCAAAAAAATCACAAGCAACCCCGACAAGACGTCTACCACCTTATCAACCAAAAACGTTTCCAAGGTCTTTGAGAAAGGAATCTTATCATACTTGCTTACCACAGCACAACGCCAAAAGTCTCCTGCACGTGGCAAAACAAAATTTACTGCAAAATTTCCCAAAGTAGAATACAATATACTCGCTCTGGGAGGATAATATCCCAAAGATCTTACAAAAAGCTCCCATCTGAGTCCTCTGATGATATTCCCTACAAAACCAAACACCAATGAAAAAGCAATAATCTCAAACTTGGCAGACTTCGCTATCAACCACAACTCATTGATATCTGTATTCCTATACATAGCCCAAATAATCAACAAGCCGATGAACAAAGACAACAAAATCTTTGCAAGACTCTTCAGAAACTTAGAATTCATACCTATGAAATACTACTTTTAAGCAATAAAAATATTACCTTTGCGGGTGTAAAGATACGTAATATTCAGCACAAAGCAATGTATAAAGTCAGACCTAAAAAAAACTTCGGACAGCATTTCCTTACTGACGAGCACATAGCATCGCGCATAGCCGACACTCTGGACAGCTATGCAAACTTGCCCGTCTTGGAGGTAGGCCCCGGAATGGGCATGCTGACAAAACACCTCATTGCTAAAGGTTTCGATCTAACTGTGATAGAAATAGATCGCGAATCTGTGAAATATCTTAAAGAGAACTACCCGGAACTTGAGGGAAACATCATAGAACAGGATTTTCTAAAAATCAACCTTTCACAGCTATATGACAATGACTTCTGCGTCATTGGAAACTACCCTTACAACATCTCTTCGCAGATATTCTTCAAAATAATTGATAATAAAGATCATATCCCATGCTGTTCGGGTATGATACAAAAAGAGGTAGCCGAGCGATTGGCTGCTCCACCAGGTAGCAAGACATACGGTATATTGAGCATCCTCATCCAAACATGGTACGATATAGAATACCTGTTCACAGTGGGTGAAGGCTCCTTCAATCCGCCACCAAAGGTAAAATCAGCCGTTGTAAGATTGACAAGAAACGGCAGAACCAAATTGAATTGCGACGAACAACTGTTCAAAAGTATTGTAAAGACAGTTTTTAACCAACGCCGCAAGATGATGCGAAACTCACTGAAAGCACTCCTACCACCGGATACAAGCCCTCCTGACGACCCAATTTTCACAAAAAGGCCCGAGCAGCTCTCAATCCAACAATTTGAGTCACTCACAAACCTGCTCGAACCAATTATTAAGAAGATTGATTAATAACAACCAAAATAAAAGAAAAAGTCATGTCGGAAATCAAATTATTCTATCACAAGGATGGCATCGTTAGGTTAAGCAGAAGCATCGACTTCTTGAAGTCTAATCCTATTGAGAACTTTTTATGGATAGACCTAAACGACGTTGACGAAGAGATCGAAAACGAACTTGAAGATTTCCTCAAGATCTACATACAAGAGGAAGAGGAAATGATAGAGATTGAGCTTTCATCAAGATATATAGAAACAAACGACACTCTTGTGGTCAACTCGAACTTCTTACTATCTAACTTCGAAACAGACCCGGTTTCTTTTATTCTAAAAAATAATATACTTGTTACGGTACGTAGCGAAGAGCTGGTGTCGTTCCACGAAACAGTGAAAAGAATTTCCGCAAATCCCAAAAACTACGCAACAGGTGCACACGTATTGGTGGCCTTGCTGGAAACTCGAGTGGAATTTGATGCTGACATGATTGAGAACATGACTCAACGCATCACCAAGCTAAGTAATTCATTGTCACTACAGGAACCTGACGAGGAACTACTTAATGAGATCAAAAACTTGCAAGAAAAAACGATGTTGCTCAGAGAGAACATCATCGACAAGCAACGCACTGTTTCAAGTATGCTTAGAAGCGAATTCCTGCCCAGAGAACTACAACCAAAGTTGACCATGATGATTAAGGACATCAACTCACTGATTGAGCACATCAAATTCAGCTTCGACCGACTCGACTATTTGCAAGATACATTCTTAGGTTATGTAAACATCGAACAGAACAAGATAATCAAGATATTTACGATTGTTTCTGTAATATTCATGCCTCCCACACTTATCGCAAGTATATATGGTATGAACTTCGCAGTGATGCCCGAGCTACAAACCAAATGGGGTTACCCCATAGCGTTGGTGCTTATGGTGTTGTCGTCACTGCTCATTTTGCTGTTCTTCAAAAAGAAGAAGTGGTTGTAACAATCACTCCAGCATCATATTCATCTGAGGATTCTTTTGTGGAAAGACAGCTCTAAAATGCTCCGACTCACCCTCAAGGTTGAATCCAAGTAGCAATTGCGTGATTTTCCTGATATTTATAGTATCGGCACCTTGTTGCTTGGACAGCTTACTTACCACCCCATCGTTTACTCTGAAAAAACCGCTGTTGCTTCCAATAAACTCGTCTTCAACGTTTATATCAAACTCCTTGTCTCGATAGGTGTTTGCAAACAACATCAACAGATGCTCTAAGTCAATGATGCGTGACATGCCTGTTAGATTGGTCACATTGGGATAACCAAACAACCTAAGTTCTTCTTCAATAGTCAAAAAATCCTCAAAAGATTTCTGAACTGTCATATCCGACAAATTAAAATGCTTATCGAACTCATAATAAGCCTTCTCTAAATCACCATCATTGTTAATCAATATATCCTTTACGGACAAAAGCGGAGCATCGCTTTTTTCAAAAGTATGAACGAAGCCATACTTATCATAGAAGTCGATCAACCACTCCTCTTGAGGCACCAATATAACCAACGGCACTTTTCTTTCAGCAGCAACCTCAAAACTCTTCAATATAAGCTGCTTCATGTACCCTCTTCCTCGGTACTCCGGCAATGTGCACAAACCCGACAAATAATATACAGGTATCTCATTACCATGGAAAGTGAAATAATAGTCCAACATCTGCAGTGAAGAAACAGCCTTATCACCATCCATGAAAAGCAGTGTATTTTCATCGGCATACTTATCACGGAAATATATATTCATATATTCGTCCGAATCGCCAAATACTTTCTTCCACATACTCCACACCTGATGACGTGTGAGTTCATCTGCAAACATTATCATAACTGTATGCTATTTTATTTTGTCTTAAATCTTGCGCAATATTTCTCCAACAATATATCAGGTTGATATGAAAGTTTTGCCTTTCTCAAGTTTTCAATTCCCATATCCTCTTCCCTATTAACATAGGTATAATCAGATGCTTCATTTTCCACAAACTGCTGATTTATAATTGTATATGCACCATGAATTGATGTAAAGGCCTTCTCCACATGAACAATAACCGTATCTTCCGTCAAACGTTCGCCGATAGAAAATGCAGCAATCTCTCCATCCACGCATATCAGCCCACCAATCAAACCTAAATACTCAAAATTTTCCAACATCAATGTAGTTGCAAAGTCGTCGTAAGCCAAAGATGGGTCAGTTGCTTCACCATTTAGCTCCATCCATTTCTCCAACATCTCTTTACACTCTCTCACCACCTCCTTGTTACCTGTCAAAGTCTTATAGGTCCACTCGTTCTCTCTGTTGAATCGATTGATATGGTTACGTTTGCTCTGCAGCTTCTTACCTTTTAAGTTTATCAACTTTTCCGTGGTGTAAATATAGTCCGACACACTCCTATTAAGTTTATAATCAAACGTATCGGGCATAACGGCCTCAATCTCTTCAATCATATCGCGAGTAACACCTCTAATCTGAAACACAGTATCAAACTGGCTGTGGTCTTCGATAATCATGTTTATACCATCCTTCAAATCACCGGTACCTATCGGTTTTAGATATGAATTGCGATCATTGTTGTCCTTAAATCTGATAAACAACCAATCATCCGTTACGGCAAACTGCGTGTTAAACTTCTTTCCCCACGTGAAAAGATTTGCAAAACACAAGTCTGATGCTCTATAATTCTGATTATTTAGGTATGAATTTATCGTATCTCTATCTTTCAGTTCTATTGTTCTAAATGATAACATATATGTTCTTCTTATCTTTCAATATTCATGCTCTTAACAAAATTAATATTTAAATGTTCTACATGCAACTTATTTGAGCCTTTTGCATCTGTATAATATAAAACGCAATTGTCTTATGCGATATAATACTTAAATAGTGTTGCTTATTACTTCTAACATTTGTATACTCGAGCATATACATTACAACTAAATAACACACAAATGTCTAAATATCTGAACAAAACAGCAGAAATACTTACCATTCTTTATTTCACCTTTCTAACAATATCATGCGAAAAGGTAGACAAAGATATTGCAGGAGAGTGGCAACTGTCGGAATCTTATTATACAATAACGGCAAAAGAAGATTTCTCTTTCTATGACCCATTCAACGCCCCATGGAGTGGGACAATTTCAATAGACGACAAGGTAATGAATGCTTCTGATTTCATATATTCATACGACAACACACGAGGAAATACAATATTATCATCAAAAGATGCAATGATAGTATTTAATCCTCATGAACTGATATTTGAGTCAAACGATAATCAAAGATATATACTAGGCACTTATGAATTTGACATGCAACTTGGCGTCTTAAAAGCAAAAGGTACTGCAACCGACAACAACAGATCTATAGCAATAGATATAAACGCTTCAATCCCAAAAACTGATATTTCCGCCGGTGAGAGCAAAAAATTAAAAGACGCTTTTCATACTATATCGTATCTATATTTAGATTTACACAAAAATGGCACACTCAATATCGACTACTTAACGGGAGACATTGTTAACAGAGTGTCGGGAAAATTCAATACCGACAACGACAACATAACGATATCACCCAAAGGCCATGATACTCGCAAATATAAATACGGAATGACAGACAACACATTGTGCCTGTTCAACGAAGGCGTAAATGTCAAGCAACTGCCTCAACAATTAGAGGCATTCGCAAACAAAATAGACAATATAACATTTGTAGCTGAATACACCCGTATTAAATAGGTCAGAATATTAAAACTTCTTGAAGCCCACTATCTCTCTAACTTCACGTAAGATTTTAGAGGCGTTTTCTCTTGCTTTATCTGCTCCCTCCGTAGTAACTTTACGCAGATAAGCATCATCCTTTTCAAGCTCCAATATCCTCTCTCGTATAGGTGTAGTCAACTTGATGATATCCTCAGCAAGTTGTTTCTTCAAATCACCATACCGTATCTCGCAACTGTTCCACTTATCCTCATAATACTTCACCACTTCGTCAGTAGAAACTACACGAAGCAAAGTGAAAAGATTCTCTATATAATCCGGTTTAACAGAGTTTGGCTCAGTAGGCCCCGAGTCGGTGAGGGCTCTTTTGACCTTCTTCTCAATATCCTTAGGACTATCGCTCAAATAAATAGCGTTACCTTCAGACTTACCCATCTTTCCGCTGCCATCAAGACCCGGAATCTTAACGAGCTCTTCGCCAAAATTATATGCAACAGGCTCCTTAAAATATTCGACTCCATAGAAGTTGTTGAACCTGCGAGCAAACTTTCTTGTCATTTCAAGATGTTGCTCCTGATCCTTCCCTACAGGAACCTTGTCGGCATTATGGATTAAAATATCAGCAGCCATAAGTGTTGGATAAGTCAGCAAACCAGCATTAACATTCTCTGGTTGTTTGCGAGCCTTTTCCTTAAACGAAACAGTTTTTGACAACTCTCCCAAATATGCGTGCATATTAAGATAAGTGTATAGTTCCATAGTTTCAGGCAGGTCGCTCTGAACATATATGATCGACTTTTCAGGATCTATGCCGGAAGCCAAATAATCAACCAACACATTCTTAACATTATCATGCAGAATACTCGGATCGGGATGAGTAGTCAGCGAGTGTATATCAGCAATAAAAAAGTAACATCTGTTTTCATCTTGCATCCTTATAAAATTGCGCAATGCGCCAAAATAGTTTCCCAAATGCAACTTACCCGTAGACCTTATGCCACTTAATACTATATCCATAACTAATTATCTTTTGAGCAAGCAAAGGTAGTAAAAAAAAGTAGCAATCCATTACGTAGGCAAAAACAACAATAAAATTGTCAGTATCATCTAAACCTAAATTTTGTATATCTTGCACATGCAATTATATTTCATAACAGCGGACACAAACTATTAAACACTATCTCATAAACATCAATACCGTACAATATACCCACCCTCTACGCATCAAATATACGAAAACGTATATATAATGTATATATAATACGGACAGAGTAGGTGCCGAATAATGTTTTATTATACTTGTACTCTCAATCGGCAATATAAAAAAAACAACTATTTCGACAAATAATTCAATTTTATTTTGCTATTTGAGAAATAAAAGCTATTTTTGCACCTCGATTAGCAAGCACGCTAATTATCAGATCCTCGGGGTGTAGCACAGTCCGGTTAGTGTACCTGCTTTGGGAGCAGGGGGTCGCGAGTTCGAATCCCGCCACCCCGACGAAATCTAAAAATCTACATAGATGTAAAATTATAAAAGCGACTTGGTTCAATTTTGGACCGAGTCGCTTTTTTTATTGCTATGCTACGTATTTATAAGTATCATTATTGTAATGCTAACCTTAGCAGATAATTGATTTGAAAAAACAAAAAGGGATATAATGATTTATACCCCCTTACTCCCAGTAATATTGAATTGATTTTAATATTTGACTATCTTGTATCTCTCCTTAATTTTTGGATTGTTTGGATCTTCAACATAACTGAAATCGACTACTGCACTGCTATCGTCGAACTCAATAATATCGATATAAACTTGATATGGATCAATATCATAGCTTGGGGTTACATCACAAGTTGCTCTCATGCCCGACAGTTTCCAAGTCCCTGAATAGGTGTCACCATTCAAATATACTTTATAGCTACCATCCTCATTTACCTCTCCATACCATCCCATATAAGTGATGTCAGTCCATTTACCATCATAATAGCTTTCTGTTGCTTTCCATTTTCCTGAGTACTTTTTCACTGTAGAATCAACAGAATCTTCATTGTCTTTATAGCAGGAAAATAATATACCTGCCATGAAAATTGCTGATAAAATCAATAAAACCTTTTTCATACGACTTTTCTTTTTGAGATTAATTACAACAAAGTTAAATCGAAACGACTGGAATATGCCTCTTTTTTTGTTACGTTATTGTGACAATTTGAATTTAACATAACTTTTTGACAAAATACGGTCGGCAGCTGAGGTGTGAATAACTTCCACATATTTCAAAAAGTAAGCCGAGATTTAACATTTCTTCTTTGCATTAATAAATATATTTTTTGGTTCTACCGTAATTAGTGTATATTAACTATATGCTTATATCAAGATCACCATAGAAGAAAAGAATTGCAATTCGATAGCGTTCGGCAGTACCATATCCTCTGCCGATGGT
>JBMNSN010000009.1:0-60747 GCA_050945215.1 Fermentimonas sp. | reverse complement strand
TTCTATGATATAGAGTCAAAGCAAATAGCCACAACAGACAAGGTTGAAGATGTTGTAAAAATGTTAGCAACCAAATTCCGCACAAAGAAGAGTATCTTGGAGGATTTCACTTCTTTGCACATGGTTGTGCCAACTTTGCGTTGTAATTCAAGCTGCATTTATTGTCAGGTAAAAAGACATGAAAGTACTGACCATTCTGCAGATATGACAAAGAAAACTGCAAAAAATATTGTCAAGACAATCTTCATGTCTCCTTCTCCTTGTATCAAAATAGAGTTTCAGGGCGGTGACCCATCTACTGATTTTGAAATGGTGAAGTATATCATAGAAGAAGCTGAATGGCAAAACTTATTCAAGAAACGTGAATTAGAATTTGTCATCTGCACCAATCTTACTTTGCTCAATGAGAAGATGGTCAAGTACCTAAAGAAGCATAATTGTATTATTTCTACATCTTTGGATGGTCCAAAAGATTTGCATGACACAAACAGACCTCTCCAGAATAAAAATCTTGACCACCATGCTATCTTTGAGAAAAATCTACAGATGATTCGTGGTATTTGGGGAGATGATGAATGTGCATCCGCTTTAATGACAACTTCAAAGTATAGCCTCGGAAGATTCAAAGACATCATAGATGAATACATCAGATTAGGCTTCCATAATATCTTTCTAAGGGCATTAAACCCTTACGGTTTTGCAAAACAGCATAAGGACAAGATAGCCTATCCGATAGAAGATTTTGTAAAAAACTACAAAGAGGGGTTGGACTATATCATAGAACTCAACAAGAAAGGAACATTCTTTGTTGAGGGGTATGCAGCCTTGCTTCTTCGCAGGATTCTGACTCCTTTTGCGACAGGCTTTGTTGACTTGCAATCTCCTGCAGGTGTTGGCATAGCTGGAGCAATATATGATTATGATGGCAGCGTGTACGTTGCTGACGAAGGAAGAATGATGGCTCGATTCAAAAACTATTATTTCAGACTTGGCAATGTAAATGAGGATTCATACCAATGCATGTTCAATGGAGAAAAACTGCATGAGATAATCAGTAATGCTTGTAATGAATGCTTGCCGGAGTGCGCAGAATGCGTATTCCAACCTTACTGTGGTGCAGACCCAGTAAGAAACATGTCAGAGCAAGGAGATATGGTTGGTCATCGTCCTACAAACGAGATGTGTAAGAAGAATAAAGCCATTATGCATTATCTCTTTGAACTTCTTCAAAGACATGATCCCGAGATAAATAGAATATTTTGGTCTTGGATAAAATAGTGAGATATGAAACAATTAAATTCGTTATACAACTCTAACGCAGAGGACCTTCTTGGACGAGTAACACTTAGCGGTAAAAATATATTTAACCGTTCAGCATATATCCTTGTGACCAATGAGCAGAATACGCCTAAAGGTTACAAGGCTATCATTTCAGCACATGATTTCTCAGACAAGATATCTACACCATGCATAAAAGTTGACAATATTTCTGACTTCAATGAAGGTGATGTGATAAACATATCCCTTAATGGGGAGGTGTGTTTTCTATATGAAATCAATTCTGCATCCAATGCAATCTTTGCTACTGCTCGTTGTAATCATCGCTGTATCATGTGTCCTCAACCTCCAGTGCAGCAAGAGAAGGACAGAACAGATTTTAATCTGGATTTGATTAAACTGTTCGATAAGAATACGCAAGAAGTCGGAATTACCGGTGGTGAGCCAACTATGATTGGTGACAGATTATTTGAGATTATACGCCAAATAAAAAAATCATGTCCTAAAGCAGCGATAAGCATACTATCCAATGGAGTGAAATTTGCTGATATTGACTACGCTGCAAAGTTAACAGCTTGCAACCATCATGATTTACAAATAGACATTCCTATCTTTTCAGATATAGCTTCTATCCATAACCATATAGTAGGAGCTAAGACGTTTTACAAAACGGTTCAAGGTTTGTATAATTTGGCACAGTTCGAGCAACAGATAGGTTTGAGGGTGGTTATCCACAAACAGACCTATAAGAGATTGCCACAGTTGGCTGATTATATCTATCATAATTTCCCATTTGTCACCCAGGTAGCTTTTATGCAGATGGAAACTACAGGGTTGGCAGAGACGAATTTAAAAGACTTGTGGATAGATCCATATAGCTATAATAATGAGCTGAGAGAAGCTGTACTCCTTTTGAACGACAGAGGTATAACGACTTATATCTACAATGCTCAGTTATGTGTGCTTCCACCAGAATTGCGTCCATTTGCAAAGCAATCAATTAGCGAATGGAAAGATGTCTATCTTCCAGTCTGCGACGGATGTGTTCTCAAAAATGAATGTGGAGGTTTTTTCTCGACAAATAAAAATAACATAAGTACACATATCCATAAAATAGAATGTACAAATTCATGTACAGAGTGAATTATTAACAATATTGTCAAATTTAAAAACGGAGGTATCAATGAAGAGACTAATGTTTTTGATTGTTTCGGCATTTATCGCTACAACGAGTTATTGTGCCAACGTTTCTGATAACATCATGAACGTATTGGGCAATAATGACGAAACAACACAAATTGAGAAGCAGAAGAACCAGCCTTTGGTTTTGCAGAAAGCCATTGACATGGTAAAGAGTTCTCTTGCGGGTCACTATTCGCATAGTTCTCATTCTTCACACAGTTCTCACAGCTCGCATAGCTCACACTCGTCTCACTATTCAAGTCGTTACTAAGGATAGTGATTCGCAAGATCATCGCGAGTTGTAAAATAATTTGGGAGGGGTGTGTTCGAAATGCGCTCCTCCCTTAATATTTTATCTACTCAAGCCTTTTCTCTTCATTGGCTTCATCATTTTTGTCGCCTGTTGCAAGCATCGTCTTATCCATTCTATCTCATCTTCGTCCTTCTCACGTCCCCAGTCTTTGGTGTCGCTACCGCCGCCACCTTGGCTTTCAGCAAAGTTGGTAGCCTCGTTGATGTAGCCAACATACAGGTACATTGCACAATAGATAATTTTGTCGCCATAATTAATGAAGTCCATAGCAAAGCTATCGTCAAAGAGACAGCTGTCATGAGTACTCGTCATACGAGGATAGATGTCTGCTATCTCTGCCAACGCCTTCATGCCAGCCTGCGCCCAAATTTTATTGATCATCTGTTGTTGATATGAAACAGATGTTTTTTCAAAGTCGGCTTTAATCTCCCTGTTTCTTGCTTCTATATGGGAGGTATTCTTCTGCAACTCATCAAGTTGTAATTTGGCTTGTTCAAGTTTCATTTTCTTGTCGTTCAATTTGTCACGAACATCCCAGAGCTCCTTTCTGGTGGCTGTAATCTTTGCCTTTATTTCAACTGCATCACCAAGATGATTCTTCATGTAATCTTCAAGTTCGGCTATGGTCGCTTGCTTATCTGCTTCTGCTTTCTCCAGATTGCTCACCATAGTCTGCAGAGCCTTGATTTTTGTCTCTGCTTTTGTGATGCTACGATTAAGACCTGAAAGAAGTGTCTTCTTCATGCCTACTTCATTTGACAAAGTGCGGCATTCATCAGCCAACTCCCTGCGATAAGTTTCTGTTGACTTGTGCTTAGTTCCAGTTATGGTGATGTCATCACCACGCTCCAGTCCATACTTTTCATTAACCTCTGCAAGTCGGCTGTGAAGTTCACGCATCCTTGTTCTTGCTTGATTCATGTCGTTTCCACCAAACAGATCTTTTGCGCTCAGTCTGCCGTCCTTTGTAATGGGGACAATGACTGCATGTGCATGAGGATTGAGTTCGTCCAAATGAACAATGAACGAAACGACATTTTCTTCTCCAAACTCCCGACAACAAAAGTGATATATGTCCTTTGCCCACCTGTCTATGCCACTGCAACTGTCAACATCCCAGTTGTTGCCGTTCTCGCTGATTGTTTGGTCGCCAAATGCGAGTTTGCGCATCTGCTCGCGGTTACCACCAAAGACAATGCTCACGGCACGGTTAGATGTGGCGTTCACTCTGCCTGTCACTCTGTTTCTTATTATCGCTCATAAAATTGCTTGTTTTAATTGATTGTACATATGAAATTCAGCTTGCTGTACACATATAATGGCTGTTTGCCCTAATTACTGAGCTTGCTCGGTGTATTAGGCTCCACCCAAGGGATATGTTCGCAAGCGAACTCGTCATAACTGCTGCCAGTACTGTTATGGCTATTCCACCAACACCAATCCAAGACTATCTATCAGATGTTGGAGTGGTGGATGTTGCTTTATCAGCCTTTGTAGCGCCATCTGTGGTGTTTCCGTCATCAGTAGGAAGTCGGCAATGTCAAGACCTTTGGTCTTCTGTTCTTCCGTAGCATTGTCTTCAAGTATATTGCTGATGACAACCCTTTTGCAAACTGATTGCAACAATGGAATTTTTGATTTCCATTTATCCGTTGCTCCAAGGTCAGGGAACAGAATGATGTCTCGACCGCCCAACACCTTGATTGCATTTTTATTGAGACAGCCATGCATGCCTCCAGTAGCCATCCAGATGAAATTGGGGATGAAATGTGATGCGATTATGGCAGTTTTCTCACTCTCGACTATAGCGACCGATATTGTGGGATGCTGTGCCAGCAAATGCTCACCAAAGAAACATTGGCACAAGTTGAAATCTGGAAGATGAAGAAAAGCATGCGCCCATCCAACATAAGAACGTGGCTCTTTCACACGATGTCTGTCTTTGGGATTATATAGCATGACCTTGCCAGTCCTCACCTTATCATCCTTGTCAACTTGCCAATAAATGGTTGAGCCTCCCCACTTATAGGATGTTCCGACATGATACATCTTCATCAGCCTTTCTGTCTCTTGTTCACCAAAGACCTTGGAAAGGTACTGGTATAACGGATTGATTCCGTAATGAGACAAGGAACGCTCCATAATAGCGTTGGCGATATAGGAAATAGGTTTTTTTACGACTTTCGGTTGGATATTCCTTCTTGTCGGATATGGCAATTTGTCCTTAGATAGAAAGTCTGGATGCTCACGGAAATAGTCTTTAGGAGTATAGTGATACCCACAACTATGCTCATTGTCGCATTTGCCTACATTGTCAGGGAAGGATACTTCCCCCTCATCATCTGTGTATCTTGTGAAACAACGCTTGCGCTCACAATTCGGGCATGTGTAACGATTGCCCAATCTGTATTTCTCCAAGTGAAATCTATACTCGTTCATCATCGTAGCTGAAATGAATTATTGATGAATTTCAGCTTTCAGTTCTTTCATGTTTTCAGTTACGCACTTGTCAACTGAAAAACTGAAACAAATGAATACAGAAAACAGGTTGGTTTATGTTTCAGTTGCCTGTCCTGTTTCGAACTTTACTTTTTCGTAAAATCCTTTCTTTGCCTTTGTGATTAGTCCAGACTTCATAAGCTCCTTTATATAGTTCATCACAGTACGGTCTGTAACACGCAGATTCTCCATTCCTGTTTTAATGGCAGTTTTGTGTCAAAACTGTCTTCCAACAGATACAGCAACTCCTTAGACATAGAATCACAGGTGTCTTCAGCAACAAAGGCTCGGCAACGTTGATAACAATTCTCACAATATTCATTGAGCTGTAATGCTCCTTTTATGGAATCCACATCAATACTTTGCAGATGGCTCTCGCCACAGGCGTATCTTAGAGCTTGGAGCAATAAGGCAATGCGTGCGACGTGGGTATTGTGCTTCATCACCCTCGTTTCAACATCTTCATCGTCCTCTATGGCATTGATGGCGTCCACATTTCTGTTCCACCAACCAAAGAAAAGGTAATGTGCGTCCTTGTCCATATTAAGTATATTTGGACAACATTCATTTGTGTCATTAAACCTTGCATAGTCAAGTCCAAAGATTTTCCCGATGATGTCAGCCCATTTTCTTGAAGCCTCGCTCTGGCGCACATGGCTGTCTTCCTCATCCAGCCAGTGTGGAACTTTCTTGGATTTGGGATATACAACCAGAATACGGTCAAGAAAACCTGTATCCATGAATTTGGAAACCATCAGTTCCTTCATTCGTTTGGTTTGTGTTGTACCGATGATGTTGACACATGGCTCTTCTACACGTTGTGGGCGGTCATTCTTGACACGTGTGTTCTCCAAGTGGCATCCGCTCCAGATGGAAAGTAGGCGTTCAAGCATGGGATTTTTCCCATACCTGTCTGTATTGGCAAGCAGTCCGAGAATTTCATCATAGTTGATGGCTATGTCACGCAAGTTGTTGTAATGCTCCAATACCAGAGCCTCCAATGTAAAGTCATCCAATGTGACCCTTTTCAGAATAGGCTTCTTCATTTCCTTGTTTACGCTTTCCTTTGTTGCACATGCTGCCTCATATAGGTCAAGTTCATAGTAAAACTTGTCAAACAGCTTTCGTTCATACTCCCGAATTGGTTTGTATGCAAGCTGTAATGATGGAGTTTTGCCCATGCCAGGTTTGCCAACCAATATGATATAAAGGGCGACATTCGTGTCCCAATCCTGCTTAACGTGAATACGATAGGTATTGCCAAGAGCCGCTGATGCTGCCGACAGCATGGACATGGCGACATAATCCACCTTGAAATTGCCGTGCACCACCATGTCTATGATGATGGACTGCATTTTTTGTGGAAATACCTCAAGTTTTCATCTAAATATGCTTTTATAGTTCCTTTAAAATGATCTGTAGTCTTCATGTCTGTTGATTTTAATTGTTAATTTGCATTGGCATTAATACAAGTGTTTGATTTTTTCCAGCTCCTGGCATAAATACAGTAGCCGAGGCTGAATCTTTAAAATATATCTTGCAATTTTCAGTCTCGGTTGTTTTTAATATTTCAGAAAGTAGATTTGCTTTAAAACCAATAGTAAAATCACTGTAATTAGATTCAAGTAATATTTTTTCTTTTGCTCCTCGCTGATCTGTTAAACTTTCAGATGTTAGTACAATGCCGTTGTCTCTTAACTCAAATCTTATCATAGTAGAAGCATCATCGGCAAATACAGAAACACGGTTTATTGCTGATATCAACTCTTCACAGTTTGCAACAACTGATATATTATTTTCCGTTGGTATAACACTTCTATAATTTGGAAACGGCCCTCAAATAATCTATAGGAGATTATAAAGTCTTGAACCTCGAATTTTATATTTGTTTCATCAAATATTATAGAGACGTTTTCATTCTTAATTGAAAGATCAGATACTATCTTTGCTATTTTTGCCGGTATGTTTACATTGAATTCTTCCAGTTGAATATTTTCTTCATATATAGCCAAGTTGTATCCTGAAGTTGCAGCAAAAGCTAATGTTCCATCCTTGCTTGAAAGATTTATTGTACCCATGATAGGGCGAAGAGTGTCATCTTTAGATGCAAATGTCAGCATCTTAAATCCGTTGCTTAATGTTTCAGTATTTAGTACTATCTGTTTTGCATCAACCTGTTTCCTCATATTTGGAAACAAATCGACATTTTCACCGACCATTTCATATTTTCCATTCTGATACCTAACAATAACTCGCAAAGAATTATCCATCTGTTCAATATCGAATGTGATAGGCTGTTCAGGCAACCCTTTCAGAGCATTGAGTAGGGTAGAGGAATCAAGTAAAAATCTTAAATCTTTACTTTCCTCTATAGTGCACTCTATAAGTGTAGTTATTTGTCCAGAATCATCACATCCGGTAATAGTTAATCCTCCGTCTTTTATTTCAAATAGAAATGAGTTGAATTCACTTTTTAATGTTTTCGATTTAATAATTTTTCCTATTGTTCGTAATCTGGCGAATAGGTAATTTCTTGATAAGATAATTTTCATTTTAATTTAGTCTTAAATAGCTTTAATATTCAAATCGGTTTAAATTTTTAAAGCCCGGCTAAATTATTGTGTGGTGTTAAGCAAATAGAGTGGGGTATATAAACACAAAAAGTTGAACCCCAAACATTGATGTTTGGAATCCAACTCGCTTTACTGTCTGCAAATATATAATCTTTTTAGTTACAAAAAAATTATTCTGTATTTTATTTTAGCAAATCCAATACTTTTCTATTGCTTCATCGCAAATACTATAATCTATATCTATATATATGTCAGCCATCTTATAATCGTTATTAACGTGCCCCAAACAGAAATCTATATCAGCCTTTGGAACTCTTGCTTTATTTCTGGCAATACTGGCCCATGAATGTCTGGCCCAGTTAGTGGTAACCTTTTCAATATCGAGTGATTCGCATATTTTTTTTAACCCTTTATTTACTGCAGAAGCAAGATTATTATATTTGGAATATGCTTTTAATCCTGATAAAAAACCATTGGGACTATATTTATCTATCAATACTTGAAGTTCCGGCTCTATTTTTACCGATAAGATAAGATTTTCTGTATTGTTTTCTTTATTCGTTTTTGACCTTTGATATTCCAATCTTCCATTCTTTGGAGGGTTAAGATGATATAAGTCTCCTATATTTATTCCCATTAAATAGAACATCATCATAAATATATCTCTTCCCATCACTTCCCATCGGGTTTCTGCTTTAAAATCCCGTATCATTTGTATTTTTTCTATTGTTATACTCTTCCTCTTTCTTTTATATACAGGTATAGTATCAATATCAAAAGGTCTATTTGGAATTAGGATAATATTAAAATCCGGCTTATTATACCTATGCTTACATTTTGTATATAAAGCTCTCAAGCCCCTGACATAGTTGCTTATAGTTCCATTTTGCAACGGTCTTCCACTTTGCCCTGAATCTTTTAACTGCTCAATCCATGCTCTTATCTTTTGTTGGGTGATATCTCTGGCATCAATTTTTTCCTTGCCTAAGAACCAAATAAAGGATTTTAAAGATTGATTGTACCACTCAGCTGTTTTTTCTTTTTTCTCGGCTTCTATAATCTCCTTTGAAAATGAAACGAAGTCGATTAAGTCATATGTCGGTTTAATCGATTCAACTATAAAATCCCTTAATTCCTTACAACTCATGTTCATAGTTCTCCCGGTACCAAGCTTTAGAGCAGATTTTCTGAATGATTGTATTATTTCATTCAGTTCATAATTGTATAGTTCTGATTCGGAATACATCGGGCTTACTGATCCATCACTGAACATATATTCAGGTTCAATATAATAATCTGTGGGAACATACTGTGTTTCCTTATTGTGATATATTCTTATTTTTATATTTGTAGTACCATCTGATTTAATATGATTTTTATCTGTGATTGTCAGTTTCTATAAATGTATATCTATCGTCAAATTGGCATCAAAAATGGTTAATACATCAATACCCTTATGATATTGAATGAAAAAAGCACTTACGTTTTTAGTGTAAGTGCCTGATTTTCTGCTGTGGGCGATGACGGATTCGAACCGCCGACATCCTGCTTGTAAGGCAGGCGCTCTGAACCAGCTGAGCTAATCGCCCCAATTATTTCCCTTAAAAGCGATGCAAAGATATAACGTTTTTGTTATGTAACAAAATATTTTCAAATATTTTTCACAAAACTTTTATCACTCTATTATTATCACTATTTTTGTAGTTTAATAATAAACGGGGCAATGGCCTAAAATATCAATATAAACAGGTGAGTTTCAGTTTTTTATTGAACTCATAATGAATTGCTTAACGAAAAATGAATTTGAATAGACTAAATGCGATTTCACCGGTTGATGGAAGATATGGAAAAAAAACAGAGGTACTTTCTCAGTATTTTTCTGAATATGCACTCATAAAATATAGAGTAAAAGTGGAAGTTGAATATTTTATTGCTCTTTGTGAGTGTGGTATTCCTGCTTTGCAATCGGTGAGTGAGGATTATTTTGGAAAGTTAAGACATATATATGACGGTTTTGACGAAGATGATGCCCAGGACATAAAAGAAATAGAAGGGGTTACCAATCATGATGTTAAAGCAGTTGAGTATTTTTTGAAAGAAAAGTTCGACGCACTTTCTCTATCCGAATATAAGGAATACATACACTTTGGCCTTACATCGCAAGATATAAATAACACATCAATGCCAATGATGTGGAGAGATGCACTTCAGAATGTTTATCTTCCAGACCTTGAGCATTTGATAGGCATCATAAATGGCTTGTCGGAGCAGTGGAAGGATGTGCCAATGTTGGCACGCACACATGGCCAGCCGGCATCACCAACTCGTTTGGGCAAGGAGCTAAAGGTGTTTTCATATAGATTAGAAGAACAATTGAATATATTGAAAGGCATTCCTGCAAAAGCAAAGTTCGGTGGTGCTACAGGAAACTTCAATGCTCATCATGTTGCTTTTCCTGAAATAGATTGGAAACAATTTGGTCGTGATTTTCTAAGCAATAAGCTTGGCTTGGTAAGAGAGGAGTATACTACTCAAATTTCCAATTATGACACATTGGCTGCATCATTTGATGCTCTGAAGCGTATAAATACAATATTGATAGATTTCAACAGAGATATTTGGCAATATATCTCCATGGAGTATTTTAAGCAACGAATCAAAGAAGGCGAAGTTGGTTCATCGGCAATGCCACACAAGGTGAATCCTATTGACTTTGAAAATGCCGAGGGTAATTTAGGTATTGCAAATGCTCTGTTGGAGCATCTGTCGTCTAAATTGCCGATTTCGCGTTTGCAACGTGATTTAACGGATTCAACAGTTACCAGAAATATTGGTGTGCCATTGGCTCACATGCTTATTGCACTAAGTAGTACAACAAAAGGACTGGGTAAGCTGTTATTGAATGAAGAGGCCATCAACAACGATTTGGAGAAAAACTGGGCCGTGGTGGCTGAAGGTATTCAGACCGTTTTGAGAAGAGAAGAATATCCAAAACCTTATGAAGCATTGAAAGGTTTGACACGTACAAACAAGCACATCACTAAAGAGAGTATTGCCGAGTTTATTGATACTCTTGATGTTTCGGAGGATATTAAGAAGGAGTTGAAAGCAATAACTCCGCAGAATTATACCGGTATTTAATTAAGGGTTTTATTATGATTGTTGGATAATCGTGATGCCCGATAGAGAGTTTATAAGCCGTGAGGTTTAATTTGTAATTAGTAAAAAGATCAAGAATGACTACAAACAACGAAGAATCGCGTCAAAAGAGAAGCTTTAATAACGCGAGCAGTGAGAGACACGCCAACCCAAACAGGGGGCAAAACTATGAGCGAAGAACACAACGTGATGGTTATGACCCTAACAGACAAAACAGTCAGGGTGTCGCTCGTAGATATGACGATTCACAACAAGGAAACGAAATGAGTGGCGGAGTTAGAAGACGTCGTCCCAGAGTAGGGGATAGAGCGACTGCTCAGCCAAGAAGAGAGGCTGTTGGTTACAGCAACAAAAACTATAATAAACAGCGTGATACCAATCAGCAACGAGATGTTCATGGCGCAAAGAAACAGCAGAAAAAGAAAAAACCTTTTAAACAGATAAAGTATAAGGAGAATGCTGATCCTAATGCTCCAATACGTTTAAATAAGTATTTATCCAATTCAGGTATCTGCTCGCGTCGCGAGGCTGATGAGTTTATTGAAGCCGGTTTGGTCAAGGTAAATGGAGAAGTAGTTTCTGAGTTGGGCACCAAGATTACTCGTGCCGACAAGGTTGAGTTTAACAATCAGCCTGTGGAGCTGGAAAGCAAGGTGTATGTGTTGCTTAATAAGCCGAAAGGCTTTGTAACCACCACTGATGACCCGGAAAACAGGAAGACCGTTATGGAACTCGTTAAGAGTGCAGCCACCGAGCGAATCTATCCGGTAGGACGTTTGGATAGAGCAACAACGGGTGTTCTATTGCTGACTAACGATGGCGATTTAGCATCTAAGTTGACGCACCCCAAGTATGAGAAGCGTAAGATTTATCAGGTATGGCTCGATAAACCTGTGACCATGGAGCATATGCAGGCCATAGCAGATGGCATTGAACTTGAAGATGGTGAGGTTCATGCAGATGCAATAAGCTACGTGACGGAGGAAGACCTCTCTCAGGTTGGTATAGAGCTTCACTCAGGTAAAAATCGTATTGTTAGGCGTATTTTCGAAAGCTTGGGTTATAGAGTGATAAAGCTTGACAGAGTATATTTTGCAGGCCTTACAAAGAAGAAGCTGTCACGAGGAAAATGGCGCTATTTAACAGAACAAGAGGTTAATATGCTTAGAATGGGAGCATTTGATTAATTTGGATAAGTTGAGTTTAATTATGAAAGATATTAAAAGAACAAAGATTTCAGAGGCTTTAAAGTCTACCGGTTTTGGTGAAGAAATAAACGTAAAAGGTTGGGTCCGTACACGTAGAGGTAACAAGAATGTTAGTTTTGTTGCCCTTAATGACGGGTCTATTATACATAACTTACAGGTTGTTATAGATATAGCCAAGTTTGGTGAAGACTTCCTAAAACCTATAACAACAGGTGCATGTATCAATGTTAATGGTATATTGGTAGAGTCACAAGGCAGAGGACAATCAGTTGAAGTTCAAGCAACAGAAATAGAAATATATGGAGGTGCAGATCCTGAGGCTTATCCTCTCCAAAAGAAAGGACACTCATTAGAGTTCTTGCGTGAAGTTGCTCATCTGCGTCCACGCACAAACACCTTCGGAGCTATATTTAGGATGCGTCATCACATGTCGTATGCTATTCACAAATACTTCAACGATAGAGGATTCTTTTATTTCCATACGCCTATTATCACCGCGTCTGATGCTGAGGGTGCAGGTTCAATGTTTGAGGTAACTACATTGGACTTTAACAATCTGCCTATAAACGAAGATGGTAAGGTTGACTATAGTGAAGATTTCTTTGGCAAACAGACAAACCTGACCGTTTCAGGACAGCTTGAAGGTGAGCTTGGTGCAATGTCGTTGGGTGCTATTTACACTTTCGGCCCCACTTTCAGGGCTGAGAACTCCAACACTCCACGCCATTTGGCTGAGTTCTGGATGATAGAACCCGAGGTGGCTTTCTACGATAACGAGGACAACATGAATCTTGCAGAGGATTTTCTGAAGTATCTTATCAACTATGCTTTAGAAAAATGTATAGATGATATAGAGTTCCTTGCAAAGATGTATGACAATGAGCTTATTGACAGACTGAAGTTTGTGGTAAACAATGACTTCAAGCGCTTGACTTATACCGAGGGTATCAAGATTTTGGAAGAGTCCGGTGAGAAGTTTGAATTCCCGGTGTATTGGGGAGCTGACCTTCAGTCGGAGCATGAGAGATATCTTGTAGAGAAGCACTTTAAACGCCCTGTTATTTTAACAGACTATCCTAAAGAAATCAAATCATTCTACATGAAACAGAATGATGATGGTAAGACAGTTAGGGCAATGGACGTGCTTTTCCCAAAGATAGGGGAGATAATAGGAGGTTCGGAACGTGAAAGTGACTATGATAAGTTGATGAAACATGTGGAAAACATCGGTATGCATACCGACCCAATTTGGTGGTATTTAGAAACAAGGAAGTTTGGTACTGCACCACACTCCGGTTTTGGCCTTGGCTTTGAGCGATTGATGCTCTTCGTCACAGGTATGACCAACATTCGCGATGTTATTCCTTTCCCGAGAACTCCTAACAATGCAGAGTTTTAGGTAAATCATTATAAAGGGATATTTATTATTAGATGGATAGAATACGAAATTTTTGTATCATTGCTCATATCGACCATGGTAAGAGTACTCTTGCGGACAGATTGTTGGAATACACCAAAACTGTTGAAGGTAATGATCTGCAAGCTCAGGTACTCGACAACATGGATCTGGAACGTGAGAGGGGTATAACTATTAAGAGTCACGCCATTCAGATGGATTACGAATATGAAGGCGAGATGTACACTCTTAATTTGATTGATACTCCGGGACACGTTGATTTTTCTTACGAGGTGTCGCGCTCTATTGCTGCATGCGAAGGAGCTTTGCTTATTGTTGATGCAGCACAAGGTATCCAAGCACAGACCATCTCAAATGTTTATATGGCTATTGAACATGATCTTGAGATTATCCCCATAGTAAACAAGATAGATCTTGACAGCGCTATGCCGGAGGAAGTGGAAGATCAGATAATTGAGTTGTTAGGTGTAGATCGAGAGGATATCATCAGAGCCAGTGGAAAAACCGGTGTAGGTGTTGAGGAGATTCTTACAGCAATCATCAAGAGGGTTCCACCTCCACAAGGAGATCCTGAGGCACCACTGCAGGCACTAATTTTTGACTCGGTATTCAATGCTTTCAGAGGTATTATAGCATACTTCAAAATAGAGAACGGTCAGATACGCAAGGGCGACAAGGTAAAGTTTATAAATACCGGGCGGGAATATGATGCCGACGAAATAGGCATTCTCAGGCTGGGTATGGAACCAAGAGATCAAGTAAATTGTGGTGATGTTGGCTACATCATATCCGGAATAAAGACCTCAAGAGAGGTAAAAGTGGGTGACACGATAACTCATGTCGACCGACCTGCCGATAAAGCTATTGCAGGCTTTGAGGAAGTTAAACCGATGGTGTTTGCCGGAGTGTATCCCATAGAGAGTGAAGATTTCGAAAACTTAAGAGCTTCACTCGAAAAACTGCAACTCAACGATGCATCTCTTACATTTACACCTGAGTCGTCGGTGGCATTGGGATTCGGTTTCCGATGCGGTTTCTTGGGCTTGTTGCACATGGAGATTGTACAGGAGCGTCTCGAACGCGAGTTCAATATGGATGTGATTACCACTGTGCCCAACGTGTCTTACAATGTGTATGACAAGAAGGGTCACATGAAAGAGGTCCATAATCCAAGCGGACTTCCTGATGTCACACTAATTGACCGAATTGAAGAGCCATACATACGTGCTTCGGTTATAACATTCACCGACTACATTGGTCCCATAATGACTCTTTGCCTTGGCAAGAGAGGGGAGTTGGTTAAACAAAACTATATTTCCGGCAACCGTGTGGAGATCATCTACGATATGCCGCTTGGTGAGATTGTTATAGACTTTTACGACAAGTTGAAGAGTATTTCCAAGGGATACGCATCCTTCGACTATCATCTGCACGATTTCAGACCATCTAAGTTGGTTAAGCTCGACATACTACTCAATGGTGAACCTGTGGATGCCCTATCTACGCTTACACACATAGATAATGCCCAAACTTTTGGTCGTCGCATGTGCGAAAAGCTAAAAGAATTGATTCCACGTCAGCAGTTTGATATTGCAATACAGGCAGCTATTGGTGCAAAAATTATTGCCCGTGAAACTGTTAAAGCTGTGCGCAAGGACGTGACTGCAAAGTGTTATGGCGGTGACATTTCTCGAAAGAGAAAGTTGTTGGAGAAGCAGAAGGCAGGAAAGAAACGTATGAAGAAGGTTGGAAACGTAGAAGTACCTCAAAAAGCCTTCCTTGCAGTGCTTAAGTTAGATTAGGCAACCTGCACAAAAAAATAAAGGCACGCCAATCACTTGGAATGCCTTTTTTCAAAATAATAAAGTAGAAATAGACTGTTGCCTCACTCTTGAGGCAACAGCTTTTTTATTCTTCAACCAACAATGTTATGTCATCTATGCAAAAGTATGATGGCGTATTCATACCGGCATCGCCTGTGTCGGAAGAAGATAATTCAAAGTGAAGGCTTACAACATCATTTAATACTGATAAATCTACCCAAGCCCACTGATCAAGCATTTCTTTTTTACCTCCTCTGTAATCTGCAAGATAAACTGATATTTTCTGAGTATCTTCTCCTGAAGAATTCTTGCCATAAATATCTAGCTTGAACCAATCTCCATCCTCAAATTTCTTGGAAAACCTATTACCATTTTTCATTGTGAGATATGCGTATGTGCTGTTTGTTACCCACATGCCCATAACAGGGTGAGCTTGGCCGTCTTTAAAAGATATGGCAGCAGGATTCTGCAAACTATTATTAGCTGTCAAGTACACTTTTCCTGTCTTTGCAACTCCTGTTATTGCACTATTATTATTGGCTCCTTCAGTCGTTTTATCAGATTTGTTTGTGTATGCAAACCCTCCCCACCAAGTGCCAGATTCTGACTCGCTGAAATAATTGTCGAAAACGAGTAACCCTTTACTATCTGAAAACTGATTAAACCATGTTGTGCCAAATTCAACTGCAGCTTCTTTACCCGACTTATCTCCTGTCCACTCTGTGTTGGGTTGCGATAACAGATTATCAAAACTTACAGTTTCTAATACAGGCATATCCTCTTTTTCACAAGAGGAAAAGATTAGTCCAATCATTAAGATAAGACTCAACAAATTCTTTTTCATTTTGCTTACGTTTTAATACTATGTTAATTATACAATAAAAATAATTGCCACACAAGCATTGTTTCACTAAAGCAATATGAAAAACTCACACGTAAATATAGAAGTAAATCGTGCTCATTCCATGCTTTAAAACCCGAAAGCAATGCAACAAAAGTGAAATTATTGGCAGGTCTTCTGACTTACTCCTGTGGTTGAATGCCTTCCCGATGTCATTCATCAGTGGCAAAAGGTCTTTATTCATCACATAAGCGGAGCTTACAGCAGCGGGTCTGTTCAGGACTTACACCTGATTCCCTTTTCATCACCTGTTTCGTAGACAATGGAGAAACCGATGACACCAAAATTTCGATGCAAAGTTATATATTTTTTTTTGACAATATGCAATATTATTTTGACTTGCTTTCAAGATAGCGTATCAGTGTTTCGCTCCTCTCTTTTTCAAATTTCAGCTGCTCAATGTCTAACAGTAGATTGGAGAGTTCAAACGAGTTGCTTATGCCCTCTATTGAAGCTTTCGGTAAGGTCAACGGCACAGTCCTGTTCCCTACAAACTTAACAGTCATAGGTTGGTCGTTGTGTGTATAAATAAATTGAGAAATGTTGTTTTCATCGGCACCAACATATCTCACTATCTCAAACGAGTTGTTAATGGTTTTGAAAGTGTAGTTAAGTCCGTCGGCAGTAACCACCAAAGTTTCAGCTTCCTCGCCACCTTTGGTCGAAACTCTTATCTTATTGTGTTTAATCGGGTTTCCTACCAAAACACTCTCTATAAAAAGTGCTCCCCTCTCCTTAACACCCGACCTTATGCCGCTACTGTTGGAGCCTAAAGTGTAAACTTTGGGGTAGTATTCGCCAAACTCTTGGTATTTGTCGTCCCTTACATAGTTGAACTTAGTCAGCATATCATTCAGCACCTTGTAGTTGACCGAGAGCATAGAATCGCAAAAAGTGATGTTTCTTCTGTTCTCTTCAAGGCGCACCTGTTGCATCATTTTGAACCCTGCATCAATCTCATTAAAAGCTTTAGGAAATAGCAGTTTTGCGCTGTCAATCTTCAATTTAGCCAATGCAAAGTTGCCACTCTTATATGCAACTTCAGCCTCTTTCAAATAGTCTGAAGCTTTCCTTTTTCCGCCCCCGCATGAAGCAAAAGCTATTATCAAACAAATGACGAATGTGGCTTTCAAATAACCGCGCATAGTTTACAAAGCATTAAACTTAATACACAAATTTACAAAATATAATTGTAACAAAAAGCTGTTTTGATACTCAATTATTGTAATTTTGCAAATAGTAACAGATAAAGAACATATTATGATGGAATTATCTCAACAAGAGATAGTGGATTTTATTGATAAGCCAATTTTTAGAACAATCTCTGAAGCAGCCGACCAATTGGGCGTAGAGTGCTACGTTATCGGAGGTTTTGTTCGTGATTTTTTCTTGTATCGTCCGTCACACGACATCGATGTGGTGTGCGTTGGAAACGGCATAGAGCTTGCCCGGCTGACAGCCGACAAACTGGGCAAAAACACTACTGTTGCCATTTTCAAGAACTTTGGTACTGCACAAATCAAGTATGGCAAGTACGAAGTAGAGTTCGTTGGCGCAAGAAAAGAGTCGTATCGTGCAGATTCGAGGAAGCCTATTGTTGAAAAAGGTACACTCGAAGACGATCAAAAGCGTAGGGATTTCACCATAAATGCTATGGCCTTCTGTTTGAATAGTGATAATTTTGGAGAATTCATCGACCCTTTCAACGGGATGCAGGATTTGGAGGACCTGATTATCCGTACTCCTCTCGACCCCGACATTACCTTCAGCGACGATCCCTTGCGGATGATGCGTGCAGTAAGGTTTGCGTCGCAGTTGGGATTCGACATATACCCCGAAACATTTGATGCCATAAAAAGAAATAGAAACCGAATAGACATAGTTTCTAAAGAGAGGGTGACCGACGAGCTGAACAAAATTGTCATGTCGCCCAAACCATCTATAGGCTTTATACTCCTGGAAAAGACCGGACTGCTTGAAATTATTCTTCCCGAACTGCTGGCTCTAAAAGGTGCCGAAACCAGGGATGGAGTGGGGCATAAGGACAACTTTTATCACACTCTCGTTGTGCTGGATAACATATCGAAAGTATCAGACAATCTGTGGCTTCGCTGGTCGGCCTTGTTGCACGACATTGCCAAACCGCGCACAAAACGTTGGGATCCAAAGCTGGGATGGACCTTTCACAATCACAACTACATAGGCGAGAAGATGGTGCCGGAAATTTTCAGACGACTTCGTCTCCCTGCCAACGAAAAGATGAAGTACACCCAAAAGATGGTGTCGCTGCACATGCGTCCCATGCAACTGGTGGAGGACACGGTGACAGACTCTGCCGTCAGGCGCCTGCTGTTTGATGCAGGTGACGACATCGACGACCTGATGACGCTTTGCGAGGCCGACATCACCTCAAAGAACCCTGAGAAGGTAAGACGTTTCCTAAACAATTTCAAGATTGTAAGACAGAAGCTTGAGGATATTGAAAAGAAAGACAAAATTCGCAACTTTCAGCCGCCCATAGATGGCAACGACATCATGAACGTATTCGATGTTCCGCAAGGCAGGGTTGTTGGCGAGTTGAAGTCAAAAATAAAAGATGCAATACTTGACGGTGTAATCCCCAACGAGTATGATGCCGCATATCAATTTATGCTGGAAAAAGCCCAAGAGATGGGACTTAAAATGAAATCATAAACCTCATAAAAACTGATATTAAACGCCAACCCTCTCCGTACCAACTCTCACTTTCATTCACAAAACTTGAGAGTTGGTAGGGCTCGGGGTGAGAGCGGGTAGGGAGTAGGTAGGTATTTTATTGGAGAAAGATTATACTTCTCCTTGTAGCTAATATAAATTTAATGATTGGCTATTTTGCTATTGCGATTAATATCAAAAGTTATAATCATCATCATCGTCATCATAGATTGGATTCTTCTTTGATTCTTTCAAAGAGCGATATAATGTAACTACACCTCCACCATCGTCTATAACTAACTTTGATTTTGAAATAGATATTATTTTAACGCTAAGTTCACTTATTTCTCCTTCAGAAATATCTATAATTATACCATCAGGTGAACTGATATAGAGCGTTGATCCATCAATTTTGTATTTAAAAGACATTAGTGGCAGCCCTTCAGCAGTAATGCTACCGGTGCCGTCATTGTCAAAGGTATACTTAGTACTTATCTCTATATCATTTTCAGGCATGACAAGAGTTAAATACCATGAACCAACTATTCCACTTTCACCTGCAACATCATCATCTTTATCGCATGAGGTTATTAGAAGGGTTAGAGCAATAAAAATCGGGAACAAAAACAATTTCTTAGGCATACATGTTAATTTAATGTTAATAATAATATTTCAAATATATAAAAATCTTTTTACATTCCATGGTTTAATGAAAGTTTTTATACCAGAAAGTAAATAAAACTCAGATAGTTGAAAGATATACGAAGTGTTATCGCTGATTTAATCATTTTGATATATAAATGTTTATTTAGGTATATTTGATTAGTGTTGAATTATTCATAAACTTAGGTGTGGCATTGTCTGTTTTAACAGATAATTTTATTATCTTTGCGAGTTGTGCATAATGAGGTGTAATATCCGGTATTGCTCATGGCGAATAAGAAGAAAATATCTGCCGTAAGGTTTTTGAATGCTAAAGTTACTTCAACTATTAGCATTTCGCTTGTATTGGTGTTATTGGGATTGACAATCCTATTGCTTTTCTTGGGAAATGGAATATCAACCCAACTGAGGGAAAACATGAGTTTCAATGTTATGCTCTCATCTGACATAAAGGATGCGGAGATTACAAAAATAAGGAACAACCTTGATGGGCAACCTTTTGTTAAGTCGTCAAGATTTATCAGCAAAGAGGAAGCTAAGGAACAACTTATCAAAGACTTGGGTGAGGATCCGGAGGATTTGTTGGGCTATAATCCTGCACAACCATGCATCGAGATATTTTTACATTCGGAATATGCTAACAATGACAGCATTGCGGTGATTTCTAATATCATTCGTCAAGATAGCAACGTGTCTGATTTGCTTTATCAGCAGGAGGCGTTGGACTTGATTAACGAAAACCTGTCGAAGGTGATGGCACTGTTGATGATTTTGGCGGTGGTGTTGCTGTTCATTTCATTTGCTTTGATAAGAAACACTATCAGGTTGAGCGTTTACGCAAAGAGGTTTTTAATAAGCACAATGAAGCTTGTTGGTGCAACGAGTGGATTTATCAGGAGGCCTTTTGTGAGGAATAATATTTTGACAGGCATCTTTGCCGGAATTATTGCCGATGTCATCATTTTTATGTTGTTAATTTATTTCAACAGAGAGTATGTTGCACTTCAGCCCATTTTGTCGAGGTTTGATTTAATTTTAATATTTTCTATAGTAATTGTTTTGGGTGTTATCATTTCTACTATTGCCGCGGCATTTGCCGTGAACAAGTATGTCAGAATGCGAACCGATGAACTCTACTACGTTTAATTTTTATTCAGGATATGTCTCAAAAAAACATTGCATTGGGCAAGACCAATTTAATTATTTGTGGTGTTGCTGTGTTGATAATAATTGTTGGATTTCTTTTGATGACCGGTCCTGCCACCACTGCCGAGGGTGGTTTTGAACCGGATATATTTAGCGCCAGACGAATAAAGTTGGCTCCTGTGGTTAGTTTGGCCGGCTTTGTGCTGATGATATTCGGCATTCTTTATCCTGACAAAAAATCCGGCGCAAAGGAGGCTGAGTCAAAAGATAAGCAATGAGCGTTTTTGAGGCAATAATTCTTGGTATTGTTCAGGGTATTTGTGAGTATTTACCTATAAGCAGTAGCGGACATTTGACTATTGCTTCAGAACTGTTTGGTGTTGATGCAGAGAGCAATTTGTCGTTCACAGTGTTGGTACACATAGCCACCGTTTTCAGCACACTTGTGATATTGTGGAAGGAGATTGAATGGATAGTTAAGGGATTTTTCAAGTTTGAGAAAAACGATGAGTTAAACTACGTCATCAATATCCTTATTTCAATGATTCCCATCGGCATCGTGGGTTTTTTCTTTAAGGATGCTGTTGAGAACATCTTCTCGTCAGGATTGCTGATTGTGGGTATAATGTTGATGGTGACGGCACTGCTGTTGGGTTTAACATATTACGCAAAGCCCCGCCAGAAGAAGGATATCAGCAGGAAAGATGCATTTATTATAGGTTTGTCGCAAGCTGCCGCAGTAATACCCGGGTTGTCGCGTTCGGGCACAACGATTGCCACGGGTTTGTTGTTGGGTAACAACAAGGCAAACTTGGCGCAATTCTCGTTTTTGATGGTTATACCACCAATATTGGGAGAGGCCTTGCTCGATATCATCAAGTTTGCAAAAGGTGCTGAAGTGGGAGGCGATATATCCACAGCTGCCTTGGTCGCTGGCTTTTTGGCGGCTTTCATTTCAGGTTGTATCGCTTGCAAGTGGATGATAAATATAGTGAAAAGAGGTAAGCTGATATATTTTGCTATTTATTGTGCGGTAGTAGGGTTGGCAACAATATTGTTCACAGTTTTTTAGTGTGACGCAGACAGGTTTTTCTGTTGGTATAATTGGAAACTGTTAATTTGCTTTCTATGGATTTTGTAAAGGGTGAAGTCATCTATGTGAATAAGCCTCTGCATTGGACATCTTTTCGGGTTGTTAAGGTTGTGAGGGCAAAGTTGTGTGGTTTGCTTGGTATCAAGAAGTTGAAGGTGGGCCATGCCGGCACGCTAGATCCATTGGCAACTGGTGTGATGATTATCTGCACCGGAAAGAAAACAAAGTTGATAGAGCAATATCAGCATGATGTAAAAGAGTACATAGCAAAGATAAAGCTTGGACAAACAACACCGTCATTTGATTTGGAAACGGAAATAGACGGCGAATATCCTACCGACCATATAACCAAAGAGAGGGTAGAGGAGGTTCTGAAAGGTTTTGTGGGTGAGATTGAGCAGGTGCCGCCTGCTTTCTCGGCTGTCATGATAAATGGCAAAAGAGCATACGAATATGCACGTAAGAACGTTGATATTGAACTAAAACCCAAGATATTGGTTATAGATGATATTGAATTGATTAGTTGCGAGTTGCCCTACATAGAGATAAGGGTGGTTTGCAGCAAAGGTACTTATATAAGAGCGCTTGCCAGGGATATTGGCGAAGCGTTGCATTCCGGTGCGCATCTTGTTGGTTTGACGCGTACCAGAGTGGGGAATGTTAGAGTTGAAGATTGCCTGGAGATAGGTGAATTGGATCATTTTTTTGAAGAAAATATAAAGCATATATGAAGTTATCGCAGTTTAAATTTAATTTACCGGAAGAGTTAATTGCAAAATATCCAACCAATCATCGAGATGAGTCTCGTTTGATGGTTGTCCATAAAGATTCTGATAAGATTGAACACAGGATGTTTAAGGAGATTATCGATTATTTTGACAAGGATGATTTTTTCATTTTCAATAACACGAAGGTTTTTCCTGCAAAGCTGTTTGGCAATAAAGAAAAAACCGGTGCCAAGATTGAAGTCTTTCTATTGAGAGAGTTGAATCCCGACCAGCATCTGTGGGATGTGTTGGTTAATCCGGCAAGAAAAATAAGGATTGGAAATAAACTATATTTTGGTGAGAACGAGGATCTTGTTGCAGAGGTTATTGACAACACTACCTCGAGAGGTCGAACGCTGAGATTCTTGTATGATGGTCCCTATGACGAGTTTAAGGAAGAGCTTTTCAGGATTGGTGAGACACCGATTCCCGAATACCTTGAAAGAAGGGCAGAGCCAGACGATGGCGAAAGATATCAGAATATATTTGCAGAGGTTGAAGGTGCAGTCGTTGCTCCGGCAGCAGGTTTGCACTTCAGTCGTGAGTTGCTGAAGAGGATGCAACTTAAAGACATAAGATACGGTTTTTTGACTCTGCACAACGGATTGGGGGCATATCGCATGATTGATGTTGAAGACCTATCGAAGCACAAGATGGAGTCGGAGGAGATTATAATTACTCAGGAAATATGCGACCGGGTTAATGCTGCGCATGACAATGGCAAGAATATATGTGCCGTTGGTACATCCGTGTTGAGAGCTATTGAAACTGTTGTCAGCACAGATGGGCACATCAAACCGAGAGCAGGCTGGACAAACAAGTTTATCTTTCCACCTTATGATTTTGGTGTGGCAACCAGCTTGATTACCAATTTCCATCTGCCATATTCCACATTGTTGATGATGACCTGTGCATTTGGCGATTATGATAAAATTATGGACTGCTACGAGCTGGCCATAAAAGAAAAATATAGGTTTGGTGCATATGGAGATGCCATGCTGATAATATAATTTTTTATGCTTGAACAGCACTACTTGTTGTACTTGTCTATTGGGTCAAATCTGGGCAATAGAGAAGAAAATATTGATTTGGCAATAGAAAAGATAGAAATGCAGATTGGAGAAGTTGTTTCTCGATCTGCATTTTATTATTCTGAGGCTCAAGGTTTTGAGTCGGACAATGATTTTGTGAATATAGCTTGCGAAGTCAGCACTAGCTTAGATATTTACGAAGCGTTCGCAGAGACTCAAAGCATTGAAAAAGGAATGGGTAGGACAAATAAGAGCAAAAATGGTGTTCATGAAGATAGAATCATCGACATAGACATAGTTTTGGCAGGCAGTTGTGTTATTGATACCGATTATTTGACTATCCCGCATCCAAGAATGGCAGAAAGAGATTTTGTTCTCGTTCCTTTGAGTGAGATAGCACCCGATGTTGTTCATCCTATTTTTAACAAGACAATTTTGGAGCTGAGAAACACATTAAAAAAATAAGTATTTATTGCTTTAACTTTGTATATTTTAAATAATAATACCATATTTGTAAGGTGAAAAAATGTGTTAGTTATGTCACTTTGGAAAAAAAATTACGATTATTATTTAGGGTATGCGTTAGGTGGAGGTGGAGCAAAAGGTTTTGCACATTTGGGAGCTTTGCAGATATTGGAAAAATGCGGGCTCAAGCCTGACGCTATTTCCGGAACGAGTGCCGGGTCGCTTGTAGGCGTGTTTTACGCAGATGGATTTCATCCGGATGAGATTGCCGAGCTTTTTAAGAAAAAAGAGTTTAGAGAATTTGTAGAGATATCTAGGCCTAAGGCCGGTCTTTTTAAAACTACCGGTTTGCATAGTTTTTTGAAGAAGAACCTTAGAGCAAAGCGCTTTGAAGATTTGAATATACCACTTTATGTGGTGGCAACGGATTGGAATAGGGCTGTGTCAGTAGTTTTTTCTAATGGTGATGACTTGATTGACGCTGTTGTCGCATCATGTTCTGTGCCAATCATATTTAATCCTATGTATATAAACGATGTGCCGTATGTGGATGGGGGGTTATTTAAGAATTTTCCTGTATCGGTCATCAGAAAAAAGTGCAAATATGTAGTTGGTGTGAATGTTGCATTGATGCTTCCGCCTTCTGATAAGGGTGGTATTATGAATGTTGTGGAAAGGACGTTTAATTTAATGTCCAACTCCAATAGTATTGTGGACAAAGCACAGTGCGATATATTGATTGAAGCCAAGGGAACAGACCAGTATGGAATGTTTGACCTTAATAATATAGACAAGATAACAAGCATTGGATATAACAATGCTGCTGTGAAGATGAGTGAGAATGAGTCGTGGGAGATTGTGAGGAAGTGTCACAGCCACTATAAGAGGGTTGCGCATATAGGACACTATTTCGATAGGCTTAGAGGATAATGAAATGAGTAAGAAAAAGATTTTCATATACCAACTTTTACCACGACTGTTTGGTAATACCAATCAATCTAATGTTGGCAATGGTTCGTTGGAGGATAACGGTTGTGGAAAGTTCAACGATATCAACGACGATATTCTGCAAAAGCTTGTTAAGCAGGGCTATACACATGTCTGGTATATAGGGGTTATTGCTCATGCTTCGATGACTGACTACAGCAAATATGGAATATATTCCGGTAATCCTGAAATTATAAAAGGAAAGGCCGGCTCGCCGTATGCCATAAGAGATTACTATGATGTTGATCCTGATTTGGCAGTGGATGTCAATAATAGAATGCAAGAGTTTGAAAGCCTTGTAGAACGAACTCACAAAGCGGGGTTGAAGGTTATCATTGATAATGTACCCAATCATCTGGCGCGAGAATATAAGTCAATAAGTAAGCCTAAAGGCATCAGAGATTTTGGAGAAACTGATGACAGTACCCAAGATTTTTCTATTAATAATAACTTCTATTATCTGCCTGAAGAGAAGTTGGAAATTCAAGTTCCCGATGAAAGAGTAGGGGAGTTCACTTATGAAGAATATCCTGCAAAGGTTACGGGTAATGACTGCTTCAACAGCAAGCCAACAGTTTATAACTGGTACGAAACAGTTAAGTTAAACTATGGTGTGGATTACAGCCGAGGATATAGGACGAGCTTTTATCCGATACCGGATACATGGAACAAGATGAGAGATGTTTTTATGTATTGGGCAGATAAGGGTGTAGACGGCTTCCGGTGCGACATGGCAGAGATGGTGCCTCTCGAGTTTTGGGAATGGGTAATTCCTCAGATTAAAGCAAAGCATGTAAATATAATTTTCATAGCAGAGATATACAATACTTCACGTTACAGGAGTTTCTTGGGTCAGCACGTTTTTGACTATCTATATGATAAGGTTGGTCTGTACGACATTTTGAGAGACGTTTCGTGTGGATATAGGCCTTCATCTGATATTACTTTCGCACTAAACAGTGTGGGGGACATACAGGGTAGGTTATTAAACTTTTTGGAGAACCATGATGAACAGAGACTTGCTTCAGACTATTTCTTGAAAGATGGCATGAAAGGCAAGGCAGCTATGATATTGACTTGTTGCATCAATACCAATCCTGTTATGGTGTATTTTGGTCAGGAATTGGGCGAGAAAGGCATGGATGAAGAGGGCTTCAGCGGCAGTGATGGAAGAACAACTATTTTCGACTATTGGTCGGTAGACACTGTGTGCAGGTGGAATAATAAAGGCAAGTGGAATAATGAATTGCTAACGGAGGAAGAGGTTACGTTAAAGGATTTCTATTCAAGATTGTTAAGCATTTGCAACACAGAGTCGGCCATTTATAAGGGTTTGTTCTATGACCTTATGTCAAGCAACTATGATAATGAAAGCTTCGATTCAACCAAGATATTTGCCTTTCTGAGAGGCTATGAGAACAATGTTTTGCTGGTAATATGCAATTTTGACCAAGAAGAAAAAGAGTGCAAGGTGAACATACCGGAACATGCTTTTTCGTTTTTCGGTATAGATAAGTTCTCCAAAATGACTATGAAACCGCTATTATGCAAAGAAGGAAAGAAAAGAATAGTCGTAAATGAGTGTGAAGATGTGGTAGTAAAAATAGGTGGAAACTCGGGCGAGATTTATAAATTAACTTTCAAGTAAATATATTATTTATTGACGCTTAGATTTTGTATTTTTGCAAACTGAAAGAAGGACGCTTAAGGTCCGACAATAATTATTAATGTTGTTATATATAAAATAAAAAGTAATGGAGGAAAGACCATACAAAATTTTCTCGGGAACAAAGTCGAGATATTTCGCTGAAAAAGTTTGTAATAGCCTGAATTGCCCACTGGGAAATATGATCATTGAACACTTTGCCGATGGCGAATTTGCAGTATCTTACGAGGAGTCGATAAGAGGTAAGCAGGTTTTTTTGATTCAATCAACATTTCCCAATTCGGACAATCTTATGGAGTTACTTCTGATGATTGATGCGGCAAAACGTGCTTCTGCCAAGTCAATTGTTGCAGTAATACCATATTTCGGTTGGGCACGCCAAGATAGGAAAGACAAACCCAGAGTTAGCATTGGCGCAAAACTTATTGCAGATATGCTGTCATCAGCAGGTATAAGCAGGTTGATTACTATGGACCTTCACGCTGATCAGATTCAAGGCTTTTTCAATGTTCCGGTAGACCACTTATATGGCTCCAGAGTTTTTATGGAGTATATAAAAGAGATGAACATTGATGATAATACTGTTATTGCAACTCCTGATGTTGGTGGAACGAAACGTGCAAGTGCATATTCTAAGTACTTGGAATGTCCAATGGTGATATGCTATAAGTTGAGAGAAAAAGCCAACCAGATCTCTGACATGAAGATAATTGGAGACGTTAAAGGTAAAGATGTTATACTTATTGACGACATAGTGGATACAGCCGGTACAATCACTCGTTCTGCAAACCTTATAATGGAGAATGGCGCTAAGTCTGTTAGAGCTATAGCAAGCCACGCAGTTATGTCAGACCCGGCATCAACAAGGGTAGATCAATCTGCTTTGAAAGAGATCATTTTTACAGATAGTATTCCATACTCAAAGAAATGTGAGAAGGTGAAAGTATTATCTGTTGCAGACATGTTTGCTGAAGCTATCATGAGAGTTTGCAACAATGAGTCCATTAGTTCGTTATATGTAGTATAAACATGTATCTTTTTGATATTTGTAGGGAGTAAGTAAATAAATTACTATACTGTTTTATTTATTAATCAATAATATTGATAATATGAGTTACAAAATCGAAGACATTGAAGGTATAGGTCCGGTATATGGAACTAAGTTGAAGAATGAAGGCATTAATACTGTTGCTGACCTGCTTGAAGCATGTGCAACTAAAGCCGGAAGATCTAAAATGGCTGAAAAAACAGGTATATCTGAAAAGGATATTCTTACTTGGACAAACCATGCTGACCTATTCAGAATCAAGGGTGTAGGCCCTCAGTTTTCTGAGTTGCTTGAGGCTGCAGGTGTTGATACCGTGAAAGAACTTCGCAATAGGAATGCAGAAAACTTGCATGCCAAATTGGTTGAAGTAAATGAGCTAAAAAATCTTGTAAGAAGAGTTCCTGTTTTGTCTCAAGTTCAAGAGATGATTGAATTGGCAAAGCAACTCGATCCTAAGATTACATATTAACTTTAGAGAGTTTATATAGAGTGTTTTTCTTTGATTGCTTGGAAGAGGCCTTCACTGGCATCTTCCAGCAAATCAAGCACAAGTTCAAATCCTGAAGGACCTCCATAGTAGGGGTCCGGGATTGTTGTATGTTTATACTGAACAGAAAAGTCTGTCATACGTTTTATTTTGGATAAATCAGAATCGTCGGATGCTAATATGCTTACGTTCTCGTAGTTTTCATCGTCCATCACAACTATATAGTCGAACTTATCGAAGTCAGATTTATTGAATTTCCTTGCTCGGCTATTGAAGTCATAACCTCGTGCCATCCCATGAGAACGCATCCTAACATCTGGCAGGTCTCCCTCGTGCCAACCTGATGTGCCGGCTGAATCAACCTCTATTATATCTTGATATCCGTTTTTATTTACAAGAAAATCCATTATTCCTTCTGCAGCAGGGGAACGACATATATTACCTAAACAAACGAATAATATTCTTATTTTGTCAGTTTTTTGATTTTCCGAAGTCATGTACTTTAAACCTATATGTGAGTAACCTAAACAATAAACCGCAAAGTTATAATAATTTGGCTTAGTTGCCAAAGAAAAATAAGTTCCTAAAACCATCTTCGATTATTGACTCATGGAAATATTATCTATATATTTGCAATCATAAAGTCACAAATTAAATATGGCATATCAACAAAGCTATATAAAACAACTTTAGGACTATTGGAAAAAGAAAAAATCACTATAAATAAATTGCCTGGTTCAAAAGAGCGTGTTAAATCAAGAAAAAGGCACAATAAGATTTTACGATATCTATATGTATTAGGGGGAACCATTGCCTTAGGTTTGGCTGTCCTGGGTGTTATCGTTCCCGGCTTGCCATCCACTCCATTTGCATTATTATCTGCTTATCTTTATGCAAAAGGCTCAAGGAGACTATACATATATCTGCTTAGGAGTAAGACGTTTGGCCCTAAGATAAAAAACTACCAAAGAAGAAAGGGCATACCAAAGAGAGGTAAGATAAATATATTAGTTTTTATGACAGCAATGGTTTTGCTGTCAGCATTCGTTTTTATCGATGAGATAAAATTAAGAATCCTTGTCCTCGTACTGGGACTAATAGGCTTCCTTACTGTAAGTTTTATAGTTCCAACCTACAAAGAGAACGATGAGATATGAGGTGTATTATTTTAGATATTTATCCAGCATTGACTTCATCTCCTGTTGGAGCTTCTTGGCCTCTTCGGCAACAACAAACTCGAAGTCTTCGCTACTATCTGCATATAAGATGCCTCTGGAAGAATTAACAATTAGACCGCAATACTTATTCATACCATATTGGCATACCTCTTCCAATGAGCCTCCTTGTGCACCAATACCAGGCACCAGTAAGAAATGGTTCGGTACCATCTTCCTTACATCGGCAAAGAGTTTGCCCTGAGTGGCACCAACAACATACATCATCTGCTCATCAGATGCCCACTCTTGAGATTTCAACAATACCTTTTCAAATAGTTTTTGACCGTTATCATCGGTGGTCAACTGAAAATCTTTAGAACCAATATTACTTGTCAATGCTAGAAGAATAACCCACTTATTCTCATATTTAAGGAACGGTTTTACGCTATCTTCTCCCATGTAAGGGGCAACAGTCACAGCATCAACTCTCATATTATCAAAAAAAGAGTCTGCATACATCTGGCTGGTGTTACCTATATCGCCTCGCTTTGCATCAGCTATTACAAGCATCTCTGGATACTTTTGCTTTATGTAGGCAACTGTTTTCTCTAAAGAAATCCATCCTTCCACTCCTTCCTTTTCATAGAAAGCTAAATTCGGCTTATAAGCTATGCAATAAGGTGCTGTAGCATCTATAACCGTTTTGTTGAAACTGTATATAGGATCTTCTTCACTCAACAAGTGTTGTGGTATCTTATTTTTATCGCTGTCAAGTCCCACACAAAGGAATGATTCTTTCCTTTTGATTTCTTCAAATATCTGCTGTTTATTCATACAAATGACTTGTAATATTTATTTGTTTATAGGTTTGCCTCCTTCAGTCTTTCCGCATTCTCGCTGACCATCAGTTTGTCAATAACATCCTGTATATCACCATCCATGTAAGAAGACAAATTATATATTGTATAATTTATCCTATGGTCTGTAATCCTTCCTTGTGGATAATTATATGTGCGTATTTTAGCTGAACGATCACCTGTTGACACCATAGTTTTTCTCCTCGAAGCTATGTCTCCCTGCCTTTTTGTAAGCTCTATATCATAGAGTTTCGTACGAAGCATCTGCATTGCAGTTTCTCTATTCTGAAGCTGTGAACGTCCTTCTTGGCATACAACTACAATACCTGTAGGCTTGTGAGTCAACTGTACTTTAGTTTCAACCTTATTAACGTTCTGACCACCGGCACCACTCGAACGAGAAGTGTGAAAATCGATGTCAGCAGGATTTATCTCGATGTCAAAAGCTTCTGCCTCAGGCAAGACTGCTACTGTTGCAGCAGAGGTGTGAACACGACCTTGCGTTTCCGTCTGAGGTACACGTTGAACACGATGAACGCCTGATTCGTACTTAAGTGTTCCGTATACATCAACACCTCTTACTGTGAATATAATCTCCTTGTATCCTCCGGAAGTTCCTTCAGTGTAACTGGTTACTTCAACCTTCCATCCCTTGCTCTCACAATATTTTGTGTACATCTTGAACAGGTCGCCGGCAAAAATGGATGCTTCGTCACCACCTGTGCCTGCTCTAATCTCCATAACCACATTCTTCGAGTCCTCAGGGTCGTTTGGTATAAGTAGCAACTTTATCTCTTCCTCCAAACCGGGAAGCTTTGCATTACTTTTACTTAGCTCTTCGTTCGCCATCTGCCTGAGCTCTGAGTCTGACTCATTCTCTATAATATTTTTAGCCTCTTCAATGTTTTCAAGTACTAACTTATACTCATTCCTAACATCCATGATCTTCTCCAAATCGCTATATTCTTTATTAAGCTTCACATAGCGATCCATATCAGCAATCACTTCAGGGTCAGTAATGAGTGTTTTTACTTCTTCAAACCTAGTAACCAAATGTTCTAATTTATCTAATAGCGTACTCTCCGGCATATTCTATTATATTGAGTGTTTATTGGTAAATAAACTTACCATTCTCACTTTCAATTACTAATTCTCTTTTATCCGATTTTTCTACGTGTCCCACAATCTGCGCATCCACACCATACGACTTGGAGATATCTATTACTTCCTTAGCATAAGTTTCAGGTATATATATCTCCATCCTATGGCCCATATTGAAGACTGTGTACATCTCTTGCCACCCTGTGTTTGATTGTTTCTGTATTATATCAAACAATGGAGGAGTAGGGAATAGGTTATCCTTCACAACTTTAAGTCCATCTCCCAAGAAGTGCATAATCTTTGTTTGAGCACCACCGGAACAATGAATCATACCATTAATTTTCCCCTTTAACTCTTTAACAATCTGAGAAATAATAGGGGAGTAGGTGCGAGTAGGGGACAAAACCAGTTTTCCGGCATCAATACCCAACTCTTCAATTTTGTCTGTCAACTTCATACTCCCCGAATACACCAAATCCGAAGGTATAAAAGAATCAAAACTTTCAGGATACTTCTTAGCAAGATAATTTCCAAACACATCATGGCGAGCCGAAGTCAATCCATTACTTCCCATGCCACCATTATATTCTTTTTCATAAGTAGCTGTACCTGTGGATGATAACCCTACAATAACATCGCCATCGCCTATGTTTGCGTTATCAATCACATCTCTTCGCTTCATTCTACAAGTCACCGTGCTATCCACAATTATTGTCCTCACCAAATCACCAACATCAGCAGTTTCACCACCTGTTGGGTATAGACCTACACCCAATTCAGAAAGCTCCTCACACAGTTCATTAGTGCCATTGATGATTGCAGATATAACCTCTCCGGGAATAAGATTCTTATTCCTACCAATAGTAGAAGACACAAGTATGTTATCAGTCGCACCAACACAAAGTAAATCGTCAACGTTCATAATAAGGGCATCCTGCGCAATACCTTTCCAAACAGAAATATCTCCGGTTTCACGCCAATATACATATGCCAACGAAGATTTCGTCCCGGCACCATCTGCATGCATAATATTGCAATAATCAGGATCTCCTCCTAATATATCCGGAACAATCTTACAAAAAGCTCTTGGATACAGACCTTTGTCTATATTCTTAATAGCATTGTGCACATCTTCTTTGGTTGCAGAAACGCCACGCTGATTATACCGATTCTTTTGTGTCATTTTATTCTACTAAATAGTCAATAATTTCACATATACTTTCTAGGACAAAAGTACAAAAAATCCCGCACTTTTCCACATTTAATTTCTTCTATAGAATAATTCAAAAAAGTATGTAAAGTTGAAAAAATGTATTACATTTGAAAAAAAAGCTATGGGAACTTTAAGTACTACTTCACTAATATTTATAACTGTTATTGTAATATTAGGTATTAAATACATTATCAACACATTAAAAAATAGATTCAAATAATAACTTTACGGTAGTCCTATAATATCTATTATGTTTAATTGCTATATGCAAACTATCTAATACTGACAACCTATTACCATCACCTATTAACACCGCTCAGACATATTACTTCCACCACCAGCCACAAAATAATAAATACATCAATCATAATATCATATATTAGCTAACATTTACAAATAAAACAAAAGGTTGATAGCAAACTATCAACCTTTTTATTCTGTACTAACTTATCTCGTTATTTCAAGTCAAGCTTAGATTCAATATCTTGCAATTCTGCAGACTTATCAACTCCTAATACACTCAAATTGTAATAAACGTTTCTGAGCAACATTAATACTCCGTTAACTTCGCTTTCTGATGCACTACGAGCTTCCTGTAAGCCTTTAAGTTTCTCTAAGTGTGGTAATGATTTCTGATAAAATTCAACAGCAACCTTATCACTTTCTAATTGTTCTTGCCTATTTGCACTTAGGGATGAAGCCTCCTTAACATTCTGAGCTTGAATAATGTATGCACGTCCTAAATTCTCCAATGCACGCTCACAATTAGGATCTGCATCAAGAGCCTTCTTATATTCTACTTCTGCACCTTCTAAATCGCCCTTGTCAGCCAACAAGATACCTTTAACGCTATTGAAATCGCAAGCTTGCTCCGGATTGTTCTCAATTGCCTGATTTAGGTAGTTGATAGCATTTTCTGTGTCACCTTTACGTATAAATACGTTCACCAAATTTGGCACGAAATAGCTGCTTTCAGGATATTTTTCAGCACCCTTATACAGAGCATCAACATATTTAGCTGAATCACCCATACTCAAATATTCGCTTGCCATTAGCTCGTAAAGATCACTTTCTTTATAAGCACTATTTTCAAAGAATGGTTCTTTTGATGCCTTATCCAGCATAGCCAAAGCTCTTTCGTGTTGCTCAGCTTGAATAGCTGTGATGATTGCATAATACTTGATAGTCTGATAAGTACTATCTAAAACAAAAGCATTCTGACCTTCATACATTGGCAAGGTTGGAATATCCCAATACATCTGGAAAAAGTCTGCTGCCTTAGCATAATTACCCTGCTCATTGTAATACACACCTCCATTGATATAGAAAGGGTGATTAGCCTTCAATATAGAAGAAATATCCTTTCTAAATTTGTTCTTCACTTTGCCCTTTGCATCAGGTAGTTCACCCAATGAGTCAGCCTTCAAGTATGGATGATAAGATTCCATCAAACCATCATACATAACCTTGTCATCCGACTTTTGGCCCAACATAGCCTTAGTTCTCTCATTATCAAAAGCCTTGTTGCCAATATCTCCCATAATCTTCCAAGTCTCAGGATCATTAGCCGTTTCAGGATTCTCCGATGCCTGCTTAATCATGACGCGTGCTTCATTCAAGTCATCACGCCCCAACGATCTTTTAGCATCTTTAAGAGCCGATTTCTGCGCGAACAAGCTCCCCGCAGAAAAAACAGCGATCATTGTAAGGAAAACGATTCTTCTCATTGTATTCATATTTTTTTCAATTAAATAAATTCCTAATAATTAAATCATCTACTATTTAAGACAATCTATATCTAAAAAAGTTTAATTTAAATCGTTATTATTGTCATTATTTTCATCCTCTTCATGTTCAATGCCTACTTCGTCGACTAACTCATCATCTTCCGATTCAACTTTGCAAACAGATGCAATACTGTCATTTCTCTTTTCCAGATTGATAAGCGTAACACCCTGTGTAGCACGTCCCATAATGCGAATATCGGAAATTTTCATACGTATCGTGACCCCTGACTTGTTAATAATCATTAAATCGTTGTCATCTGTAACACTCTTGATTGCTATCAGCTTGCCTGTCTTTTCTGTTATGTTAAGTGTCTTAACTCCTTTAGCTCCTCTCTTGGTAATTCTGTAGATAGGCTCGCCATCCTCATCATTAAGCAAAGTACGTTTGCCATACCCATTCTCTGATACCACAAGTATGGAGTTCTCAGAATCGGGCTTCATGCATATCATGCCAACAACCTTATCTTCTCCATCATCATCCAACGTCATGCCTTTAACACCTGTGGCTACGCGTCCCATCGACCTCACATCAGACTCTTCAAACCTTATTGCACGACCATTCCTGTTTGCCAATATCACATGCTGATTGCCATCCGTAAGTCTAACCGAGATAACCTTGTCATCCTCAGTAATATTAATAGCATTAACACCATTCTGTCTTGGACGAGAATAAGCCTCCAAAGAAGTTTTCTTAACAATACCTTTCTCTGTGCAAAACAGCAGATAATTTGAATTGATATAATCCTCATCACTCAAGCTTTCAACTCTCACAAACGCTGTAACGGCATCATCCGGTTCAATGTTTATCAAATTCTGGATAGCCCTACCCTTCGAGTTCTTAGTACCTTCAGGTATTTCAAACACACGCAACCAGTAGCACTTACCCTTCTGGGTAAACAACAGCATGTAGTTATGCATTGTAGCAGGATAAATATACTCAATGAAGTCCTCTTCACGAGTATCACTGCCTCTTGAGCCAACACCACCTCTGTTTTGCGTAGAAAAATCATCAAGAGGAGTACGTTTAATGTATCCCATGTGTGATATTGTTATTACCATATCATCATTGGAATAAAAATCCTCCGGATTCATTTCTTCAGCAGAAAATATTATCTCCGAACGGCGCTCATCACCATACTTGTCTCTAATCTCTATAAGCTCGTCCTTGATAACTCCCATCAATACATCTTCGTTGCTGAGTATCTCCTTCAAACGTTCGATGAGTTTCATGATGTCATCATATTCTGCGTGCAGCTTATCTTGCTCAAGACCTGTCAGTTGTCTTAATCGCATCTCAACAATTGCTCGTGCCTGAACCTCCGACAGCTCAAACCTGTCCATCAAATTTTGGATAGCCAACTGTGGCGTTGATGAACCTCTTATTATTGCAATAACCTCGTCAATATTATCGGAAGCAATGATAAGACCTTCCAATATGTGCGCCCTCTCTTCAGCTTTCTTCAGCTCAAACTGAGTTCTTCGTGTAACAACATCATGTCGGTGGTCAACGAAAAGCTCAATCAATCTCTTCAGATTAAGCAACTCCGGACGACCATTCACCAACGCAATATTATTAACACTGAACGAAGACTCAAGAGCCGAAAACTTATACAGCTTATTCAATATAACGCTGGCATTAGCATCACGCTTAACGTCAACAACAATGCGCATACCACTACGGTCCGACTCGTCATTTACGTTAGAAATACCCTCTATCTTCTTGTCAGCCACAAGGTTAGCAATACTCTTGATAAGTTCTGCTTTATTAACCAAATAAGGAATCTCACTAATTATTATCTTGTCATGGTTCTTGTCCGACTCAATCTCCGCCTTGCCACGCATGACTATTCGTCCCCTACCCGTCTCGAAGGCCTCTTCAACACCCTTGTATCCATAAATATAAGCACCTGTTGGAAAATCAGGAGCCTTTATATATTTCATCAAACCCTTGACGTCTATATCCCTGTCATCAATATATGCGATGATGCCGTCAATACACTCCGTTAAATTGTGCGGAGCCATATTAGTTGCCATACCAACAGCAATACCCGACGCACCATTAACCAAAAGATTAGGAATTCTCGTTGGCAGCACTGTAGGCTCCTTAAGAGTATCATCAAAGTTAAGCTGAAAATCAACAGTATCTTTATCTATATCGCGCAACATCTCCTCGGCCAGCCTGTTCAGTCTTGCCTCCGTATAACGCATAGCGGCAGGACTGTCACCGTCAATACTACCCATGTTACCCTGACCATCTACCAATGTGTAGCGCATACTCCAAGACTGGGCCAATCTCACCATCGCAAAATATACCGACGAATCTCCATGTGGATGAAACTTACCTAAAACCTCACCAACAATTCTTGCAGACTTCTTATAAGGCTTATCGTGTGTGTTACCCAACTCAGACATACCAAAAAGTATCCTCCTGTGCACCGGCTTAAAACCATCGCGAACATCAGGAAGAGCCCTCGAAACAATCACCGACATCGAATAATCGATATACGATGATTTCATTTCATCCTCAATATTAATCTTTATAATTCTATCCTCTTGGTCAATCATACATTAAATCAATTTTTTACTCCTTAACCATCAATTACAACTTGTTATAAATCAGGAGAATAACAAACATCAATTCTCCACTATTTCATATTACTAAGATACTGCTTTTATTCCAATTTAACAAAAAAAGAGGCACTATATTTAGTGCCTCTTTCCCAAAAAATATCTATAAAAAAACTCTTATCTGCCGTGACAGTTCTTATACTTTTTACCACTGCCACACGGACATGGATCATTTCTTCCAACCTTCTTTTCCACACGGATAGGTTCCAGTTTCTGTTGCTTTGGTGCTTCCCCGCCATGTTGTGAGTTGCCTCCCGAACCAAGAGACCCCATCTCGTCTTTTTGAGTCTTATATTTGCTGTAATCTGTCTTTTGTTCCGGTGCTGCTCGCCTCACTTCGCCTGCATCCTGAACAGGTATCTGACCACGCATAAGAATTGAAACTGCCTTAGAGTTAATGTTGTTAACCATGTCATTGAACAGGTTGAACGACTCAATCTTATAAATCAGCAATGGGTCTTTCTGCTCATAGCTGGCTGTCTGAACCGAGTTGCGCAATTCATCCATCTCACGAAGATGTTCTTTCCAATCTTCGTCTATGGTGTGCAGCAATATTGATTTTTCAAAAGCTTTAACAAGAGCCTTAGAACCACTCTCATAGGCCTCTTTCAAGTTACATGCAATGTTGTAAACTCGCTTACCGTCGCTTATTGGTATCAAGATATTTTCATACATTGCACCCTGATTCTCATAAACTTGTTTAATCACAGGGTTGGCAATCTCTGCAAGTCTTTCCGATTTGCGCTTAAATGTCTCGAAAGCCTTTTCAGTAACCTTGTCTATCATGTCGCCAATCTTAAGTCTCTTGATATCTTCCTCTTCAAAAGGTATGTCCAATGCCATAACTCTCAAGAGATCCATCTTCATGCCTTCATAATCATCCTCGTTAATCTCAACAATATTCTTGGATGTCTCACTAATCATGTTTGCAACATCGTTGTCAATACGTTCACCAATCAATGCATGTCGACGGCGTTTGTAGATAACTTCACGTTGCGAGTTCATAACATCATCATACTCAAGAAGTCGCTTACGTATTCCGAAGTTGTTCTCCTCAACTTTCTTTTGTGCTCTTTCCACAGATTTGCTCAACATGCTGTGCTCCAAAACATCACCTTCCTGAAAGCCCATACGGTCCATAAGTCCGGCAATCTTTTCGGTGGCAAACAAACGCATCAGGTCATCTTCAAGCGAAACAAAGAAAACTGAAGAACCCGGGTCTCCCTGTCGTCCCGCACGACCTCTCAACTGCCTGTCAACACGACGCGATTCATGTCTTTCAGTACCAATGATGGCCAAACCTCCCGCATCTCTAACTTCGGGTGTCAGCTTGATGTCGGTACCACGACCTGCCATGTTGGTGGCAATAGTAACCACTCCGCTTTGTCCGGCGTTTGCAACAATTTCTGCCTCGCGTTGGTGAAGCTTGGCATTCAGCACATTATGCTTAATCTTTCTGAGCGTCAACATACGGCTGAGCAATTCCGAAATCTCAACCGATGTCGTACCAACCAAAACAGGTCTGCCTTCCGACACAAGTTTCTCAATCTCTGCTATCACCGCATTATATTTCTCTCTCTTTGTCTTATATATCCTGTCGTTTTGGTCGTTCCTTATAATTGGCTTATTAGTTGGAATAACAACCACATCCAACTTATAGATATCCCAAAACTCTCCGGCTTCCGTCTCAGCTGTTCCGGTCATACCTGCCAACTTCTCATACATCCTGAAGAAGTTCTGCAACGTGATGGTGGCAAATGTCTGTGTTGCCGCCTCAACCTTTACACGCTCCTTGGCTTCGATAGCTTGGTGCAGACCATCCGAATAACGGCGGCCTTCCATGATACGACCTGTCTGCTCGTCAACAATCTTAACCTTGTTGTCGATTACAACATACTCATCATCTCTGTCAAAAAGAGTGTATGCCTTAAGCAACTGATTTATAGTGTGTACTCGCTCACTCTTGATGGCATAATTCTGAAGTATCTCATCTTTCTTCGCTGACATCTCCTCATCGCTTAAGCCCGAATTCTCCAACTCTGCCATCTGCGAACCAATATCTGGAAGGATAAAGAACTGAGGGTCATCACTCTTGCCGGTCAACATGTCAATACCTTTGTCGGTCAGTTCTATGCTGTTAAGTTTTTCATCTATAACAAAGTATAGCGGATCGGTCACAATATGCATATTCTTATTCTGCTCCTGCATATAGAACTCCTCTACCTTCAGCATTGCAGTTCTGACACCCTGCTCGCTCAAAAACTTAATCAAAGGCTTATACTTAGGCATACCCTTGAATGAACGATACAACAGTAGTGCGCCCTCCTCTTGAACCTTCGGATCTTCTGAAGCCATCTTCGTCTTTGCCTCTACCAACAGCGAAGAAGTCAAGTCTCGTTGTGCCTTAACTATCAACTCAACCTTTGGTCTGAACTGATCGAATAGCTGATCATCGCCCTTGGGTACCGGACCTGAAATGATAAGTGGCGTACGTGCATCATCAATCAACACCGAGTCCACCTCGTCCACAATGGCAAAATTGTGCTTGCGTTGAACCAAGTCTTTTGGCGAAACAGCCATGTTGTCACGCAGATAGTCAAAACCAAACTCATTATTCGTACCAAACGTTATGTCTGAGTTATATGCCTTGCGTCTTGCGTCGGAGTTGGGCTCATGCTTATCAATGCAATCAACCGACAAACCGTGAAACATATAGATAGGTCCCATCCATTCCGAGTCACGTTTTGCCAAGTAGTCGTTCACAGTAACAACGTGAACACCCTCGTGAGTCAATGCATTCAAAAACACCGGCAACGTTGCAACCAACGTCTTTCCTTCACCGGTAGCCATCTCAGCTATCTTTCCCTGATGCAATACCACACCACCAAAAAGCTGAACATCGTAGTGAATCATATCCCACGTAATCTCGTTTCCTCCGGCAATCCAGTGATTGCTGTATATAGCTTTGTCGCCTTCAATCCTCACAAAATCGTGACTTGCTGCCAAATCCCTGTCAAAATCGGTGGCAGTAACAACTATCTCCTCGTTTTCGGTAAACCTGCGTGCCGTGTCCTTAACTATTGAAAAAGCAACAGGCAATATCTCGTTCAACCCTTTCTCATACTTCTCTCCAATAGACTTCTCCAGCTTGTCAATCTCATTCCAAACAGACTCACGCTCATCAATTTCCACTGTCTCCATGCCCGATTTAAGTTCGGCAATCTTTGCCTTGTCCTCCTTAACCAGGTCCACCAAGAAAGCCTCCAACTCTTTTGTGCGACTTCTCAATTCGTCGTTCGAGAGCTTTTCTATCTCGGGATATGCCTGCTTAATCTTTTCCACTATCGGATTGATGGCATTAAGGTCTCGTTGTGCCTTATTCCCGAATATTTTTGATATAAATGAATTAAAACCCATAATTATATGTTGATTCTCTTTTTTGTACTTAATAATATGTTTATTGCTAATGAACTAATATAACTCTTGAAGAATATCCCCCTTGGCGGCATTGGGCGCCCTTATCCTCAAACGATATGATACGCTGGGTGCAATCTCCGTTGCGTCAATCGTTCTATAAACTCTTTGAGGTTTAATCTTGTTTCCAAAGAAGATAACCGGTGAAACCACCGCGTTGTTTCTCACCGTTGAGTGATTGTCCGAGTTGTCATTAACTATCTGCCAACCGGGCTGAAGTTCCAGAAACAGATCGCCCGATATTCCTTTGTAATATCCGTTCCTAAAGCGTTGAGCAGTACCGTTATATGCACCGTGCAACATCTGACCTGTTGTTATAACATCCTGAATTCCTGCCGACTGCACCAAAAACTTAGCCGCATTCTCTTCCAGTTCGACCAAGTCAATTTTTCTATCCTCAATCAGCTTGTGATCAAAAAATATCTGGTCGTTATAATATCTCTTTATCCACTGTTCTCTGCCATACAGAGCCATCAGATACATGTTAAGCAATGCCTGGCTCCTTTCAGGATAAAACTTTCCTCCCGATGTCACAACACCTTCGGGAATTATCTCATACTCTTGAAAATAACCTGTCGATGCCACAAATATCAGAGCATTATCCAATCCCACAGCCTTGTCCACAGCATCAAGCAGTCTTCCAAGCTCAATATCCAGTCTGTGGTAAATATCCTGAATCTCCACCGAGTAGTTCTTATCCAAAGCATCAGGAAAGTTGCCTGCATAGAACGTAACAGCCAAAAAGTCGGGATTCATCCTCGTGCCCAATGAATTGGCCGTAATGGCCTCAATAGCCAAATCATTGACCTCCTTGTTCACCAATGCCGACTGCTTAAATCTCTTTACATTATCCTTCTTGTTATTCGTGAAGAAGTGCTGGAAGTTGTATATGTTCTTCGTATATGGGAAGGCATTATATCTTGATACATCTATGGCAGGACGCCACGACTGGCTGTTTATAACATAAGGCAAGGCATCTTGACCTCTGTTGTGTTGGTCGATAAAAGCATGCTTGGCCTTATAAAAAGTGGTTGTTGCCCACTTACCCTCTTGTTCCTCAATCCAGTAGGCGGCCGATGCCGCATGTCCCCCCGACGCCATAGCTTGTGAAGCATGTGGAGCAAAAGCAAAAATATCACTCTGTCCGCCAGATGCAATCTTAAGCTCGTCGGCAATCGTCGATACTCTTATCGGCAGAGGTGAGAGCTTGTCACTCGTGAAGTTACCCAAATAGTTGTCATCAGCAAATGTTGACACCTCTCTGTTTTCATTTATCAAAAATTTATTCTCTGCTGTAATACCATGATACGCAGGGTAAGCTCCTGTGTATATTGTGGTAATCGTGGATGCCCTGTCCAAATTGGGATAGTCGAAGTCTACATTGCTGTAAACCAGTCCGCCGTTCATCAATCGGTTAAAACCCTTGTCGCCAAAGTTTCCCTTAAACATTTCCAGATAGTCGCCACGAAGCTGATCTATCGTTATGCCGACAACAAGTTTCGGCACCCCACCCGTGTGGCTTTGTCCACAAAGTACTGTTACAGTAAAAAAAGCAACTATAGAAGATATTATTCTATTCATTTCAAACACTCAAAACTATTGTCCCCAACCGGCTTTCATATCCCTGCTCGATGTAAATCTGTCATTCACTATATTCCTTTGCCTTTGCATCATAAAGTTCACCCCCGAACGTACACATAAGCTCAGAGCAAATACAATCGAAGCCTTTGGCATCTCTTGTGGAATTGACCACCAAAACAGCAAATAAAGCGTCAATACTGCAAAGTTAAGTAAATGATATAAATAAACTGCATAATTAGCACGTTTAACCCAAAATAAAATTGCTGCTATCAATGCAAAAATGTTAAGCCATGCAAAGTTCCAATTAGGATTGGTGGCAGGATGCGAAGAAAAGTACATCAAGATAAAAATAATAATGCCGCCGATGCCATAAATACCATATAAAAACGTATCATATATCTTTGGCACCCTGCTCCTGTTCATTGAGTAGTATTGCACAAAGCTAACAATCAGAGTGACAATTAACAGCGCGAACGCAATAGCCATAGGAGACAGCCACCCTTCTTCGCCTGCACTATTCACCTCACTATCAATATTTAACAGTACCTCACGGCTTTCCACCAACGGAACGCTCAGAGTGTCGTTAACTTCCACAACGGCACCATCAAATGACTCCATCAAATAGGCCGGAATATACATTTTTTCTCTCACATCAATCACCTTGTCAGCCTCACTTCCAATCACCAAATCGATGCCAAACTTTGTCCATTGATGTTCTTCCGCACACTCATGAATGAGGTCTCTAAATGTCTGTTTTTTGCTCGTTGCAGGATAAATTATTTCACCCGACTTGTATTTCTCAATCATGTCGCGTGGCCTGGTTGCACAGTTGTCATAGAAATAGTTGTATCTATATCGCATGTTTTCAGGCAACGCATTCACATATAGTGCCTCATATAGGTTCTGTTTCTCCAATGAATCTAAAGCCAACACCTGCTCAGTCACTGCTTGACCTTTATAGTCATACTCTGCAATGAAATGCTCGAAGCTCGTCACCCCCAATACGTAGTCCGTTTTGCCCCTAACAAAGTTATAAACAAAATGAGGCTGCGTCGAATCAAAGTAGCCATAATTATATACCTCGTCAAGCCTGAGCGAGTCATCTTTCACTCTTATTGCTGTGTGTCCAAACAGAGCATACGCCTCCTCATGCCATGCCGATGCGGTCAGCAGGCTTATCTTTGCACTCTCATCAAGCACAACCTGAGCTCCCAACGACTGATGAAAAAACGATAATAAAAATAGTATATATATGGAAAGATATCTCTTCATTTTGTCACACAATTGCACTGTACACATTACAAAAATACGAAAAAATGATTTAATCTCATACTATATACACAACAAAACAAATAACGGTGACCTCATACCTGGGGCCACCGTCATTTATAACCTATAAGTCTCAATAATTATTTTTTCTTATTACGATTACCGTAACGACTCATAAACTTATCAACACGTCCTGCTGTATCAACCAACTTCTGCTTACCTGTGTAAAATGGGTGAGAAGAACTTGTAATTTCAAGCTTAACTAAAGGATAAGTAACGCCATCTACCTCAATGGTCTCTCTGGCATTAACCGTTGAGCGTGAAATAAATATCTCATCATTCGACATATCCTTAAAAACAACTGGACGGTAGTTATCCGGATGAATCTCTTTTTTCATTATACCTATACTTTTATATTATTTGGCAATTTCGGTTGGCAAAGATAATGCTTTCTTGACAAATAAAAAAATATATAATACTCTTTTATGCAAGTTTTTCTAAAATGGCAATATTATTCACGTCAAATTACCCCTACTCTGCAGTAGTCCTGATGACGCCTCTGAAGTAACCCAACGACTCGGCAATTCCTTGCAACGGGTCATTCATGTTGCGCTCATGCTCAAGGCTGCACATGCCATCATAGCCCACCTCTCTGAGGGCTCTAACGAATGCCGGTATGTCTATTATCCCTCTGCCAATCTCCACTGAGTAACCCAACTTAGATGCTCCTGTGACATCCTTAATATGAATATCGAACACTCTTGTATGGTACTTTTTCAAATCTTCCACAGGGTCTTTGCCATTGCGTGTGTCGTGACCTATGTCAAGGCATATTCCAATGCGCGGGTCCAAGTCTTTTACATGTTCCCACACATCATCAGCATCGGGATATGTTTCAATGTCAGGTCCGTGAAGGTGAATGGCATAATGCATGTCATACTCCTTAACCTTCTTGTCAACGTAGGGCAACAACTCATAGTTTGGCACACCAACAATCAGCTTCACTCCCACCCTCTTGGCATACTCAAAAGCATTGTCAATCTCTTTTTCCGAACGCATATAGATAGGCCCCACGGCATAACCCTTAACGCCATACGAAGCCAGCTTGGCATGAAAATCTGCAATCTGCTTGGCATCACTGTCCAAAGGCAGGTGGAAATCCTTAATGCACAAGTTCTTAACATCGCACTTCTTCATCATCTCCAACGCTTGATCCAAATCAAACTTTGCAAACGAATAACCGGCCATGGCAATATCAAACTTTTCTGCTGTCTCAGGTGCCGGCTGCGGTGCCGGTCTTTCTTGTGCTAAAACTGTTAGGGATACAAACAATCCCACAATTAGAAATATCTTTTTCATGATTATCAAATATTATCTGCTAATGACTGCAAAGGTAATATTTTTATATAACTAAATCTTAATATGCAACTCTTATTCTTTAAACAGCTTGCCTAACTTCCTAAGTTGTATTGCCAAGAATATACGAAACACTCCGTAGAATATAACTGCTATACCCACTAATCCCACAACAAACATACCCTTGCCATATAGCGGACTCATCAAGTATATAAATGATATTATTACACTTATGATGCTGAGTGCCAATGCCCAGCCCCAGCCTCTAATGCCCAGCATGTTGAGCTGTGCGGCCTCTCCGATGCTCCATATAGAACGGAAAAGAATCCAGAATCCTATGTAATACATCAGTATGGCAGTGACAGAAGCCACCGGCAATGCAAGAAGAATAAGCCCCAACAACAACTCAAGAATACCTCCTGCCAATGCCCAGCCCCATCCATAGAGTCTGTCACTGTTTGACGTGGCAAAGATAATATCTAACAAACCGCCCACTATAAAGCCCAAAATAAACACATAGGTCAACCCCATCAACGAAGCGCCCGGCGCACTAAAACACAATATTCCCATCACTATAGCCATAATGCCGACAACAAGCGATATCCACCAATTTTTCACCGCTCTTATAAGCGAGTCCACCAATCTAATCATAATTTTACGTTTAATTGATTATTATAACATATATAACCACCAACGCCACTATTATGTTCCAAAAAAACATAATAATGGCGCCATTAAATAATACAGATGTTTGGGCTCTTATTCACCAAACTTTAACGAATAAGATATATCATTGGTTTTGTGAGTGTAGAAATCTGACAGCTTAAATGTTATCGGATAAACATTATCGTAGTCTGTCTTTCCCATTGCTGCCTTAAATGCTTTAACGGCATCAAATCCGCCCTTCAAAACTTGTGCATTATGGTTGTTGCCAAAATAGACATAATTCACTTTTGCCGACTCAATGGCGGCAATTGCTTCATCAGTTATACCCTCATCAACAATATATTTGCTGATTGCATCCTCCAACATTCTCGAATCGTCGGCAGTTTCCACAACAAGCAGTCCTATCTTGCCGTAGCCCACCGAACTAACGTAAGAAACGCCCTTGCTTTTATCCTCACTCTTCAGCGTGCCATCTATAACCGAACCACCGTCGCTAACATTTGCATTAAGGGTAAAAAGTGTATTCTTGAAGCTGTAAATCAAACCGTAGCCGCTATCCATCTCCTCTTCTTTGTACGATTTGCCGTTTATCAACTCGTCAAGCTTCAAACCAAAGTTCACCTGCCCTACTGCACTTAACAGACGATAGGAATAAAAATGTCCGACGTTACCCTTTGTCGAATAGGTAAAGTTTTCCAGTTTTTCAGGCTTCGTAGCAATCACTTCCTGTGCATATTTCTGTTGCTCCTCAGCAGACGGAACAAAACTCTTTGTTTCGGTCTCCTTACCATCTATCGATGAAGTCACATTTATAGGTTTGAATGTATAACCCGCGAACTGCGGAATGTTCCTCCCTTCGGTTATATTGTGACTCAGCAGATTACCCAAATATATTTTTTCCTTGTTCTCATTATCAACAATCATAGCTCTGCTCGTAATGTTGCAATAGCTCAAACTACCATTAAGCTGCATCTTTTCACTTCTGAAAATAGCAATCCAAGGACTTATTATCAATTTCTCCAATCCTCCTTGACTTACGGGCAATTTAATTGTCTTATCATCATCATAAGCAAACAACAGCTCTCCGCTTCTGTCGTCTCTGCTATAATTCTCAGCAAACGATACAGAAAGTGTTGCCGGGCCCTCTCCCGATGTTTTGTCTACGACTATCCATTCGGGCTTCGACAGCATTTTCCACTTACTGTTGCTCACCAATTCCACTTTTACATTTGATGCTATTAGTGTACCATTTAAACGTGTCTCGCTAAACATGATGAACGGCTCAGCCTCTTTAAGGCTCAATTGGACAACCTTCAACTGGCGCCGAGTGTCTCCATTTATAAATGTGATGACTGCTGTTCGTTGCTCAAAAGTGTTGTTGTCTCCGGCAATAATTATCACCTCATCGTTGTCTCCATTGCCCTCGGTTGGCGTTGCACTCAGCCACTCAGGCATTCCTTCTATACGCCACTCTGCACCCGAAGTCACGTTAACAAATTCTGATGCTTGTTTCTCGCTTAGTGTGATAGTTTCTTTGTCCAGATTAAGGAAACTCATGTTGTCATCGTCATTACAACTCCAAAACATGGCAATCATGGCGACGATTACAAGTGTCAATAAGATTTTTTTGTTCCTCATTACGTTTATTGTTAATGCGTTAAAGATGCAAATATAGATAATTCATCATTGCAGTGAACAAATATTACGTTTTTTTTTACAATATTAACTCTACAGGTTCCCTTTATATATTATTTATCTTTACGAGAGACATAAGCCTACAAAAATAAGTTCTCTCTACCCCTTACCAACACATAACCTTCTCTTGCTTATATATACGTTTTCGTATATATAATACGGAGCATGTAGGTGCATTGTTGATGCAGTATGTGTGTGCTTAAAAGGAGGAACAGGCAGGCGGGTTATTAAATTTTGGATGTATGGCTTTTAATGCTACTTTTGCAGGGCAAATGGCTCACCATGTTTGTGTGAGGGAAACAATTTTTTTATTATGGAATTGACAGCTAAATTGATACAAAAACTTCCGTTGCAAAAAGGAAATGGCAGAAATGGCGAATGGAAAAAACAAGATATTATTGTGGAAACCGACGGTCAGTATCCCAAAAAGGTGTGCGTGTCGCTATGGGGCAACAAGTTTGACAATGTGGAGCTTAAAGAGGGAAACAATTATGTAATCAGCTTTGACGTGGAGAGTCGCGAGTTCAACGGCAGATGGTACACCGATGTGAAGGCATGGAGGATTCAACCTCAACAGGCCACAGCACCACAACACAACGATGATGTGCCCCCTCCTGAAAATCCTTTTGACAATATGCCTTTTGATGAGAAAGATGACATACCCTTCTAAACGTTAGTTGACGGGTAGTGATATAGTTTGACCTTTTGATATAAAACAATTGGAGTCAGCTTTTGGCTTTTCAAGTGCAACGACAGCGTATGCCGTTGGCTTGATGACCTTTGAGCTAACTCCAATTTTTGTATGTATGTGCTTATTGTGTAAGCTTAGTCTATGATATCGAATCCGCAGTAAGGCACCAACACTTTGGGTATCACTATTCCGTTGGGTGTTTGGTTGTTTTCGAGCAAGGCTGCCATTATGCGAGGCAATGCCAAAGCACTTCCGTTGAGTGTGTGGCAAAGTTGCGTTTTGCGGTTCTCGTCACGATAACGACATTTCAAGCGATTGGCCTGATAGCTTTCAAAGTTTGACACGGAACTCACTTCCAACCATCGCTTTTGCGCTGCAGAGAACACTTCGAAATCAAACGTTAAAGCAGAAGTAAAGCTCATGTCGCCACCACACAGGCGCAATATACGCCACGGCAGTTCCAGCTTCTCAACCAATGTCTGTACGTAGTTTACCATTGCATCGAGCCTTTGGTATGAGTTTTCGGGCTTTTCGATGCAGACAATCTCCACCTTGTCAAACTGATGCAGACGGTTAAGTCCGCGAACATCCTTGCCATACGATCCTGCTTCGCGACGGAAGCATGCCGAGTAGGCAGTGTTTTTGATGGGCAGATCGGCCTCGTCCAATATGACGTCACGATAAATGTTTGTTACAGGCACCTCGGCTGTTGGGATAAGATAGAGATCGTCGAGTTGCACGTGATACATCTGGCCTTCCTTGTCGGGCAACTGTCCTGTGCCAAAGCCAGAGTCGGCATTCACTACATAAGGCGGTTGCACCTCTTCGAAGCCGGCTTCGCGAGCATTGTCGAGGAAGAAGTTTATAAGTGCGCGTTGCAAGCGTGCACCCTTGCCTCGGTAGACGGGGAAGCCTGCACCGGTTATTTTCACACCCAATTCAAAGTCAATGATGTTATATTTCTTTGCCAGTTCCCAGTGCGGTTGTGCATCTTCGGGAAGGCTGGGTACTTCGCCACCCGTACGTTCCACTACGTTGTCCTCTGCGCCCTTGCCTCTTGGCACCGAGATGTGAGGCAGGTTGGGAATGGTTGCCAGCAGGTTGTCGATTGTTGATGATGCTTCCTTGAGCTTGGCATCCAACTCTTTCGTCGACTCTTTCAGCGTAGAGACTATTTGTTTAGCCTCTTCTGCTTGTTCCTTCTTGCCATCTTTAATTAACTGACCAATGGTTTTAGATGTTGCGTTTATCTCTGCCAGTTGAGCATCGAGAGCCGTTTGCGAGCTGCGCCTTATGCTGTCGAGTTCTATAATTTGGTTTATGATGTCATTGGCATCAAAGTTCTTTACAGCCAAACGATCAATCACCTCTTGGGTGTTTTCGTTAATTGTCTTTAGTGTAAGCATAGTATATCTTAATTCTGTATATTGTTCAACCACTGCAAGGCAAGCGCCCGCCCGGTTGAAGTATATTGCTTATTTATTCTATTGTTTTGGCAAAGGTACAAAAAAACCTTTATAGCACACGTTTGATGTGCATAATAGTTTGACGGTGTAAAGTTATTTCCATACGACAACCGATTTAGGACGTATGAAAAAAATAATGATTTGCTGTGTTATTTTAAAACGCGTGTTAGAATAGCTGGAAATGTAATGTTTCTATTCTTTCCCTTTCTCTTTTGCTTTTTATATTGTAGTAGCTGACTGCAAAGTATGCCATGGCTACAAATACCCCTAATGTCATTAGATCTTTAAGATTCTCTTTTTTCATATTATAGTTTTTTTGTTGTTTACTTGTTTGATGGCAAAATAGTATAAACGTTGCACCTCATTAACTTTCTTTATTAACGATTTCAAATATAATAAAGTTTTTTGAATTTGGCGTAATACAAAATCTGTTATCGTTTCGTTGCCCCACAATCCACACAATATCTTGTCCGGAAAGCATTATCCATGCCTTTTCTTTGTCATTAATGCTGAACTTGGCATCGGTGAAATAGTCGCTCACCTTTTTTTTGCCACGCATGCCGAAGGGAACGAACCAGTCACCCTTTTGCCATCGGCGAAGAGTGAGTGGAAACTTTATTTTGTCGGCATCAACGTATAGTATTTTTCTGTCGGGACGTATCTGCGGGCGCTTGGAGGTATGCGTTATTTTGATGTGCACGGGCTCCGTAATCTCATCTATGTTGCTCTTTATTAAATACGTTTGTTCGGTTGATGACGATTCGGGTATCGGACTTAGAATGAAGCTGTCGCGGTCCTTCACCAACCGGTGTGATGGTGAGAAGAAAGTGAGGCCGGACTCGGAGTTAATAGCACGAAATACATCTTCAATGGTTGATGGTGTGAACCCTTTTGGCGAAAGAAGTTCGAAAAGGATTGACTTGGGTGACATAGATTTTTTGAGAGCCTCTATGTATATATGTCCGTTGATGTATATGCGTTCAAGTGAGCAAGCAACTGCATTGTCGTAAATCTTCTCTGCTTCTGCCAGGTTTTGCGATGTGCGATAGATTGCTTCTCTGGCTGAAGGGTTGATTTGTTCCAAGAGTGGCAATAGGTTGATGCGCAACATGTTGCGAGTGTAGACATCCTCGTTGTTAGTGCTGTCGGTGACGTATGGTATATGGTTTTCAGATATGAAACGTTCTATCTCAGTTCTCGACACCGAAAGAAGCGGACGCACGATATACCCGTTTTTTGGTTTTATGCCTGTTAATCCTTTTATGCCTGTGCCTCTGATGAGGTTCATCAGGACAGTTTCTATGGAGTCGTCTTTGTGATGGGCAACAGCGATGACGTCGGCATTCAGCTTTTGACGCATCTCTTCAAACCAGTTGTAACGCAACTCTCTGGCAGCCATCTCAATAGATATTTTGTTTTGCAAGGCATATTCCGTAGTTTGAAAGTGAGTGACCACAAGCTCGATGTCGTTTTTGTCGCACCACTGTTGAACGAAATGTTCGTCGCGGTCGGATTCGGAGCCACGCAGATGGAAGTTGCAATGAGCAGCTATGCACCTGTATCCGAGCGTGCGGAGCACTGATACGAGGGCCATAGAATCCATGCCACCACTAAGTCCAACAAGCACTGTTGCGTCGTCATCTATCAGTTGTTCCTGTTTTATGTAGTAGCTTACTTTGCCTATCATCATGTTGATAACTTATCTGAAACAAATGTAATATAAATTGGGCAATTATCGATATGTAATGAATCTTTGGAAAAAAAAGCGAGGTGATTTGTTATAAATTTTGTAATTTTGCGTGTATAACGATGATTAAAATATACGTTTTAAGATGATTAAAAGAATAGAGTCTCTACTGGATGAGATTGAAGGGCTGAAAGCATCAACGGCAGAAGATATTGATGCTTTGAGAATAAAATATTTGAGTAAGAAAGGTATCATCTCCGGTTTGATGAACGACTTCAGGAGTGTTCCTAAGGAGGATAAGAAGGTTGTGGGAATGAAGCTTAACGAGCTTAAGCAGAAGGCTACCGATAAGATAAACGAGCTCAGAGAAAGCTTGTCGGGGAGCGATGGCGAGGTTGCATCGTTGGACCTTACGAGGACAGCCTATCCGGTGAAGTTGGGCACCAGACACCCTATTTCCATTGTTAAGGAGGAGATAAATGATATATTCAAACGTTTAGGTTTTACTATTGCCGAGGGTCCTGAGATTGAGGATGATTGGCATGTCTTTTCTTCATTGAATTTTGCTCACGACCACCCTGCACGCGACATGCAAGATACGTTTTTTATACAAAATGACCCTGCTGTGGTTTTGCGTACGCACACATCATCGGTTCAGTCACGCGTGATGGAGAAAACGGAGCCACCAATTAGAATAATTTGTCCGGGACGTGTGTATCGCAATGAAGCAATATCTTACCGTGCTCACTGCTTTTTCCACCAAGTGGAGGCATTGTATGTAGATAAGGGTGTTTCATTTGCCGATTTGAGACAGACTTTGATGTATTTTGCCAAAGAGATGTTTGGAGACGACACGAAGATTCGCTTGCGTCCTTCGTACTTCCCATTCACGGAGCCCAGTGCAGAGATGGATATTTCGTGCAACATTTGCGGAGGAAAAGGTTGTCCATTCTGTAAGCACACCGGCTGGGTTGAGATATTGGGTTGTGGTGTTGTTGACCCCAACGTTTTGGATAACTGCGGAATAGACAGCAAGGTTTATTCGGGTTATGCTCTGGGCATGGGAGTTGAGCGTATAACCAACTTGAAATATCAGGTTAAGGACTTGAGAATGTTCTCGGAGAATGACGTTAGGTTCCTTGACCAGTTTATGTCGGCGAAATAGACGACAAAAAGATTTATGCTATGATTAGAAAGATATTTATTCTGGTAGCCTCTTTGGCTGTTGTCTTGTGTGCTTCGGCACAAAAGACAGTTAGGGTTGACGCCATAAAAGCCAATGACTATGGTGTTGTTTACTCACTGCCAAAGACTTCGTTTGAAGTTAAGCTTTTGGTGAAAAAGACTACCAACAAGAGAGGCGATTTTTATCCTTATGCACAACGATATCTAGGTATCGATAAGCCTATAATGGAGGATGGCGTTGTTTACTCTCTTGAAAATGTGGATGTTGCAAACAAGGGTATTCCTGATAAGAGCAACTCATTCATGTTGGAGTTCAGAGGTCGCACGGTTCAGCCATTTGTGACCTTGAGTGACGACGGGCTTATTATTGCAATCAATGCAGAGCCTGAGGCTGAAAAGAATAATAATGAGGTTCTTCCCGAGTGCGAGTCAAACAACATCAATCCGAGAAGATATATGTCGCAAGAGACTCTTATGGCAGGTTCAACAGCCAAACAGGCTGAGTTGGTAGCCAGACAAATATTTGATATACGCAGAAACAGAAACGACATTTTATCGGGCGAAGCAGAAAGCATGCCACCGGACGGAAACGCATACAACTTGGTGATGTCGGAGCTTAACACTCAAGAGAAAGCTTTGACCTCTATGTTTGCCGGCAGCACTGAATGCGAGTATTTCATAGTGACCTACAATGTTGTTCCTGAAGATAAGGATATAAACAAGCTTATTATAGCACGTTTCTCCAAGAAGCTTGGTCCTGTTGATGCCGATAACTTAGCAGGCGAGCCCATATATTTTTCCTTGACAAACAAGACTCCTAAGCCAAATATGCAACTGTCAGACAAAGAGCTTCAGCGTCTTGAGAATAAGTTGAGCGAAGGTGTTGTCTACAATATTCCTGGTAAGGCAAATCTGAGTGTGGAATTTATGAATGATGTTAAGGTTTCACGGGAAGTGGATGTTGTTCAGTATGGTTCGCAGGATGTGTTGGTGAAAAAGATGTTTGAGAATAACAAGCAACCTATAAAGGTGTATTTTTATCCTGAGTTGGGTGCGATAAAACAGATAATACAATAAAGAAAGTAATCGGTAAATGATGATGAAAAGATTGTTTAGAAGTGTGCGTGGCGTTGGTCTTGTCACAATGTTTTTGGTTGCAGTACTTTTAGTGTCATGCAACAATGATAAGAAGGGTTCAAATATTAATAAGATAACATACGACAGCGTGGTTGTAAGACAGCATGTGCCTCTGTTGGAGGTTAATGACACCACCATGCCATATTCTGATTTGCAAGTTGTGTTTACCTATCCCACTAAGTTTGGAGATGCAGAGCAACTGAAAAGATTGCAACAGATATTTACAGGCACATTCTTTAACGATAGATCATACGATGAAATGTTGCCTAAAGATGCAGTTGATGAGTATGTTAATAAATATACAAGCAATTATCAAGAGCTGTCGAATGATTTTTATAAAAGCATGGAACTCATTGAGGACAAGGACCAGATGCCCATGTGGTTTTGGTATGAGAGGTATTTGAGTAACACAGTATTGTTTGAGAATGATTCTCTGGTGAGTTATATGGTTGAAAGCAGCACTTATGAAGGTGGTGCACATGGCAGCTACAGCAGGGTATACACAAATATAGACCTCAATGAGCTTGTTGTTCTTACAGAGGAGGACCTGTTCGTTCCTAACTACTTTAAGCCACTGAGAGACAAGATTATTGACGCACTCATGAAGGAAAACAGCGTCACAGAGCCGGATTCGCTATTAAACAAGGGTTTCTTTACGTTGGAGGATATTGTTCCTAATAACAACTTCCAACTTAACGATGAGGGCTTCCGCTATGTTTACAACCAGTATGAGATTGCACCATATTCCATGGGTGTTATCGAGGTGCTTATCCCCTACTCCGAACTGGAGGATATTCTGATTCCTGACGGTTTTATCAACAAGGTATTTCTAAAAAAATAGGAGGTTATCAGGACTTATTGTTATTCTTATGATTTTTTGAATTCGAGGTATAATATTATCTCGACATCCTTGGCTATTGCTAAGCCGTCGGGGTCGCCTGCAACTTTGTAGTCGAAGCGGTTGATGGTGCTTTTGGCAACAAACCCTACCACCTGTTCGCCATTTTTGTTTTCGGCTGTGCCACCATATTGCACGTTGAACGTGGCATCTTTTGTTACATCTTTTATCTGCAGTTTGCCTGTAAGCTTGTAGTTTTCGTCGTCAATCTTTTCGATGCTGTTGCTTTCGAAAGACATTATCGGGAACCTTTTAGTATCGAAGAACTCATCAGATATAAGATGATTGTCGCGTTGCTCTACGCCCGTGTAGATGCTGTTGGTTTTTATGTTGAAGAATACTCTGGCAGATTGAGGGTCGTCAATGCTTCCGATTATTCCTCCGTCAAATTGCTCGAACCTTCCGTTGACAAAGGAGATGCTAAAATGCTTTACCTTGAAATTTACGGATGAGTGTTGGCGATCTATTTTATATATTGATTGTGATGATGCAGTGAGTGCGAAAAGCATCAATAAGATTGTGATATTTAATACTTTTTTCATATTCAGTATGTTATTTATAAAAAAACACGTTGAATGTAAATATTGTTCATAATTGTGATATATAGCCGCAGACTAACGGGTATATATTTTATTGATTAAAAAAGCTGTATATTTGTATAAACAAAAGGAATGAATCATTGTTTTAGGAAGAGACGAGACATTGTGGCATGGCCATATTGTGTTTTTCTCTATTAAAAATATAATATTTAGATATGGAAGAATTGGATCAAGATAAAATATTATCAGATTTAACGAGTCAAGATTATAAATACGGTTTTACGACTGATGTTGAGACCTACACCATTGAAAGGGGGCTTAACGAAGATGTAATAAGACATATTTCGGAGCAAAAAGGCGAACCGGAGTGGTTGCTCGAGTTTAGACTTAAAGCTTACAGACATTGGCTTACAATGACTATGCCTGATTGGGCACATCTGAATATTCCTGAGATTGACTATCAGGATATCATATACTACGCAGACCCAACGAAGAAAAAGAAGCTGAACAGCTTGGATGAGGTGGACCCTGAACTGTTGAAGACTTTCGATCGTTTGGGTATTCCTTTGGAAGAACAGAAAGTGTTGTCGGGCGTGGCTGTCGATGCAGTGATGGACAGCGTTTCAGTAAAGACTACGTTTAAGGAGGTGTTGGCTGAAAAAGGTATTATTTTCTGCTCATTTAGTGAAGCTGTCAAGCACCATCCCGATTTAGTAAGGAAGTACTTGGGAACGGTGGTTCCGTACAGAGACAACTTCTTTGCAGCATTGAATTCTGCTGTATTCAGTGATGGTTCGTTTGTCTATATTCCAAAAGGCGTGAGGTGTCCGATGGAACTATCCACCTATTTCAGAATAAATGCGGCAAATACCGGTCAGTTTGAGAGAACACTCATTGTGGCTGATGATGACTCGTATGTCAGTTATCTTGAGGGATGTACGGCACCAATGAGAGATGAGAATCAGTTGCACGCTGCTATAGTTGAAATTATTGCCCTTGAGAATGCAGAGGTAAAGTACTCAACTGTTCAGAACTGGTATCCGGGTGACAAAGACGGTGTTGGCGGTGTATACAACTTTGTGACAAAGAGAGGTATATGCAAGGGTAACAATTCTAAGATTTCGTGGACTCAGGTGGAAACCGGGTCGGCAATAACATGGAAGTATCCTTCATGTATATTGGCAGGAGACAATTCCGTCGGAGAGTTCTATTCCGTTGCTGTCACCAACAATTATCAACAGGCCGACACAGGGACTAAGATGATCCATATAGGCAAGAATACACGCAGTAGGATTGTTTCTAAGGGTATTTCGGCAGGAAACAGCCAAAATAGCTATAGAGGGCTGGTGAAGGTGACAAAGAACGCTATAAACGCCAGGAATCACTCGCAATGCGACAGCTTGCTGTTAACAGACAGATGTGGTGCTCATACTTTCCCATATACCGACATACAACACCCGTCTGCTGTCTTGGAACATGAGGCTACTACTTCGAAGATAAGTGAAGATCAGATTTTCTATTGCAACCAACGTGGATTGGGCGAGGAAGAGGCTATCGGTCTTATTGTGAACGGATACGTAAAGGAAGTTGTCAATAAGTTGCCTATGGAGTTTGCCGTAGAGGCTCAAAAACTGTTGCAAATATCGCTGGAGGGAAGCGTTGGATAATTGAAATAGGAAGTAGTTACTTACTATTAATGTTTTTTTGTTAGTACTAAAGCCCGAAATATTGATATTTACCAATATATTGGGCTTTTTCCTTTAGAAATCAGATAGTTATTAGCTTTGCTGAAGTGCTTGTTACCAAAGAATCCTCTGTGTGCAGATAGAGGCGAAGGGTGTGGTGATTTTAGCACTAAATGCCTGTTCGTGTCAATTGAAGCCCCTTTTCTTTGAGCATAAGCCCCCCACAACATAAATACCAGGTTTTCTCTGTTGTCGGACAGTTTCTGTATAACTGCATCAGTGAATTGTTCCCACCCTTTTCCCTGGTGCGAGCCGGGCAGATTGGCTTGAACTGTGAGCGTTGCATTGAGTAACAGGACACCCTGTTTAGCCCACTTCTCTAAGTTGCCTGTGCCGTCTACAGAAATTGAGCCAATATCGTCTTTTATCTCTTTGTATATATTGACGAGTGAAGGTGGTATCTTAACACCATCATTGACGGAAAAGCTGAGGCCGTTAGCCTGTCCGGGCTGATGATATGGGTCTTGCCCAACGATTACCACTTTAACTTCATCAAACGGACATGAATTGAATGCGTTGAATATGAGCCGACCCGGCGGGTATATAGTTTTGCTTCTGTATTCGTTGCGTACGAAATCGGTGAGATGGGCGAAGTATGGTTTGTCGAACTCACCCTTCAATTGTGCTTTCCAGCTTTCTTCTATTTGTACTTCCATCAGCCTGCTTATATTAAAACTATGCCTTTTGCTTTTGCTTCTTCCTTCATCTTTTGTGGCCAGATGCTCGATTGTATTTCTCCAATATGAGCCTTTCGGAGGTAGAACATGCATAATCGTGATTGTCCAATACCGCCACCAATACTTAAAGGCAATTCGTTGTTCATTAGTCTTTTATGGAAATATAATGACAGTCTTTCTTCTTGATTGACCGATTTGAGTTGTCGTTGCAGAGATTCAGAATTTACTCTGATCCCCATTGAGGACATTTCTACAGCCTTGTTTATCACCGGGTTCCAGAGAAATAAATCTCCATTAAGACCAATATATCCCTCCTCGTTGAGGCTGCTCCAATCGTCATAGTCAGGAGCTCTGCCATCGTGCTTTGTGCCATCGGATAGTGGCGCACCAATACCAAAGACGAAAACGGCACCATACTCTTGTGTGATGGCATTTTCCCTTTCTTTCGGTGTCATGTGAGGGTACCTTTGCAGTAGTTCTTCAGAGTGTATGAATGTAATCTCGTTCGGCAATACAGGTTTTATCTCGCTGAAAAGTTCATAGACAAGGAACTCGGTGCGAAGTATTGCCGCATATATTCTTCTTACTACATTTTTTAGAAAGTGGATAGTACGGTCTTTTTCTCCTATGACAACTTCCCAGTCCCATTGGTCCACATACAGCGAGTGAAGGCAGTCCAACTCCTCGTCTGCCCTGATGGCATTCATGTCGGTATATATTCCAAAACCTTCTTCTATATTGTAATCTGCAAGTGTTAAACGTTTCCACTTTGCCAAGGAATGGACAATCTCAGCACGTTTGCCGTCCATATCCTTAATAGCAAATGATACCGGGTTCTCTACTCCATTAAGGTCATCATTGATTCCTGTACCACTTTCCACAAATAGAGGGGCAGTAACTCTGCGCAACCTTAATTCTGATGATAAATTAGCCTGAAAGAAGTCTTTTATGTTTTTAATGCCTAACTCAGTCTGTTGTAAGTCTAATATCGGCCTATAGTTATCAGGAAATGCTGACTTTGACATATCTATATATTACTTTTTATGGAACGCAAAGATAAGTATATTTATTCTTTTTGTCAAATAATAAAGACACAGCAGCGTCAAATTGACACTGTTTAGCCTATATGACCGACACAAAGATAATATTTGCTTTAATATTAAGCAATTAGGATATTTGACCCACTAAATCGGTAACTGAATCAATATTATTCTTGTCAAGATACTCTTCTATGCCTTCCAACACCTTTATGGTGATGGTTGGGTCAACAAAATTGTATGTGCCAATTTGGATTGCCGACGACCCGGCCAATATGAATTCTATTGCGTCTTGCCAGTTGCTGATTCCTCCCATACCGACAATAGGTATTTTAACGGCATTAAAAACCTCCCAAACCATCCGAATTGCAATGGGCTTAATACATGGTCCGGAGAGTCCTCCTGTGACTGTAGAGAGCTTGGGTTTGCGTTTGTATATGTCAATAGCCATACCTAAGAACGTGTTCACCAAAGAAACAGAATCGGCACCTTCAGCTTCCACGGCACGAGCAATATCTGCTATATGCGTAACGTTGGGCGACAGCTTCACTATCAAAGTCTTGGGGTATACCTTTCTCACGGCTTTGGTGACTTCTGCTGCCGAAGCGGGAGAAACTCCGAATGACATGCCGCCTTCTTTTACGTTGGGGCAAGATATGTTAAGTTCTATTGCCGGTATTTTATCTAAATCGACCAATCTTCTCGTACACTCAACATAGTCCTCAATGGTTGAGCCTGACACATTAACCACAATATTTGTGTCATAATGCTTGATTGTCGGGTATATTTGATTGACAAAATAATCCACCCCTTTGTTTTGCAACCCTACGGAGTTTAGCATTCCTGACGGCGTTTCTGCCATTCTGGGATAATCGTTGCCTTGTCTGGGTTCCAGTGTCGTACCTTTAACTAATATTCCTCCCAACCTATCGATATCGATAAAACTCTCATATTCTTTACCATAGCCAAAGGTTCCGGATGCCGTCATGACCGGATTCTTCAACTTTAGATCTCCTATTTCAACGTTTAATCTAGCCATGTCAATTCTTTAGTGTTAAATACGGGACCTTCAGTACATGTACATAAGTTTCCGTGTTTGGTTTTTTCAATGCAACATAGACATGCTCCAAAACCGCATGCCATAAGATTTTCCAGTGAGGCTTCGCACTCTATGCTATTGTCTTTAGCATATTTTGCTACTGCAACCATCATTGGCTTGGGACCGCAGGTATATATATAATCGTACTTCTTTGTTGAAAGTATAGAATGATTTGTTACATATCCCTTCTCTCCAAGTTTACCATCTTCAGTGGTAATGAAGACATCTCCCAGTTTCTCAAACTGCTCAATCTGCAATACATCCTCTTGTGATGCACCTCCCAAGATAAAGTCGCACGACACTCCGGCCTTATTGAGCTTGTCACCCAAAAAGAGTAGTGGAGCAGTACCGACACCACCTCCGATAAGAACCACATTGTCCACATCGTTATTGATGGTGAATGACTTACCCAAGGGATAGATAATATTCACCACATCGTTATCCTTCAACTGCGATATCTTGTCTGTACCATTGCCAACATTTTGGACTAAAAGCCAAAGCTCATTACGCTTCTCATCAACAAAATTCACCGATATCGGTCTTCTCAAAAAGACTTCTTTGGAATCCTCAACAAGGATCTGTACAAATTGTCCCGGAAACATTTCCGCCAACGGTTTGCCGTCGGCTGGTGTAACCTTTAATAATACATTCCTATAATTTAGCGATTCGTTTGATTTTACAATGAAATCTAAAACCTCCATAAACTTCACAATATAGTATCACACAAAATTACATCAATATTTTATCAATAACAATATAGATGACTTGAACCTTTAACGATCATCGACCACTTATTTTATTCGTGATCAATTAGTAGGTCTAAATACCTCAAATGTGTTATCACTGAAATAAATAATTATCTGGGCAATTCTCTTATTATGTTGTCTAATGGCGTTAAGTCTTACATAATCAGATACATGTCCAGATTTATCGTCACTCTTAACATCATTTCCTTCAAATATATCACCTACGCCTTGCTGATTATCTTGAATAATTGATTGTTGAGAGAATAAATCATCTTCGGGAAGTGTATTTTTTTCTTTGTAGCCATCCTTGAACATATTTCCTTCTCCCATAATCAACCACTCGGAATTTATGTAGTCCATCTCGGACAATATCTTTGTCACCACATCCAAGCTTGGGTTGTTTCTACCATTCAAAATATGTGATACTACTGCTCTGCCTATACCCAATCTATCTGCAAATTGTGCAGGTGTAAGGTTTTCCTTTTCCATGATCAGTTTAATTCTGTCTCTCATATTCAAAAGTAATTTAGAAATGTAGAACATATTGAAAAACAAATGTAATAAATATAATCTACAATTATATACACATAGTTATATATATTTGTAAACAAGTAAATTACAATATTATACAAACATTTGTATAAAAGAAATAGTCC
>JBMNSN010000008.1:0-62538 GCA_050945215.1 Fermentimonas sp. | reverse complement strand
TTACTAAGGCATCATTGGCCTCAATCTGATGCCTCACGCACGCGTAACAATTAAATTGGTTCGAGCAAACGGATTCGCTGCGAATTTGAGGATTACTAAAACTAAGGGATGTTTTTTATAATGAAGAAATAACAATAATACAAGATTGTAAAAAAAGGAAAGTATTCAAGAATTATGAGATAAAAAGGATAAAAAGACATTTCTTTTATTTCTATATAATTGAGTTTTTAAATGACGAATTGAAAAAAGTTTTGTTCTTTCCTCATATTTCAGGGGTCTTCTTAAAATTTGGATTCAAACCGAAAAGTATCAAGCATTATGAAGAATTATTAAAGCAAACTTATTTAAAAAGTAATACTCCCAATCAAAATAATGCTCCTAATGGCAAATAAAAAGAAAAACAAAAAGTTAAGACTTATCCCGTAGTGGCGGAGTAGTTTTTCCACCCGTCTGACCGCTTTGAGCGGTCAGACGGGTGAAAAATCCAAACACTATGACCGAAAACGGCATTACCGCCACTTTTGCCTATAACTCCTAGGGGAAGCCGAGAGGAGCGGGTTTGGGTTGATTAATATGAATTTTGCGATTAAGTGAGAGCAGTATCAAACTTGTTTGTTTACTGCCGAGCGTGAGCAAAAGGCGCGAAGCGAACGCAAGGCTCTACGACCCGGTTCTGGGCAGATTCTTATCGCCCGACCCGTATGTGCAGGCGCCGGATTTTACGCAGAACTTTAACAGATATAGTTATTGCCTGAATAATCCGCTAGTGTATATTAACCAAGATTACTGATTTTGGCTATGTAGTTGATTATGTAAAATAAAACCCGACACTAAGTTGTGGACAGCAACGATGTCTATAGAGTAGTTATTTTAGAAGTCTAAAAGTAATAACCAAAGGGAAACACTTAGAATTATTTATTATAAGTTTCGCATTTGATTGACACGGCTATAAAATTGATTAGCTAAGAGTACAGATATTCAATATGATAACGTAAGTTTTATTGTCATACCTTTACTTGGAATAATATGAAATAAAATGGGTATATCATTTTGATGATAAGTATAAAAATAGTATCTTTGTGGGTGAAATAGAGAGGGAAGCAGTATTATGGGCTTCCTTTTTTATTAATTATATGGATTATGGTCGAGAAAGATTTAGTTATTGATTACGTAGAGGAGTTTTTGAAAAACTCAGAGAACTACCTTGCAGACGTAAATATTACGCCCGGCAACGGCATTACCGTGGAGATTGACAACGACAATGGCGTTGACATAGAGGATTGCGTTGCTATAAGCCGCTATCTGGAATCTAAGCTCGACAGAGATGCTGAAGATTTTGAGCTTACTGTGACTTCGGTTGGGCTGACCTCGGAGTTTAAAACTGTTCGTCAATATAAGAAATATATAGGGAAAGAGGTTGAGGTTTTGACAAAGAAAGGTCAGAAGCTTTCGGGCATACTTAAGTCGGCTGACGACGAAGGTTTTGTTTTAACGATAACGAAGAAAGAAAAGCCCGATGGAAAAAAGAGAAAGATTGATGTTGAGGAGGATATCAACTTTAATTATGATGAGATAAAATTCACTAAATATCTGATAAGGTTTTAATAATATATGGCCAAAAAAAAAGAAACAATTAGTCTGATAGATACTTTTGCCGAATTTAACGAGCTTAAGAATATTGATAAAGCTACGCTTATAAGCGTGCTTGAGGAGTCGTTTCGTAACGTTATCACTAAATCGATGGGGACGGATGAGAATTATGATATTATAATAAATCCTGATAAGGGTGACCTTGAGATTTGGCGGAACAGAGTTATTGTGGAAGATGGTGAACTGGAAGATCCTAATATGCAGATTACACTTTCGGAGGCATTGAAGATTGACGATGATTTTGAAGTTGGCGAGGAGGTTACTGACGAAGTGCCGCTAGATCACTTTGGACGAAGGACCATTTTGAATTTGCGTCAGACACTTTCGTCAAAGATACTTGAGCTTGAGAAGGACAACTTGTACAACAAATACAAGGAGAAGGTTGGCGAGATTGTTTCGGGCGAGGTTTATCAGGTGTGGAAAAAGGAGTTGCTGTTGCTCGATGATGAACATAACGAGCTTATTCTGCCAAAAAGTGAGCAGATTCCGAGTGACTTTTTCAGAAAAGGTGAACATGTGAGGGCTGTTGTTGCAAGGGTTGAGAACAAGAATAACAATCCACGCATTGTGCTGTCGCGTACGTCACCCGTATTCCTGGAGAGACTTTTTGAGCAAGAAATTCCGGAGATTGTTGACGGGCTTATCACCATCAAGGGTATTGCAAGAATACCCGGAGAAAGGGCAAAGGTGGCAGTTGAAGCATACGACGACAGGATTGACCCGGTGGGTGCCTGCGTGGGTATGAAGGGATTCCGTATTCATGGTATCGTTCGTGAGTTGAGAAACGAGAACATTGATGTTATAAACTATACAAACAACACTTCGCTGTACATTCAGCGTGCGTTGAGTCCGGCAAAAATAAACTCTATAACCTTGAAAGAAAACGAGCGCAGATGTGAGGTTTTCCTCAATCCGGAAGAGGTTTCTTTGGCCATTGGCAAGGGAGGTACTAACATAAAGCTTGCCTCAATGCTTACGGGCTACAACATTGAAGTGTTTAGGGATATTGACGAAGTGGATGAGGAGGATGTTTATCTAGATGAGTTTAGAGATGTTATTGATGGTTGGGTTATAGATTCGTTAAAGAGAATAGGATGCTCAACAGCCAAGAACGTGCTGAACACGAACAGAGAAAGGCTTATTAAGGAGGCTGACCTTGAAGAAAGCACTGTTGATGAGGTATTAAACATTCTTAGTAGAGAGTTTGAGGATGACTATTATGACGACCAAGATGGCACATACGATGATGATGCGTATGATGATTCGGATGGTCAGAGTGATACTACTCAAGAGCAAGGAGAGGAATAAGATAGATAGATGTGGGTAATTGGCGACTATAGATAGTTTCCATGTATTTTTTAATTACGTAATAAAAGAAAAAGACTTTCACAGTAATATATGGCTGTTAGACTAATTAAAGTTTCAAAAAATTTGAATGTAGGAATAAACACTATTGTTGAGTTCCTACAGAAGAAAGGTATTGAGGTTGAAGCAAACCCCAATATCAAGATAGATGATGAGCATTACGCATTATTGGTTAAGGAGTTTGGTGACGATAAGGAGATGCTGAAAGAGGCAATGGAAACACGCGAGAAGATGAATCAGCGAGAGGATAAGCGTGAAACTGTTGCTATAGAGGGACATGAGCTTGAAGAAGATAACAAGCACATAGGAAATAGAAACAAAGGAAGCATAAAGACTGAGATTCCTGAAGATTTGAAACCTAAGGTAAATGTACTTGGTACGATAGATCTAGGTAAAGGAAACATGCCGATACATAATAAGCCGGAGGAGGAAACAAAAGAACCTGAGAAAGAGGAAGATAAAGTTGAGGCTATCAAAGATGATATTGTAACGGAAGAAGCCAAGAGTGAAGAACAGCCTACCGTTGTTGAAACGGAAGAAAAAAAGGTAGAAGTTGCTGAAAAAGAAGATACTCAGGCAGAAAAAGAAACTGAAAAAGATGAACTGCCAGTGGCAACTGAAGAAAAAGAAGAGGAGAAAACGCTCGAACCAACAGAAGAGGCAAAAAATGAAGAGATAGCAGAAAAGGCTGAAACAGAAACAAAAAGCAAAGATACCGATGTCGCAGCTACTGAAAAAGAGGCTGTGAAAGATGAGAAAAAAGAAAGCAGTGATTCCGCTGATAAGTCAGATAAGGATGAAATATTCAGAATAAAGTCCAACAAGATTGAGCCGAGCATAGTTGTTGTGGACACTATTGACCTTGACGCCATCAATGACAGAACTCGTCCACCAAGAAGAGACAGAAAAGACAGAGGAAAGAATGCTCAAGGCAACACCGACAGCAAGAGGCTGAAAGATGAAAAAGTAAAACAGCTAAAGAAAGAGGCAATAAACGAAAAGAAAAATCGTGGAGACAGCATGGACGATATGCCGGAGGACGGAAAGAGAAAAAGACGCAAACGCATACGTTCGAGCAAGGTTAACATTGACAAGGCTGACAGCTATAATCAAGGTTCAAGAAATGATAGAAGATCATTGCGAAAGAAACCATTTAAAGCTGAAGTCAGCGATGAGGATGTTCAGAAACAGATAAAAGAAACACTAGCCCGATTGACCGAAAAGAGAGGCAGAAAGGCCGGTGCAAGATATAGAAGGGAAAAACGTGAAGCCACTGCCATGAGGCAGCAAGAAGAACAGAAGCTGCAACAAAAGAGAGACAGCGTATTACAGATAACAGAGTTTGTGACCGCCAACGACCTGGCAAACATGATGGATGTGTCTGTGACTGAGGTTATCTCCGTTTGCATGAGCTTGGGTGTGATGGTTTCTATCAACCAACGCCTGGATGCAGAGATTATAAACCTTGTTGCTGAAGAGTTTGGTTTCAAGACAGAGTTTGTAAGTGCCGACGTTGTTGAAACTATAGCAGAGGTTGAGGACGACCCTGAAGACTTGGTTCCACGTCCTCCGATTGTAACTGTGATGGGGCACGTTGACCACGGTAAGACATCGTTGCTTGACAGCATAAGGAGCACCAACGTTATTGCCGGTGAGGCAGGAGGAATAACTCAACACATTGGTGCATATAACGTGAAGTTGCCGAGCGGAAGAAGAATAACATTCTTAGATACTCCGGGGCACGAGGCATTTACGGCTATGCGTGCAAGAGGTGCCAAGGTTACTGACGTTGCCATCATAATTGTGGCAGCTGATGACAGTGTGATGCCTCAGACAGTTGAGGCTATCAACCACGCCACTGCAGCAGGTGTACCTATAGTATTTGCTATTAACAAAATAGATAAGCCGAGTGCCAACCCTGACAAGATAAAAGAGAAGCTTGCCGAGATGAACTATCTTGTTGAGGATTGGGGAGGAAAATACCAATCGCAAGATATATCGGCTAAGAAAGGCATCGGCATCACTGAACTGCTTGAGAAGGTATTGCTTGAAGCAGATATGCTTGAGTTGAAGGCCAACCCCAACAGAAATGCAACGGGGTCTATCATTGAGTCGGAGCTTGACAAAGGTAGAGGTTATGTATCTACTATCTTGGTTGAGAATGGTACTCTTAAGCAGGGCGACATTGTGATTGCAGGTTCATATTTTGGGCGTGTAAAGGCTATGTTCAATGAACGCAACCAGAGAATTGAACAGGCAGGTCCATCGGAACCGGCATTGATATTGGGCCTTAATGGTGCTCCACAGGCAGGTGACCAGTTTAATGTGATGGAAACTGAACAGGAGGCACGTGCAATAGCAACACGCAGAGAGCAGCTACAACGCGAGCAGTCTATGCGTACGCAGAAGATGCTTACTCTTGATGATATAGGCAGGCGAATTGCTATTGGTAACTTCCAGCAGTTGAATATCATTGTTAAGGGTGACGTTGATGGGTCTGTTGAAGCATTGTCAGACTCACTTATACGTTTGTCTACGGATGAAATTCAAGTAAACGTGATTCATAAGGCTGTGGGCCAGATTACCGAATCGGATGTCACACTGGCAGCAGCATCGGATGGTATCATCATCGGATTCCAGGTAAGACCATCGTTGGGCGCCAGAAAAGAGGCTGAAAAAGATGGTGTCGATATAAGATTGTACTCAATAATATATGACGCTATTGAGGAGGTTACAGCCGCAATGGAAGGTATGCTTTCACCAGACATCAAGGAAGAGATAACCGGGAACCTTGAGGTGTTGGAGGTATTCAAGGTATCTAAAGTTGGTACTGTTGCCGGATGTATGGTACGTGATGGCAAGATTAAGCGCACAAGCAACGTCAGATTGATTCGTGATGGTATTGTTATCTTTACCGGGCAACTTGACTCGCTAAAACGTTTTAAGGACGACGTCAAGGAGGTTAGCTCGGGATATGAGTGTGGTGTGACCATTCACAACTTCAACGACATTAAAGTTGGTGATGTTATTGAGGCGTATGAGGAAATAGAGGTTAATAGGACACTATGATAAAACTTAATGATATAAACTTGAATCCATAAAATTTATAATTATGACGAAAATAAAAGCTTTGGGTCTGAGTCTGTTTGTAGCACTAATGAGCGCAAACGTTTTTGGTCAAGAACTGAATCAAATAAGGGTGGCATACATCAACACATCAGAGATTTTAGATGCTTATCCTGAGAAGGAGAATGCTACTCAACAATTGATTACACTGAGTGACAATTACAAAAGCGAATTGGAACTAATGGAGAATGAATACAACAAAAAGTATTCTGACTATATTACTTACCAGGCATCATTGGCAGAAAACATTAAGCTGAGGAGAATGCAGGAATTGACTGAGCTGGAAAATAAAATACAAAATTTTATGGAACTTGCTCAGAAAGATATAGAGATGCAAGAACAAGATATGCTTAAGCCTTTGAAAGAACGCATTAAAGATGCAGTGAGAGCTGTAGGCATTGAACAAAACTTTACTGTTATATATGACCTTGCAAATCCGGGAATAGCATTTGTTTCTCCTAATGCCATTGACGCAACTCCTTACGTTAAGCAGAAACTTGGCATCAGATAGGCAGTTTTTCTACTGAAGGTAAAAGTTTATCAGGCATGGGTTCAATAGGTGTATTCGATTCCGGCTACGGAGGGTTGAGTGTACTCTCTGCAATCAAGAATCTTATGCCGAATTATGACTACATCTATCTGGGTGATAATGCGAGAGCACCATACGGCAACAGGTCGTTTGAGAAAGTTTATGAGTTTACTCGTGAGGCTGTAGAATGGTTCTTCAGACAAGGGTGCCATCTGGTGATATTGGCTTGCAACACAGCTTCAGCAAAAGCACTGAGAACAATTCAACAGGTTGACCTTATACGTATTGACCCTGAAAGGAGAGTTCTGGGTGTGATAAGGCCTACGGCAGAGATTATTGGAGAGGTCACTAAAACGAGACATATAGGGATATTTGGGACCGAGGGTACTATTCAGTCGAGGTCTTATGAGGCTGAGATTGGCAAGTTTTTTCCTGATATAACAGTGATTGGCGAAGCGTGTCCAATGTGGGTGCCTTTGGTGGAGAACAAGGAGTATGACAAACCCGGGGCAGACTATTTCGTCAAGAAAAATATTGACAACATTTTTGATATAGATCCATTGATTGACACAATAGTGCTGGGATGCACACACTATCCCCTATTGTTAGATAAAATAAATATGTTTTTGCCCAAACATGTGAGAGTTATCTCACAGGGCAACTTGGTGGCAGAGAGTTTAAAAGATTACTTGGAGAGACACAATGATATAGACAACAAATGTTCGAAGAACGGCATAACTAGATACTTTACCACAGATTCTAATGAGAAGTTTGACCGACTGGCATCCATCTTTATGGATGAAACAGTGGTGTCGGAAAAAGTAAAACTATAGTTTATTGACTATGAATTGGTTTGATTTGGTTGTAGGCATATTGCTGATAGTCGCGCTACTAAAGGGATATCGCAAAGGATTTGTGTATCAACTTGTTGGGTTGGCCATTGTGGTATTGTCTGCTATATTTGGTGGTAAGCTGGCTGATTATATTCTTCCTGAAGTGCATAAGTTGTTGGATATATCGGCCAACAACGCGAGAGTGTTGTCATTTGTGCTTGCGTTTGCACTTATTGCTGTGGTTATATCACTGATTGGCAGAATGATACAAAAGTTTATTGATTTTGCATTTCTTAGTTTCTTCAACAGATTGTTGGGAGGATTGATAGCAGTTGGAACAATGATGTTTGTGCTAAGCATAATTCTTAACTTAGTACTCATGATTGACAAAAGAGATGTGATAATAAAAAAGAATATTAAAGAGGAGTCTTTTTTGTTTGAAAGAGTGGAAGCCGTAGTTCCTGCAGTTGTGCCATATCTCGACAAAGAGTTTTTGGAAGAATATGTACCTAAGAACTACAGACAGAATATTGAAAATAAATCAGACAGTATATATAAAGTTAATCCGGGAACAATAGATTCATCATACCAACAACAACACTTTAAAATAGAATAATCAGCTATGAAGATACATGAAGAAGGCAAAAAAGCCATTATAATTATCACGATTGCAACGTTGGTTATCAACGCTCTATCCTTTATGTTTTTAAATGAGATTGCAGCCTACATAATTCTGCTGGTGACTTTGTTGTTGTTATTGCTGACAGTAAACTTTTACAAAAAACCCGAACGAGTGTATAAGGGCGACCTTCATGGTCTGGTGAACAGCCCTACTGACGGTAAAATAGTGGCAATAGAGAAGGTTTTTGAACGTGAACATCTTAACGCTGAGTGCATAAAGATTTCTATATTTATGACCATCTTTAATGCTCATTCAAACTGGGTACCGGTCACAGGTATAGTTAAACATTACTCACACGTTCCTGGAAATTTTCATGCAGCGCATCTACCCAAATCAAGTAATGAAAATGAACATTCCAACATTGTTATAGAAACGCCCGATCATGGCACTATACTGACCAAACAGATTGCGGGAGCACTGGCACGAAGAGTGGTTACATATTTGAAAGAGGGTGAAACGGTGCATATTGGTGAACCTTTAGGGTTCATTAAGTTGGGTTCGAGGATGGATATATATTTACCACCATCGTGCGAGGTGATGGTTAGCATGGGAGAAAAAGTGTGGGCCAACGAGACATTTATTGCCAGACTGGTGAAAGAACAATTGTAAAATAGAGAATGATTTATGAAAAAACAACTGCCTAATATAATAACTTTACTTAATCTGTTTTCAGGTACTGTTGCTATTACTTTAGCATTTCAAAATGACTTTAAGGGGGTTGTTATATGGGTAATAATTGCTGCTATATTCGATTTCTTTGATGGATTTACTGCAAGATTGTTGAAATCATTTTCGGAGATTGGCAAGGACTTGGATTCTTTGGCAGATGTGGTCAGTTTTGGCGTTGCACCGGCATGCGCACTATTCGTTTTAATGAAGGGATATATCACTGAATATGAGTATGCATATACAATTTATAACTATTTACCTTATATAGCTTTTTTGATCCCAGCTTTTTCGGCTTATCGTTTGGCTATGTTTAATCACGATGAGAGACAGACGATAAACTTCATAGGACTACCTACCCCTGCTAACGGAATGTTCTGGGTAAGTGCTTGTTATGTATTAAAGTTTAAACCGATTGATGGGCAATATATAATCTATATTTTAACAGGGATGGTTTTGGTGATGTCGATATTGATGGTGTCAAACTTAAACATGCTGTCCTTCAAGATTAAGAATCTTAGTTTTAGAGATAATTTCTGGCGCATACTATTAGCCGTTGTAAGTGTCATATTTATAATTGTTTGGGGCATTGGAGGCATAGCGGTGTCAGTTGCATCATACATAATAATATCACTGATTGCACTACCACAGGTAAAGAGAGATACTGTTAAATAAAACAAAGCAGAGTGGTTATATCTGATTATTAGTTATATCTTTATCAATTATCAAAGTATTTTAATATGGGTGTTTTGTTTAAGTTTTTCATAATATTCTTTTTTATTTATCTGGCACTTAAAACTATTGTTGCATTCTTTATTCCTAAGAAAAACAGTGGAGGGCCGAAAAGATATAATACTCAACGTAGGACAAGCGAGAATAAATCTAACCTTTCTCAAGAAGAGAGGATATTGGAATATCACAAAAAACGTTTTGATTCGTCCAATGTTGAAGACGCAGATTTTGTGGAAATAAAAGGGAAAGAGCCGAATAACAAAGAGTAAGAAGTACTATAGATTTAATAAATTTGTAGCTACCTATTTGTCAATTTTAATTTATTAAATTCATTAAAACATATATATAATTTATCATGACAGATATTTTTGACAGACTAAAAAGCGTGGAAGGTCCACTTGAACAATATAGAAAAAAGGCTGAAGGGTATTTTATGTTTCCGGAGCTCGAAGGAGAGATTGGTCCCAGGATGAAATTTAGAGGTAAGGAGGTTATTACATGGAGTTTGAACAACTATCTCGGTCTTGCCAATAATCCGGAAATACGAGAATTTGATGCTAAAGCTGCGAAGGACTGGGGTATGGCCTACCCTATGGGTGCAAGAATGATGTCGGGGCAAACAAAATATCATAAGGAGCTTGAGGACAAACTGGCAAAGTTTGAGAAAAAAGCGGCTGCCTACCTTCTTAACTTCGGGTATCAGGGTATGGTTTCTATCATCGACTGTCTTGTGTCAAGAAACGACGTCATTGTGTATGATTCTGAAGCTCACGCATGTATAATGGATGGCATCTTTTTACACAAAGCAAAAGGAGGAAAAAGCTATGTTTATCCCCATAACGACATGGAACGTTGCGAGAAGATGCTTGGCTTTGCAACAAAAAAGGCTAGCGAAACAAACGGAGGTATTCTTGTTATTACTGAAGGCGTTTTTGGCATGTCGGGGGACTTGGGTAACCTTCCAGGTATTGTGAAACTTAGAGAAAAATTTGACTTTCGTCTTATGATTGACGATGCTCACGGCTTCGGAACAATGGGCAAGTCAGGCGCCGGTACCAGTGAACACTTTGACTTAATGAATGAGGTTGACATATATTTTGCCACCTTTGCAAAGGCTATGGCAGGAATTGGTGCATTCGTTGCGTCGGATAAACCTATAATCGACTCATTGAAATACAATATGCGTTCTCAGATATTTGCCAAATCATTGCCTATGCCAATGGTAATTGGTGCCATAAAAAGGTTGGAGATGTTGCAGACACAGCCCGAACATAGAGAGAAACTTTGGAAAGTCGCTAAAGAGTTGCAATCAGGTCTTGTAGCTGAAGGTTTTGATATTGGCAATACACAGTCTCCTGTGACTCCTGTATTTTTGAAAGGCGGAGTAGCGGAAGGCACCAACGTTGTTGTGGATTTGAGAGAAAATCATGGGGTATTCTGTTCTATAGTTGCATATCCGGTTGTACCTAAAGATGTACTGATGCTACGATTGATTCCAACAGCATCACACACCTCGGAAGATGTAAAACAAACGATAGAAGTATTTAAGGATATAAAGGTCAATTTGGAGGCCGGCATGTATAAATCTGACGAAATGAAATCAATGTCTCAGATTTAAGCCAAATAGATATGCTTAGAGTTAAGGTTCAATACAAGTATAAACTTAAATGTACTGACTGTGGTCACGAAACGCCAAACTTTTGGGAATGGTTTAAGCAGAAGCAGCAATGCCCCAACTGTGGGAGTAAACACTCGGAAGTTTGGTATAACAGAAGGTATCAAAGGTTGCATAGATTAGCAAAACGTGATGCCAACAGCTTTTGGAAATATTTCCCCTATCTGCCCTTATTGCGCAGAAGACATATAGTTTCCTTTGGCGAGGGTGCCATACCTGTGGAGAGATGGTCGTTCCTCGAAGAGTTTGCGAAGAATGAGTATGGACTTGACATAAGTGTCAATGTGTACAGAAACGACTTGAACGGAGGTACCGGGACTTTTAAAGATACAGCTGCTTCATTGGCTGCAAGCTTGTTTAAAGAGATAGGTATCGACCAATATTGCGTTGCTTCTACCGGAAACACGGCTACTGCTTATGCTAAATACTTATCGAAGGCAGGAGTAAACTGCTCTGTCTTTATGCCTCAAGATGCAATAAAAACGTCGGAAGCTACCATCAGCTCATATGGGCAACAGGTCTTTAGAGTTATGGGAGATTATGCAAAAGCTAAGGCTATTGCAAATGAATATGCCAGAATACACAATATTCTGATTTCTACTGGCAATATTGACCCCATAAGAGTTGAAGCAAAGAAAACAATGGTGTTTGAATGGCTTCAAAAGATGGAAAAGTTCCCTGATGTTTATATTCAGGCTGTTAGTGGGGGAACCGGCCCGATAGCCGTTGACAAAGGCATAAGAGAGATACATGGTGTATATCCGGAGATTAAAAATCCTCGTTTTGTATTAGTTCAAACGGATAAATGCGACCCTATGGTCAGAGCATGGGAGAAGGCAGAAAAGGATGGATTCAAAGAAGGATTTGAGAAGGACTATCCTATAATTGAAAACCCTCAGACTGATGTTCCTACACTTGCTACAGGTGATCCAAGTTCCTATCCTATCCTTGCGAAGATTGTAAAAAAATCTGATGGCACTTTTATTAGGGTACGAGAAGACAAGTTACTTGCAGTCGGCAAACTTGTATCATACGAACAAAAGGTTATACCCGGTCCGGCTTCTGCAGTTTGTTTGGCAGGATTCTTCAAAGCAATGGAGAAGAATTTAATTAAAGATGGAGAGACTGTATTAATTAACATAGGGGAAAGTGCCAACAGAGCACCGCTATTCTTGGAGCGGATGATATACACCTCACAACTTGTAAGGAAAGTTGAGGAGTGTGAACCACATTTAATTGATGATTTTCGAGCCCGGCTTTGGAGTGATGTATTGAATGATTAGGATGTTATGCACAGTAACAGAACTATATGGATTACAGGAGCATCATCAGGTATTGGTGAGGCTTGCGCATACTTGTTTGCAGAGGAGAAGGCAAATCTGATACTTACGGCTACAAATGTAGCCAAACTGGAAGAGGTTAAAAACAGATGTGTCGAGATGGGTTCAAATTGCGTAGTTTTGCCGTTCGACCTATCAAATACTGAGGAATTTGACGACCTTGTTGATGAAGCGCTGAAATCATTTGGAAAAATAGATGTATTATTCTTGAATGCAGGCATCAGCCAAAGGTCTAAAGCCGTAGATACATCGGATGAGGTTGACGACAAGATAATGAGAGTGAACTTCTTTGCACCAATAAAGATTGCAAAACGGGTCATACCAAACATGGTGAATAATGGAGGTGGTACTATAGCAGTTACAAGCAGTATTTCCGGCAAGTTTGGATTTCCATTGAGATCAATGTATTCATCGTCGAAATTTGCTTTATATGGCTTTTTCGAAACAGTTCATGCGGAGTACTATGATGATAATATACGCGTAGTAATGGTATGTCCGGGAAGAGTTAAAACAAATATCTCCTTTAATGCACTGGAGGCTGATGGCAACAAACATGGAGTCATGGATGCCGGTCAAGATTCGGGAATATCATCAGAGAAGGCAGCAAGAAAAATAGTGAAGGCCATAAACAAGAGGAAACCTGAGGTTTTGGTTGGAGGAAAAGAGTTGATTATGGTGTACATAAAAAGATTCTTCCCATCATTAGCAAGAAATATTTCGAGAAAGATAAGCTCAACTTAACGTTTTGAATAATATATATTTGACATGAAAGAAGATTATATAATTTCCGGAATACAGCAGATTGGAATAGGAGTTGAAAACTTCGTAGAGGCATGGAAGTACTATATTGATGTTTTCAATATGGATATTCGCGTGCTGGAAGATGATAAATCTGCAGAATATATGTTACCATACACAGGAGGTAAACCACATAGAAGAAGAGCGGCGATTGCTCTTAACCTTCAAGGTGGTGGAGGCTTTGAGATTTGGCAATATTCAGAGCGTAAGCCTCAGCCTGTTGATTTTGAGATACAAGTAGGAGATTTGGGCATTTTTGCCGCAAAGATTAAGAGTAGGAACGTTGAAGAGACATTCAAACAGTTTTCAGAGAAGAAAGATGTGAAAATTGTTGGTGGGCTAAGCAAAGGAATTGATGGGTATAAAACATTTTATGTCAAAGATCCTTTTGGAAACATGTTTCAAATAGTTCATGATGAATATATATACCGTGACGAATCAAAACTGACAGGTGGTGTTGTTGGCGCTATTATTGGAACAAGAGATATAGATAAAAATATTCCGATATATAAGGACATCTTGGGATATGATGTAGTTCTATCTGACGAGACCGGCAACTTTGATGATATAAAAGATTTGCCATCAGGAGGGGGAAAATTCAGAAGAGTGTTGTTGACTCATAGCAAAAAAAGAAAGGGCAGTTTCAGCGAGTTATTCGGTCAATCATACATCGAACTTATACAACCTATGGACAGATCACCTCGCAAGATTTACGAAGGAAGATATTGGGGTGATCCGGGATTTATTCAGATTTGCTTTGATGTAAAGAATACTGACGCTTTAAGAAAAAAATGTGAGGAGATGGGCTATCCATTTACTGTTGATAGTTCTGCTAACTTTAAACAGGGAGAGTCTTTTGACATGGGTGATGCAGCCGGTCAATTTGCTTATATTGAGGATAACGATGGCACTTTGATTGAGCTTGTTGAAGCGCACAAGATTCCACTGATGAAGAAGTTGAATCTCTACTTAGATTTGAAAAAACGTAACCCTGAAGCTCCTCTACCAAAATGGATGTTAGGCATGCTAAGATTCATGAAGGTAAAATCTAAGAGTCTGAAATAATAAAGTTATTAACAAACACAATTTTTTCGCCTTTTTTCTGTTATTAGTTTAATGGAAAAAAGGCGATTTTATATAATAGCACTATTAATTATTAGTACTATAACCGAACTTAGCGCGCAATGGGATACTCAATTTAGTCAATATTGGGAGTTCAAGGATTATTATAATCCATCTTACGTTGGTTATACCGACAATTTGCTATGTAATTTCGCGTATAGATACAATTATGCCGCATTGGAAAGTTCTCCGACACAAACGGTTATTACTATTAATTCTCCTATTAGTTTGCTTGGTTATGGTCACGGAGCAGGAATAGTTTTATCGACTGATAAAATTGGTTCTCTCAGGAATAACTCTATAAACTTACAGTATTCGTATAGATACAGATTTGGGAGCTCAGCTTTTAACATTGGCATGAGAGCCGGCATTCATGATATTAATTTTGACTCAAACTCATTGGAATTGATTAAGGACTCTACAAACCTGGGGAAAGACAGGATTGTTGTGACAACAACTTCTAAGAAACAGATATTTGATGTAGGAACAGGCATTTCATTCATAAATGACAGATTCAATATTGGTGTTGCAATATTGCATATAAATCAACCTGAATATTACGTGATAAATAGTGCCGATGGTATGAGTGATCTGATTAATGTGAATGATTCAACGGCGTCATCAATACCTATAACCTTTAATTTTCTATCTTCATACAATATTAAAGCATCTAATTCGTTAATAGTACAGCCAATGTTGTTTGGTCAGTACAACAAGTTGGAGAGTTCTCTTAATTTGACAATCAGGGTTGTTGCAAATGATAAATTCTCCGGAGGTGTATCATGGATTACTAATCAAGGATTTAACTTGTTTGCGGGAATCTCTATGAAAGAATTTGACATCGGCTATGCTTTTTCAAACGGCCAAAAAGGTACTAGCATCAATAACGGAGGCAGTCATGAGATATTCTTTAGATATGATTTATCAAAGGAGAATTCTATGACTAAATATAAACGTCATAAAAGTATTAGATTGCTATAATCTGTTTTTAGAATGAAAAAATATTTCTTCTTAGTTATATTCAGTACTATTCTATTATCATGCGGAGGTAGTCGCATTAGAAGCGGTGTTGGCGGAGAACTTACAGGTGTTCCTGCAGGCAGAGTTTGGAACGAACCTACGCCATATAACATGGTATTAGTATCTCGTGGTTCATACACGATGGGCGCCGGAGATATTGACTCGCTGTGGGGTATAAATGTTCCTACAAGAGACGTATCTGTCGAGAGTTTCTGGATGGACGAAACAGAGATAACCAATTCACAATATAAGCAGTTTGTCTACTGGGTTAGAGATTCGATAATAAGAGAGCGCATGGCTGATCCTGCATACGCAGGGGATGACTTTTATAAAATTACCGAAGATGAGTATGGTGATCCTGTGAAACCCCATCTTGACTGGTCAATTCCTATTCCATGGACACGTAATACAGAGGAAGAAGAGGCAACTATAAACAGTGTTTACATTACTCATCCAATAACAGGTGAAAAGATGCTTGACGCTAAACAGATGAATTTTAGATATGAGTGGTATGATGCTGCAGAAGCAGCAAAAAGGAAATATAGGTTTAACCCTTCGGAAAGAATATTTAATACTGATCTGGAGGTTGATCCTAATAGTGTTGTTATGATCAGCAAAGACACTGCTTACATTACTCCCGATGGTAGGATTGTTAATGAAAGAATTACAAGACCTTTGAGCAGTCACTACGATTTTGTGAACACTTATATTGTAAACATATATCCCGATACAACATGTTGGATTAATGACTTTCCCAATAGTAACAATGAGATTTACATGAAGAATTATTTCTCTCTACCGGCATATGCCCACCACCCTGTTGTTGGAGTATCGTGGGAACAAGCGACTGCCTTCTGCGAATGGAGAACGATGTTTCTGAAGAAGGGAATAAACAGCAATGGTGCAAGAATAGAGAGATATAGGTTGCCCACTGAAGCTGAATGGGAACTTGCTGCAAGAAGTGGAAATTCACAAAATAAATATCCTTGGGAAAATGATGGAACACAAACTGAAAGTGGCTGTTTTCAAGCTAACTTTAGCCCTGGCGATGGAGGTTATGCTTCTGACAATTATCTGATTACATCCAAGGTTAGGTCATTCGAGCCGAACAATATAGGCTTATACGACATGGCTGGTAATGTTGCAGAATGGACATCTACAACATATAATGAATCGGGAAATCAGATGATGGGAAATATTAATCCTGAATTTAAGGTGAATGCAGGTGTTGATGATCCATACTTCATAAAGAGAAAAGTTATTAAAGGTGGTTCTTGGAAAGACAATGCTACATTTATACGCTCTGATATGAGGGATATGGAGTATCAAAACAGAGGCAGGTCTTACATTGGGTTCAGGTGTGTTAGAACACAAATACCAAACAATTAGGGATATATCTACAACATAAAGTAAAACATATATGGCAAATTATACGAATAGAAATAATAAGCTTGAGAAGTTTCTGCAAACATCAAAGGGTAAGAGACTCCTCAACTTTGTATACAGCATCGGTGCCGCGATTGTTATTTTAGGGGCAATGTTTAAAATCTTACATCTACCTTTTGGAAATGAGCTTTTGTTTATTGGTATGATAACTGAGGTAATAGTTTTTACAATTTCAGCTTTCGATACTCCTTTGAAAGAATACAACTGGGAAAGGGTATTCCCCTCATTAACATCTGATGGTGATAAACAGCATAAAAACATAATATCTGACTCACTATACGAACAAATGGAGAGCAAAAATATATCTGATAACAAGCCAGAAGAATACAAGATTGAAGATAACAGCATAAGTCAGAAAAATCCGAATATTGAGACACAAAATGATGAATATAATAAGCAGATGGAGTCACTTAATAGGACTCTTTCCGGATTGAATACATTATACGAAATGCAAATAAAGAATGTTAGCAGCCAGATTAACAGCTTAGAACATGTAAACAAAAGTCTTTCGAACTTAGAGAGAGTTTTTGGTGATAATATTCACGAAAGCAACAGCATAAAGGTCGAGACTGAAAGGCTTGCTCAACAACTGAAGGAACTAAACGAGATTTATGCTCGCATGATAGATGCAATTTCAAACAAATAAATCATCATTTGAAATAAGATGGCTGTAAATAGTCCTAATTCACCAAGACAAAAGATGATAAACCTTATGTATCTGGTTTTCATCGCTATGCTAGCGCTCAACGTATCAACGGAAGTACTGGATGGTTTTGGTATTGTGGAAAATAGTTTGAAGGATTCATCAAAAAACATATCTTACAATAACGACATAATAGTTAATGATATAAATGATTTTTATTCAAGAAATCCTGAGAAGATTAAAGAGTGGCATGACAAGTCATCACAGTTGAAAAATAGCACAGACTCAATCTTAACTTACATCGACGACTTGAAGTATAAATTAGTTAGGGAAGCAGATGGGAAAAATGCAGATGTTAACAACATAAAGAATAAGGACAATACTGATGTTGCTAATAAGATAATGCTTTCACCAATAAGCGGAGAGGGAGAAAAGCTTAGGAACTCTATAAACAACTACAGGAATATGGTTCTCGGTATGACACAAAACATGAATAAGGGAAGTAAAGTAAGCCTTAGTCTTAATACCGACGATTATGACAACAAAAGTTGGGAATCAGTAATGTTCGAGAATGTGCCTTTGGCGGCAGTTACGACTATACTAACGAAAATTCAAAACGACATACTGGTAGCAGAAGGAGAAGCCCTTAAAGGTATCGTTGAGAATATTAATTTCAGCAACTTTATAGTGAATGAACTGGATGCTTACGTTATTCCTGAGTCAGAAATTGTTATACGAGGGTCTTCATCAACGGCAAGATTGGTGATATCTGCCGTAGATACTACTAAAACATATAGCATCTTCTTGAATAATGAGGTAAAATCAATTGACAGTGATGGGAAATTTGAAATCCCAACAAATAGTGTCGGCACTCATCCTCTTAATGGTTATGTGGAGTTGATAAGCAATGATGGTTCAAACGTAAGGAGGAGTTTTGGGACCAGCTATACCGTAGTAGAGCCTATTGCCACAATAGCCCCTACCCTAATGAATGTACTATATGCCGGAATAGAGAATGAAATAAGTATTTCTGTTCCGGGAATTGCTCCCAATGATATCTCAGCATCTATGACCAATGGTACGCTGTATAAAAAAGGGAATAAATGGATCGCAAAACCTATCAATATTGACCAGAGTACTGTAATAACAGTATCAGCTCGTTCAGGTAACGGGAAGGTCATGCATATGTCCGGCAACGAATTTAAGGTGCGAAAATTGCCTGACCCTACTCCATACATTTCATATACAGATGCTAATGGAAAATCAGTTATGTTCAAAGGTGGTCAGATATCTAAATCTACCATTTTAAACTCATCAGGCGTCGGCGCTTCAATAGACGATGGAATTTTGAATATCCCTTTTGCCGTAAAAAATTTCAAAACTATTTTCTTCGACTCAATGGGAAACGCCATACCTGAAGTTTCGGATGGCAATAGATTTTCGGAAAGACAAAAAGAACAGATAAGAAGATTACCGAGAGGCAGCTATTTCTACGTATCAGGAATAAGGGCTGTAGGACCTGACAACATTGAGCGTGAGATAGCTGTAATGGAAGTAAGAATCAGATAAAGTATTGCTTATATACTTAAAACTATATTCATTATGAAACGATTTACTATGTTTATTATAATATTGTCAATTTATGCAGGAATATCTTTTTCTCAGAACCCTTTGAGGGAAAGACTAAAAAAGGACAAAAATAGCTATGCATATTCAAATAAACGAATCATTAACAACGAAAGTGACTATCAAATAAATTCCATCGTTGAGAACTCTGTTTGGTCTAGAGTCATTTATAGACATATTGATTTAACTAAGCCTGCTAATGCTCCCCTATACTATCCGGTGACACCTACTGATAATAAAATGAACCTATTTACAGTAATCTTCAGGATGCTACAAAATGGAGAGATACAAGCCTATGAGTATATAGACGGAAGAGAAGTATTTACGGCTGAATACGAGATTTGTTTTGCTGATTTCATCGAGAAGTTTGACATCTACAATACCACTCAGAACGAGAGTTTGGAAATTAATGCATCTGATATCCCCTCTGATGAAATAACCGGATATTACCTAAAGGAGATTTATTTTGTTGATACCCCAACATCAAGCTTTAGTGTACAACCAATAGCTATTTGCCCAATATTAGAACAAACTGACGATTATGGAGTAACTTTGAGATATCCATTATTCTGGGTGCCATATCATCAGATAGAAAAATTTATCCAATTCATGCCAATAATGATGTCTTCTAAGAACAATTCACTACGGGGCTCTATTGATGATTTTTTTAAAATGAGAAGATATGAAGGGGAAATATACAAAGTCGGGAATCCTGCAAATATCCCCATTACTCAAAACGCTTCACCGGAGGAAATTAAGAAAGAACAAGAAAAAATAGAAGAAGAGATAAATATGTTTGAAAAGATGTACTCTAGCAAACCAAATGAAGGTGCTGTGTATAATGATAACATCAACAACAAAACACAACGCAAGAATAATCGAAATAGAAAATACACCACTACGAATAGACAAAGTAGCACAACAAACTCAATGCGTGACAGAAGATATTAATTCGATATACGTTTAATTTTAATACTTTAATCTTAGGATAATTGTTTAGTTTAATTCATTAAAATGAGCAAATAACAAAATAATTCTACTATTTTTTCTTCATCACATATTTTTTAGTTAACTTCGCGCATTGAACAACCAAATTGTCTTATGGTGTAATGGTAGCACAACAGATTCTGGTCCTGTTTGTCTAGGTTCGAATCCTAGTAAGACAACAATGATTATTAATAATCGGCTTATTTTCAGTCGATTATTTTTTTATTAAAAATGCTTTCACACTAATTATCACACTAACTAAACCATCTGCTGGTAAACAATAACAATAAGCTCCCCTACCAATAGTCTACAATTTATTGAAGTTTATCAGTATTGTAAGTCTGTAAATATACATACACTTATATTAGAAAGATATCTCCTAAAACGGATAACCTATAGCAAAGTGCAATGCCAAATCTCGTTTGATGTCGGGCTTGAATATCGTCCATCTCTCACCTTCCGGAAGCCCTGGGTTATGTGCTTTCATACCTGCATCCAACCTTATCAACAGAAAGTTCAGGTCGAGTCTGAAGCCCAAGCCGTACGAGAAAGCCAACTCTTTATAGAATTTATTGAACTCGAACAGCCCTCCCGGCTGTTCTGCATAATCTTTTATTGTCCAGATGTTTCCTGCATCCAAGAACGCAGCCAACTCAATCAGTTTAGACATCTTGCGCCTATATTCCACATTCAAGTCCAACTTCACCTCTCCCACTCTGCGTCCAAAGTCGTACCCTGTGGAATCTCTGCTATATGTACCCGGTCCCAAAGTTCGCGTACTCCAGCCTCTCACACTATTGGCACCTCCGCCGAAGTATCGTTTCTCAAAGGGTAGAATCTCAGAGTTACCATAAGGATAGGCAACACCCAAACCAAAATGTGTTGCTATGGTATTGTTTTCATCAATCACAAACATCGGCGCTATGTCAAAATCGCCCTTAACATATTCAGAGTAAGGTATTTTATAAAAAGCATGTTTGCCGTCGGCATTAACCTTCCCAGCACCTAATCCGGTGGCTAATCTTGGCAACCAGCCGGCTATTTCAATACCCGAACGTATCCTAAAAGGCACCTTAGGCATAGATCCTCTGCTTATTCTGCTATAATTGGTATATGTTAAATTATAGGCAGAACGTACAATCAGCTGTTCGTCATAACTGTACCTCAATATAGGATTGACATTATCGCTTAGATATAATTCCTTAAACCTGTCTGATGTCCAAGGCATCCTAACGTATGTTATTCCTATAGGCTCCAAAACATTCAATAGACGCCAATCGACTGCCGACCATTGGAATCTGGTAGCAAGATTGAAAAACTGTCTCAGATACTCCGGTCTCTTTTGAAAGTTTATACCTACAGAAAATTCAGTCGATGCAGATGGCTGGTCTTTCAACCTCTCCAGCACCCACGGCAATAAGAGTTGAGGAATAGATAAAAACGCTTCTGCTCCATATTCATAGTAGCTCTTATCAACCAAGTCCAAACTATCTGAGTTTATAAATTCGTATGCAGCATTCAACCTCACTCTGAACGTTTCTCCCCCTTTAAACAGATTTCTGTGTTCATAAGTGATATTACTGGCGATACCCAAGTCGCCCGCTGAGTTTGTGCCATCGACACCAAACTGCATATAGTGAGTATTACCGGGAGATAATGTTATTTTAGCATCAATTAAATTTGAATCATTCCTAACAACAGGGGTGAGGTTTATATATGTTTGATTTATTGGTCCCATGTTGTTCATAGAAGAATAGGTCCTTTCAACAATCCTGTCTGAATACATCCTTCCCGGTCTGACAAAATTGTTGTAGTAAACCGCTCTTTTCGACAAGAATTTGTTATTTTCCGATACAATGTTAATACCTCTGTACTCAATGGTATCAAGTTCATTCCATCTCAATGAGTCGTTTAGAATATCAGCCCCAACCCCATTTATAACCGTGACATTACCGATATGATACCTATTGTATCCATCTGTTTGATCCTCTTCCTTCAATGACAATGTGACATCAACCTGATGATAGCCAACAGTAGTATCAGCAAGAAAATATAAATCATCCTTCGGAAAATTATAATACCCTCTGTTACGCAGATAACTTGCAATATTTTGCCTGCCCGACTCCAATACCTCTAAATCAAAAAGATCTCCTTCTTGCACAATATCCAGATATCTTGTGTCTTTAAGAAGATTATATATTGTTGTATCCACTGAGTTTATCGTATCTCTATAATTCCTTATTCTGTGCGGTTCATTACCTACAACATCATACCTCACGTTTGCTTTCTTATCTTTCTTAACAACACTCGTGTCTACCTCTGCATTGAGATATCCCTTGTTGTTGAGGTGTAACCTTATCTGTTCGGCCGATATGGAGGTAAGCTGATCATTATATAATACCGGTGGCTCTCCATATTTCAAGAATGCCCTGTTAAGCCACGTCGAGTCGTTGTCGGGTACATTATACATGTGCAATCTCCACTTGCCTAAAATAGGCAACGTAGAGTTTGGCTTTTGCCTCAAAAACGGCTCCAACTGCGAAGACTTTATGCCTTTAATATCAGAGTCTACTTTAACATTATTCAACAAGTAGCTGCCTTCCGGAACCTTTTTGGTAGCATCACACGAAACCAAAAATATTAATATAGCTACTATGCTTATGTATGATGTGACTCTTCCAATCATTCCTCTTCCTCCTCTTCTTTGGGCTTAATAAATTGAAATCTGAATAAATCTTTAAACTTCTTAGCCTCTTTAGTGACCACAATCCCTATACCTTGCGTAGTAAGCGACCTACTATAAAACTTCTCATTTGCCCTGCTGAATGCTCTTAACATCAACCAATTGTTAATATCATACTCAAGCTCAAACTCTCCCATGAATGCCTGATTGTTGGCCATCGAAGATGCAAGCATACTGTTGTCGCCATAGCTCAAGTTTGTATTCATCCTAAGCCTGTTATCCAAAAGCCTCGTAGACACATCCACCCCCATCCTAACGTTTTCAAACGTTCCATCAACCGACTCCAAGTTCGTACTTACCGACCAGTTATCATTTAATGCCGCCGCAAAAAGAGCATCCAGTCCGCGCGACAAGTAGCTTGTGGCGACTCTCGTGAACGAATTGGCTCCAAAAGCAAAATCCGGAGACCCTTCAGCCGGAATAAAACTGCCGGTTGTGGCAAGATAGGCGAACTGCAATATCTTTGCCTCTTCATCTCTTATGAAACTGTTAACTCTCTGCTGAACATCATTTGAACTCTCCGGCAACTCTATATCATATTCCAACTCCATCTGCTCCAGATTGCCTCGTATTTGCAATAGTGCATTAACAGGCACTCTGGTGTTTGCAAGCTCTGCACTAAATGTCGGACTCAAAACTGCAAGATCGGCTCTTACCGGCAAGTATGCAGTTATGTTAAATTGAGTGTTCATTGGCGAGCCTTCCATAACAACCTTACTTCCTTCCCTTATGCTAAAATCAATGGTCCTAAGATTTTGCAGGTTATAGTGGAACTTACCATCTTCAATTATATAGTCTCCATAAAGACTTATTTGCTGAGTAGATTTAGAGTTATAATTAATGCTTATCTCTCCATCTCCACTTGCCTCTATAGCATTACCGGTCGATGGGTCCATCAGCAACTTAGCCTTAAACATATCGTTCAAATCCACCGTTGTGTTTATGACAATCGGCATTGCGCTCTTAGGTGTTCTATCCTGCAACTGCAGTGCGAGGTCGTCAGATCTTCTCAAGAATGCCAAAGAATCCGACTGAGGAGTGTTGATATAAACAACACCGTTATACTCTGTCGCGTTGGCCGTCTGAGGCAGTACAACTGTCACCGACGAAGGACTTGCGGTCGTCAAATTTCCGTCTCCGTATATTCCGGCAGGCGAACCTGTAATATTTAGATTGCCTGTAAGCTTCAAATTGCCGTAAGCCATCAAGTCTGTTCTATTTGAGTTGTTGAGCAACATAAAATCATCCAACTTCAGTTGCAAGTTATATATCAACCTGCCAAAATTGGAATGATGCAACGACAAGTTTAATGTAGCTGTGTTATTATTTTGGTCTCTGATTACCAAATCCTTCAATCCCACATTGTCTCGGCTTATTCTTATGGTATCGGAGATATAGTAAGTTACATTCGAATATGCTATTTTCATCTCTCCGTCATTTATTCCCAACCAACCTTCAGTAATAGGTTCAGACAAACTTCCTGATATATTGACATTTGAGTTCAAATGCCCCGATAGGTTGCTAAATATGGAGGTGGTGAATGGCTGTATTGTTTTAAGCTCAAAATTGCGCGTCATAACCTCCACGTCCATAGCCTTACCACTCTCACTACCCATAGGCACAAAACCCTTCACACTAAAACTTTGAAAGCCTTCACTGTCAAGATAACTGTTTATATTTATTCCTAAATTGGCTCTATCCAAATCGCCCTCAACAATTAGTGTTCCAACTGTATCATTATTGACTGCAACGTTTTCTACTCTCAAACCATCGGTCAAAATCATTGGAACATCGAGTGCCTGGCTGACATTCACACTGCCATTTATCGATCCTGATATATTTAACACATTGAAGAATGCCAATATATTTGCCAACTCCGTGTTGTTAAAATAGACTTTAACGCTGTCCGACTCTTTTTTTGAAGCAATTCCCTCAATGCCCAAAAGCAGCATCTCGTCTTCTTTTACACCAAAGTTGCTTACAACAATTTGCTCATCGCCAAATGCAACCAACGACTTATTAAGCTGAATATTGTTGTTATTAAATTTGATAGTGGTAGGCAGAATATGAATATTTGTTTTCAAAGAATCACGAAAATCTCTGCTTAATCCAACATTAACCAAGAGCTCGCCATCCGATGATATATTACTTTTACTCACATCAAAGTTTAATTTGTTTACTAAAGAATCGGTTAATACCGAACTGTTCAGATGGGCATTAATAAGTCCGTCATCCTGAACAATATAGCTATTCAAACTCAAGCCCATGTCTGATTGGTCTGCTTTGGCATTCAGTCTGGTCTCTCTGATATCATTATTACCGAACATCAGTCTCGGCAGATAGGCATCCAACGTTACTTTTTCACTATCTGTCAAGTGAACATTACCAATTATTGATGCCTCTTCGATATTATAGAACGGCAGTCCAAAAGTGTACGAAAAATCTTCAGTATTTTTCAGCAATATCTCAAAGTTGAAATCATTATGTAAATCATATCCCTTTGATTCAGCAAGGTATTCCTCTCTTCCTGACTTTCCTTGCTCCTCAATAACCGATGGCAAATAATCCTTCAACAAACCTTTAATGTCGCTTGCAACTGTCTGAAAGCTGTAATCGCCTTCAACAGTGGCTTCAACAAATGAAGACATTAAACTAATCTTCTTGCCCGATTCACTATCTTCCTTTGCCTCAACATATATAGGACCGGGAATGTAGATAAATGTACTATCGATTATTGATGTGCCTTCTAAGGCAACACTGCCCATCAAATCATCAATTGTAGCTCCCTCTAAGTCCACATCCAAACTTGCAGACAATGATGGCGACACCCAATTTTTCATCATAAACAGCGGCCTCAAATCGAGCCTTTCGATATCGCCCTTCAACTTGAAAGACATATCGTTGCCAAACCTTATATTACCATCCAAATTAAAGCTGTTCAATGTGTTGTCCATACCAATCTTGGCAACAACATTATTCTCACTGTAGGTACCATCAAAATTAATATTCTTATATGGTAGATTCTTATAGATAACCGATTCAATCTCTCCATTTGCATAAATGGTCATGGGCAAATTTTCACCTTTAGGAATTTCAAGTCTGACATTAGAGCTCATAGTAGCATCACCAACCCCGATACCCTCTCCCAAAATCTCTGCCAGCGCTACATTTTCAACTGTAACAGGGCCTTCAAAGAATATCCCATTCTGAATACCTCCAACTCCGCTAAGGGTTACCAAACCGTGCTCTGTGTCAACAACTCCATCATAACTAAAAAGCCCCAACTTGCCAACAGCTTTCATATTTAGGTTCATATCTCCCAAAGCCTTCAACTGCTGCGGACTCTCAAACGCCTCTGCCCAAACAGATATTATTGTCTCCAAGTCATCTTGAGTGGTAATCAACTCCTTGATATCAACATTCAGATTACTATTATTAAAGTCACTGATGTTTTCTACCTCACCCTCCATTTTCAAATGGGTGTCCTCGCCCACGTTCAGTACAAGGTCATTTACATTGATACCCTTCTCAACACCTCCGGCATCCACTTTTAACGTCACCTTCTTATCCAACTTTCCCAAAGGCGAGTAAAATATTGCAATATCATCGGTATTGAATCCGTCACTCTCGGCAACTGCACCAAACTCTTTGGAACTCAAGTTGAAATGTGCTTCTGAAACACTCAACTTGGAGTCATTAACAGATAAATTCAAGCCTCTGGCACTCAACAGAGAGTCTACTCCCTCAATATTTGCCTTCATCTCACGCAAAAACAATCCGGAATTCAACTCATTGAGGCTCAATAGTTCTATCCTTGCTTTTAGGTCATTTATGGTGTTAAACCTTACATTCCCCTTGAAATTAAAATCTTTGACAACCAGATGCGAAGCGTTAAACTTACCTGGGGTGTTATCTGCCGACAAAACTTCATATCGCAAACTCCCATTCTTAAGAATCACATTATCACCAATAATCATCAAAGGATTTTTCGGTTTCTCCTCCTTAATTGTATCTTTAGGAGCAAAAGCATCTATAATAAACTGAAAATTAAAAGGCTCTTCCGTTGTTTCTCTATAAACATTGGCAACAAAATTCTCCAATCCCAACTTCTCAACATAGAGCTTATTCTTCATAAGCTCAAATGTTTTCAACCTGCCTGCCAAAGTCTCTACATACAGCAAAGTATCTCCCTTTACATCTTCGGCATAAAGACCATTGAGAACCACTGTGTTAAACAGCTTAAACCTTACACCATCAAGCCTCAACTCGGTGCCAAACTTAGGTTTTAGTTTATCAATGGCAAAATCGGCAACCCTCTTCTGCACAGAAGGAAAGCTGAAGATAATAAACAATAAAACATTAATTAAAACAATACTTACTATTATTATTGCTAATATGCGAAGAATCTTCCTTGCCAAAACACATCAATTTTAAACTGCACTAAAATGTGGTAACCATTTGACGCCACAATATTAATAAAAAAGACGTAAACTATCAGCCTATTACACCATTTTTTTAAAAATTATGACACTTCGTTATTCCACAGCAAAGATGTATCTCCATAACTAAGAAACCTGAAATTATTTTTCAAAGCATAGTCGTAAATATCTCTCCAGACATCTCCCACAAAAGCAGATATCAACAACAGCAAAGTGCTTTCAGGTTGATGGAAATTGGTAATAATGGCATCAGCGTAATGAAACTTATAACCAGGAGCTATCATTAGCTCGGTTTCACCAATAAGATGGTCCTCTCCCCTACTCTCCAAATAATCCAAAATATTAATCATAGCCTGTTTCGGAGAAATTGGATCAACTTCGTCATACGGCTCCCATTGCCCTATCATCACCTTACCATCTTTAACCGAACTCTTATCAGCCACCTTTTTACCGGCATAATACAAACTTTCCATAGTACGCATAGATGTCGTACCAACAACAATAATCTTCCCTTTTGCCTCGGCAATCTTCTTTATCGTATCTTTTGTAACCGAAATGAACTCTCTATGCATATCATGTCCGCCAATCGTATCAGACTTTACCGGTCTGAACGTACCGGCGCCAACATGCAGTGTAACCTCTGCCATCTCAACGCCCTTGGCTGCCAACTCATCAAGCACCTCTTTAGTAAAATGCAACCCTGCAGTTGGTGCGGCAACCGACCCATCCACCGATGAATAAGTTGTTTGATATCCTTCCACATCGCATTCCTCTGACTCCCTCTCCAGATAGGGAGGTATAGGCACCCTACCTGCCCCCTCTATTATTTGCGAAAACGTATATATGATACGGTCCCAGTCAAACCTTATTACGGAGTAACTACCTTCTGTTTTTATCTTGGTTGCCTTTAACTTTACCACATCTTCACCAATATTGACATCCATGCTCAACTCACCATCTTTCCATCTACGAGCATTACCTATCAGACAACTCCATTCGCATCCGTTAGTGCTGGACAGATTTGACTCATAGTCGGCCGGTAGATAAGGATTAAGACAAAATATTTCTATCCTTGCTCCACTCTTTTTCTTGAATACCAATCGTCCGTGGATAACCCTGGTATTGTTGAAAATCATCAAGCTGCCTGCAGGAATATGGTTGGGCAAATCTTTGAAAACAGCTTCATCAATATGTGAGTCTTTGAACAGCAACAACCTCGATTTATCTCTCTCCTTGATAGGGTATTTAGCAATTCTGTCGTGTGGCAGATTATAGTTGTAGTTCGATATCTTAAGAGCTTGTATGTCTTCTTTTTTCATTTTTTAATAATTATATTGCGCAAAATTACTCAACTTTGTAAAATAGTACAAACAGCTTTTGTTAAGTTAAACTGATAAACTGAAAAGTATTATGCAAAAATTATCAATAGGAGACAGGGTTAGATTTTTGAACACAAAAGGAGGTGGTGTGGTAAAAGGGTTTCAAAGCAAGAGTGTGGCAATTGTTGAGGAAGAAGAGCATGGTTTTGATATTCCTATACTAATCACAGAGTTAGTGGTGGTAGAAGCTGCCAAAGACAATATAATGATTCAGAGTTCTGATGTGGAGAATGTTGATGTTACAACACCAGCTGAAGAGGTTCTGTATGAGGAAGAGATTATAGAAACGCCGGAAGGTGAAAAAATAACTGCTTGTTTGCTGTTTTTACCTGTAGATATTAATAACATCAGCACCACAGAGTTCAAAGCTTATTTTATTAATGACAGCAATTACTACCTGTTTTTGAGCTACATGAGTGGGGGAAAGGATTCCTGGAAGAGTCTATATAACGGTATATTGGAACCAAATACTCAAATCCTCATTGACCAATTCAACAGAGAATACCTTGAAGAGAATGAAAATGTATGTATTCAGTATGTAGCATTCAAACGTAACAAAGAATTTTCGTTGAAGCATCCTTGCTCGGTCAAAATAAATATTGATACGAGTGAGTTCAAGAAATTACACAGTTTCAGAGAAAACGACTACTTTGAGGAAAATGCAATCACATACTACATCACAAAGAATGATAAGTCATATCAAGAGAGGCTGACATCTATTGAAATGACAGATGAGCTAATAGCCAAATATACACCAACAAAAGGTCGCAACGATAAACATAAGATCGATAGAAGTAAGAAGTCGAGACTGATTGAGGTCGATTTGCACATAAATGAGCTGATAGACTCAACTGCAGGTATGAACAACACCGATATGCTTAAGTATCAATTGGATAAATTCAACGAGGTGATGTCTGAAAACATTAAGTTTAAGAACAGAAAGATTGTTTTTATCCATGGCAAAGGAGAGGGTGTGCTGAAGAGTGCTATTATCAAAGAACTTAAAGAGAAATACCCGAGATGCTATTATCAGGATGCATCATTTAAAGAGTATGGATATGGTGCAACAATGGTTACCATAAAATAATTATGAATATGAATACTATTAGAAATATCACAGTTCTGCTTATTGTATTGACCACATTAACAAGATGTGATGTATTTAACAGTGTAAGTGGCGCTTACAACCTTTCTCAAAGTGAATATAAGTATCACTCTCTCAGCAATATTCAGTTGGCAGGCATAAACTTGGGAAACAGCGAAAATATTTCTCTTTCAAATCTTGCCGCAATATCCACCGTGTTGGCAGGAAGTGGCACAAAGCAAACAATTCCCTTCAACATGAATCTGAACATGGATGTCAAGAATCCTAATCAGAAAGTTGCATATCTTGACGCGTTGGACTATGCTATTGCGTTAAACGATATGGAGTTGGTTGAAGGAAGACTTGACAGCCCGATAAGAATTGAGCCGGGAGAAACAAAGACTATTTCAATACCTGTAAGCGTGGATCTGAAACTGCTGATGAACAGATATTCTCAAGATAGAGTTGTGGGAGAGATGAGTTCATTTTTGGGAATTACCAAGAATGAAACGACAGTGGGTGTGAAGATTTGGCCCAGGCTTACAGTTGGCAGAACATTGCTAAAAGTTCCTGCACCAATACCTGTTGAGTTCAAGTTTGGTGGCAGATAGCCATTTTAATTTTTGCCGGTAAAGCAGTATATTTGCAGTAGAAAAAAATAATGCAAAATGTATAAACCATCAATTCCTAAAGGCACTCGAGATTTTTCTCCTGAAGAGACTGCCAAGCGCAACTATATTTTTGAGACAATATCAAAGGTATATAAACTACATGGATTCAGCCAGATAGAGACTCCTGCAATGGAGAACTTGTCTACACTGATGGGAAAATATGGAGAGGAAGGCGACAAGTTGCTTTTTAAGGTCCTTAATTCGGGTGATTTTCTAAAAGGAGTGAGTCAGGAAGAGATCAATGAAGGGGATTATGTTGCAGTGGCCAACAAGATTTCAGAGAAGGGACTTAGATATGACTTGACTGTTCCCTTTGCCAGATATGTCGTACAACACCGCAACGAAATAAAGTTTCCATTCAAGAGATACCAGATACAACCAGTGTGGAGGGCCGACAGACCCCAAAAAGGACGTTATAGAGAGTTTTTCCAATGCGATGCCGACATCATTGGGTCGGACTCTCTGCTCAATGAGATTGAGTTGATACAGATTATTGATGATGTATTCACAAATCTTAATATCAACGTATCGATAAAGCTGAACAACAGAAAAGTTCTTTTTGGAATTGCTGAAACAATAGGTGTATCTGATAAAATAACTGATATTACCGTGGCTATCGACAAGCTCGACAAGATAGGCATAGAATTGGTTAATAAGGAGCTTGAAGAAAAGGGAATTTCTGAAGATGCTATAAGCAAACTTCAGCCTATTCTTAAGCTTTCGGGGACAAACAGAGAAAAGTTAGAGCAACTAAAGGGCATACTTTCAACATCAGAAGAGGGATTAAGAGGTGTTGGAGAACTTGAATATATATTCAATAAGACTAAAGCATTATCACTAAAAAATGACATTACTCTTGATTTGACTCTTGCTCGCGGACTGAATTACTACACAGGAGTAATAATTGAAGTGAAAGCTCTTGATGTGGAGATTGGCAGCATTACAGGCGGTGGCAGATATGATAACTTGACAGGTATTTTCGGACTGAACGATGTGTCGGGTGTGGGAATATCTTTTGGTGCGGATAGAATATATGACGTGCTTACACAACTAGATGGTTTCCCTGAAACGTTGTCAGGATCAACGAAACTACTCTTCATAAACTTTGGCGATGAGGAAGCTACAGCAATATTACCCATCATATCAAAGATTAGGAAAGCCGGCATAAGCAGCGAGCTATATCCTGATGATGCAAAAATAAAGAAGCAGATGACTTACGCTGATAATAAGAACATTCCTTTTGTTGCATTAGTGGGTAAAAGTGAATTGGAAGAGCGTAGAATAACGCTTAGGAATATGAAGACCGGTGAGCAACAGAGCGTTAAGATTGAGGAACTGATACAGATAGTTGCTAATTGATAATAATATAATAATCAGATATTTATTTAGCAAAGTAATACTTGTTGGATAGCCATAAATTTTCAAGATGATTTCGGTTGATAATGTTCATGTAGAGTTTAACGGGTTTACTTTATTAGACTCTATATCTTTTATTTTAAATAAGAATGAACGTATTGCCCTCACCGGCAGGAACGGTGCCGGTAAGTCGACATTGTTGAAGATTTTGGCGGGAATACAGCAACCAACAAGCGGAGTTGTTTCCACACCAAGAGATGTAACAATAGGTTATCTGCCTCAACAGATGCAACTCGACGATAAACGCACAGTGTTTGAGGAAGCATCATTGGCTTTCGACAACCTGCAGAAAATGAAAAGTGACATTGACAACCTCAATGCACAACTGGCCGAGAGGACTGATTATGAATCGGATGATTATCATAAAATAGTTCAACGAGTGGCCGACCTTCAGGAGCTGTTAAACATTTCAGGGATAAATAACTTTGAGGCTGAAGTAGAGAAGACTCTCTTAGGATTAGGTTTCTTGAGAGAAGACTTTGATAAACCGACTAATGTGTTTAGTGGTGGATGGAGGATGAGAGTGGAACTTGCGAAAATTCTACTTCAATCTCCCGACGTGTTGTTGCTAGATGAGCCAACAAACCACTTGGACATTGAGTCTATTCAATGGCTTGAGAACTTTTTGACAACTCATGCAAATGCGGTTGTATTGGTTTCTCACGATAGGGCTTTTCTTGATACTGTAACAAATCGTACGATTGAAATTGTATTAGGTAAGATTCACGATTACAAAGTAAATTACTCCAAATACCTTGTTTTGCGCCAAGAGAGGCGAGAACAGCAGATTAGAGCATTCGAGAACCAGCAGAAGAAGATAAAAGACACAGAAGCCTTCATCGATCGTTTTAGATATAAACCAAGCAAATCTAATCAGGTACAATCAAGAATAAAGCAGTTAAAAAAAATAGAGACGATAGAGATTGATGAGGTCGACAACTCAAGATTGAGGTTGCATTTTCCTCCTGCCCCAAGATCGGGGTCTTATCCGCTGATTGTAGAAAACATGTCGAAGAGCTATGGTGACCACTTGGTGCTCAGAGATGTGTCTCTTACATTAGAGAGAGGCGAGAAAGTAGCCTTTGTTGGAAAGAACGGAGAGGGAAAGTCAACTTTTGTGAAGTGTATCATGCATGAGACCGACTTTTCAGGCAAGCTGGAACTGGGACACAATGTTAAAATTGGATATTTTGCTCAAAATCAGGCTCAATTGCTTGACGAAAATTTAACTGTATTTGAGACGATAGACAATGTTGCTGCTGGTGACATTAGGACAAAGATTATGGACATTTTGGGTGCTTTCATGTTTGGTGGTGAAAACACCGAAAAGAAGGTCAAAGTGCTTTCGGGAGGTGAAAAAACGCGTCTTGCAATGATTAAACTGTTGCTCGAGCCAGTAAACCTATTAATACTTGATGAGCCTACCAATCACCTTGATTTAGCATCAAAGGATGTATTGAAAGAAGCTATAATGAAGTTTGATGGCACTGTCATAATTGTATCGCACGACAGGTATTTTTTAGACGGCTTGGTGACAAAGACTTATGAATTTGCCAATAAGGAAGTTAGGGAACACATAGGTGGTATTTATGATTATTTATCGAGCAAGAAACGAGATAACATAGAGGATGTCAGTCTTTCAAGAGCCAATAGAGACAACAGCAACGATGAAGCTGTTAATAAAGCATCAGACAACAAACTATCATACAACGAGCTGAAAGAATTTAATAGAAAGCAACGCAAGATAAAGAAAGATATTGAGAAAGCTGAAGATGAGATTGAAAAACTGGAGAATAAAATCGATTCATTGGAGAATAAACTGGCCACTCCGGAAGGAGCTAAAGACCATGAGTTGCTGCAAGAGTATTTGAGTGTTAAGGAAAAACTTGACAAATTGATGAACATGTGGGAAAATCTAACGTTAGAGTTGGAGGAAATGGATTCGTGATGATGTTCATGAAAGTTTTATTGATTTTGCATAGCAGGTTATGGGTAAGATTAGTGGTTTTATTTTCAATAAGGTTTTGAGGTGGAAGATATCAACTCCTCCACCTGATATTGACAAGTGCGTTATCGTTGTAGCACCTCACACAAGCAACTGGGATTTCATCATTGCTAAGACGGCATACTCATCGCTCGGAAGAACAGCCAACTTTTTGATTAAGAAAGAGTGGTTCTTTTTTCCTTTCAACATTTTCTTCAGGAGCATTGGAGGTATTCCCGTAAGCAGAGGAAGAAATCACTCTCTGACCGATAAACTTGCCGAAACTTTTAACAAATCCGACAAGATGCAATTAGCTATCACCCCTGAAGGCACAAGGAAAGCTAATAAAGAGTGGAAAAGAGGGTTTTATTACATTGCGCTAAAAGCTGATGTACCGCTTATTCTTGTGGGATTGGATTATAAAAATAAAGATGTTTCTTATTTAGGAACATTCATTCCAACGGGAGACTATGATAGCGATATAGTTAAGATTAAGTCTCACTATAAAGGCATAACCGCCAAGAAACCGGAGAATTTTATACTATAAACTTTACCAGTCAAAGTCTATATTCAATTGAATTGCATCACCGGCTAAGTGCATTAGTTCGGCATCACTCTTTTTTAGAGATAATCCAAGTAGTCTTATTTTACGTTCCTCTATATCATCCACATTGAGCAACAACTCTTTCCCCAATGTGAAAATCTTATCGTATGAATTGATGAAATAGTTTACGGTTTTGCTCCTGGTTATAATTGCAAAGTCTGCGTATTTTATCTTTAAGGTTAAAGTTTTTGCCTGAAATCTTTTTGCTTTTACTCGACGCTCAACCTCCCTTGCTATTTGGTCTAATGAATTGAGAACATCCACTATTTCTGACATATCCTCAAGAAAAGTGACCTCGGCGCCGAGAGACTTTCTTACTCTTTCTGATTCGACCTCTCTGTCATCTATGCCTCTGGCAAACTGATAGTATGTTAAACCCGCCTTGCCAAACTCTTTAACGAGCTGTAATTCTGACCATTTCTTAAGATCTTCGCCTGTCTTTATTCCAAGTTCTTGCATGCGTTTTGCTGTCACCTTTCCCACACCAAAGAATCTATCTACAGGTAACTTCTCGATGAATGCCTCTGCGTTGTTTGGCTCAATAACAAACAGCCCGTTAGGCTTGCGATAATCAGATGCTATCTTGGCAAGAAACTTATTGTAGGAAACTCCGGCTGAGGCAGTTAGATGTGTTGCATTATATATTCGCCTTTTAATATCTTTAGCGATAAGTGTGGCTGACTTATTTCCTTTATGGTTCTGTGTAACATCCAAAAATGCCTCATCAAGTGACAACGGCTCGACTATGGAGGTGTATTCCTTGAATATCTGCATGATTTGACTCGACACATTTCTATAGACTTCGAAGCGTGGCTGAACGAATATTATATTTGGGCACTTTCTTATTGCAGTAACAGATGGCATGGCAGAACGGACACCATACTTGCGTGCCTCATAGCTTGCAGCGGCAACAACTCCCCTCTTTTCTCCGTACCCAACTGCAACAGGTTTTCCACGATACTCTGGGTTGTCTCTTTGCTCTATCGATGCATAAAAGGCATCCATGTCAATGTGGATAATTTTCCTTATACCCTCTGTCATAGTTTTATGTTCTTGATATGCCAAACTATTTGTCGTTAAGGAGCTACAATATACGAAAATAAAGGCTATAAATGTACAATTATGCAAAATTAATAGGACAAAATAGCTGCGTTCGTCTTTATTTAGTATATTTGTTATCAAATAATTAAAGTTATTAGACCATGGACAATAGCAAACAAAATATGATGACTTCGCTCAAGCGAATATCAACAGACCGCCAGAGAACTAATATATTAAGATCATCAGAGCAGAAAGCAATTGCATATCTGGTGCAGAGAGTGCCGTCTTGGATATCTTCTGATGGATTAACAGCAATAGGATTCTTAGGAAACATAACTGTTGCGTTGAGTTTAGTGCTTGCAGCTTATATAAATAGATACTGGCTGCTACTTTCATTAGTAGGATTTGTCGTAAACTGGTTTGGAGACTCACTCGATGGCAGGTTGGCATATTACAGAAAGAAACCAAGAAAATGGTACGGATTCTCTTTAGATATAACCGTTGACTGGTTGGGGATAATCCTTATTGGTGCCGGATATATGATTTACGCAGTCGGTGCATGGAAGTATGTAGGATTCGCATTTGTGGTTCTGTATGGTTGGGAAATGATTACTGCTCAGTTGAGATATAAGATTACCGGACAATACTCTATAGACTCAGGTATTCTTGGCCCCACGGAAGTGAGAATTATTCTTGCATTTATATTCATTCTTGAGGTAATAATTCCTACATCAATTTATTATCTCGCATCTTTAGCATGTGTAGTACTTGTAGTATCTAACATCAAAGAAGCCAAGCATCTGTTACATGTTGCAGACCTAAGAGATAAAGAGGAAAAGAAAGCCAAAGAACAGGAACAAAACTCAGCTAAGGCACAAAATGCTTAGTGCTAAACGAGCTCGCAACAATAATAAGTTGTCTACGTTTCTAAGCATATCAAAGTATAACATAATTGCATAATAGTCACAAATAAATATCAGATAAAACAACATCTATGATATACTCGATGACGGGATATGGCAAAGCAGTTGCCGAACTACCTAATAAGAAGATAAGTATAGAAATACGTTCTCTCAATAGTAAACAGTTCGATTTATATACTCGCATCCCTGTATTGTACAGAGTCAAAGAAATGGAACTCAGAAACCTCTTGTCACAACAGATCAAGAGGGGTAAGATTGACTTGAATATCAGCGTTGAACAAATTACAAAGGATATATCTTCTAACATAGATCGCAGTGTTGTTAAACAATATTACACCGAACTTAAGAATATCTCTCAAGAAATGGGAGTCAAAGAACCCGAAGACTGGTTATCTATTCTGCTAAGGCTTCCAGAAGTAATAAAACAAGAATTAGAGGAATTAGAAGATGAGGAATGGAATGTAATAGAGGGTGCAATTGATAAGGCAGTTGCCGAGCTCAACGAGTTTCGTAAGCAGGAAGGAGAAATGCTTGAAGGTGTACTAAGGGAAAAAATAAACAATATTCGCGATTTGCTATCATCGGTTGACCAATACGAAAAGGAGAGAATAGACAGAATAAGAACAAAGCTATTGACAGAACTAAGTCAACTCGATGGCATTGAATATGACAGGAATAGATTCGAGCAAGAAATAATATACTACATAGAGAAGTTAGACATCAACGAAGAGAAGACAAGATTGGCTCATCACCTGGATTATTTCGAAGAGACCCTTAATGAGAAAGAATCTCAAGGTAAAAAGTTAGGATTCATTACTCAAGAAATGGGCCGTGAGATTAATACATTGGGATCAAAGTCAAACCACTCCAAACTTCAACATATTGTGGTAAGAATGAAAGATGAGTTGGAGCAAATTAAAGAACAAATATTAAACGTCCTATAAATGGCAAAACTTATAATAATATCAGCTCCGTCGGGTGCAGGAAAGTCAACGATGATAAAATATTTACTGGAGCAGGATTTAAACATCAAGTTCTCTATCTCTGCCACCAGCAGGCCTCCCAGAGGGACCGAAAAAAACGGGGTTGAATACTATTTCTTGTCAAGCTCGGAATTCAAGAAACGCATTGCTGAGGGCGATTTCATTGAATACGAGGAGGTATACCCGGATAGGTTTTACGGCACTTTGAAGAGTGAAGTTGATAGGCTGCTAAACGAAGAGATAAACGTTATATTTGACGTTGATTGCATCGGAGGCCTAAATATAAAGAAGATATATGGCGACCAAGCATTAAGCATATTCATCATGCCACCATCAATTGAAGCACTGCGCCAACGACTTGAAAACAGGGGAACAGACACGCCTGAAGTCATAGAAGACAGACTTGCAAAAGCTGAATACGAGATGAGTTTCGCTCCTCAGTTTGATGCAATCGTCTGCAATGATGACTATGAACGTGCAAGAGCTGAAGTTTTAGGTATTGTTAAGGATTTTATCGAATAGCCCGGAAGTTTTTACAAATGGCCATTATCTTATAACTTAGATAATCAAAATAGTAAATCATATGCGTACTAAAAGAATACTCTTTTGTCTTTTATTGTGTATTTACATAATACCTTCTTTCGCATCAAACATTATCAAGCGGACTGATGCATTCGCTGAAAAAGATGGTGCCAAACTGATGTTGGATATATATCAATCAGACGATGCAGAAAATAACTCACCACAACCTTGCTTAATATTTGTCTTCGGAGGTGGTTTCAAAGAGGGAGAAAGGGACGCTGACGATTATCTACATTACTTCAATTACTTTGCAGAAAGAAACATAACAGTTGTCTCTATTGACTACAGACTTGGCATGAAAGGTCAAAAATCTCCAGGACTTTTTAACACTCAGCCTATACAGGATGCAATTTCAATGGCCGTCGAAGATCTTTATTCTGCAACAAACTATCTGATAAATATTGCAGATGAGTTAAATATAGATACAAAAAAGTTCATTATAAATGGATCAAGTGCGGGAGCAATTACTGTTCTACAAGCCGACTACATGGACAAGAACAATTTTGCTATATCCGAAGTCCTTCCTAAAGATTTCGACTACGCCGGAGTAATTTCTTTTGCTGGTGCTATATTTAGCAATGAAGGTGTTCCATCATACAGGCAAAAACCTGCCCCCACTCTTTTCTTCCATGGCACTGCAGATAAACTGGTGCCATACAATAAGCTCCGACTGTTTAATATGGGAATGTTTGGCTCGAAGTCTATCGCTAAACGGTTTCGCAAGGAGAAGTATCCATATATATTCTACAAGATGGATGGATTAGGACACGAAGTCGCCAATTTTCCTATGACAGAATTCACTGCTGAGGTAGAAGAGTTCATCCGTGATTTAGTACTTGACAACAAACAGGTCATGATAGACATAGAATATGATGACTTGACTCGTGTTCGTCCAAAACCAACCACACCCGGAGACTACTACAACTAATATGAAGAGTTCTATAGAAAAACATCTGCTTATAATTGCAATGCTTATAGGCATTATATTTTATAAGTATATATCTAAATTGTCCCCATTACTGCCTATACTCATTTCACTAATGCTGTTTATAACATACAGCAAGGTTAGTTTGAATGATCTCAGAATCAAACCTTTTCACTATACACTGCTGGCAGTACAATACGTCGGCAGTATAATAGTATATCTTCTTATAAAACCACTAAATGAGATTGTAGCGCAGGGTACTATGATATGCATTCTAGCATCAACTGCAACATCAGCCCCTGTGGTAACAGGACTTCTTGGGGGTAACATATCAATAACTGCGGGATATGCTTTTATTAGCAATATATCGTTAGCTTTTGTTGCACCTATATTTTTCTCATCCATCAGATCCACGAGTGTTCAACTTCCATTTCTGACATCATTTTGGCACATATTCTTTTCAGTGATGCCAATACTAATATTACCCTTTATACTTGCTTTAATATTAAGGAAGATTTCCCCAAAGATAAACAGCAAAATACAGCAGGCACAAATTATCTCTTTCTATCTCTGGGCCATAGCTCTAACTGTTGTCATAAGTAGCGTTACTAATTATGTTATTAGTCTAACAGACGGAACATATAAGATCGAAATTATTCTTGCGCTTCTTTCATTGGCTATCTGTATATCCCAATTTCTGCTTGGCAGGAAGGTAGGCACTACGTATGGATTAACAGTAACTGGTGGCCAAAGCCTTGGGCAGAAGAATACAATTCTTGCAATATGGTTAACACAAACATACCTGAACCCACTTGCTACAGTAGGTCCGGGTACATATGTATTATGGCAAAATATCGTTAATTCGTGGCAACTATGGAAGCACAACAATACAAAGCAAAATAGTTAGGTTCAGATATATCCCAATATCTTATCCATAACCATATTTGTCTTTTCAGCAGTAAACCCTGTACTTACAGGCAATTTCCCTTTGCCATTAAGATATTCTACAATACTTTTTATCAAATAAAACTGAATGTTCTCAGGGTTCTGTTCTGTGTACTCTGTGACACCCTCTTTGGTTTCCAAGATGATAGGTGTAAAGTTAAAAGTGGAACAAGTTATTATGCCGTCTGCCCCTACAAATGTTATAGTATCAGTACGGCCATTGGTATTATTAACAAAACTCCAACTACCACTACCTACTACTCCGGATTCAAACTTCAATGATGCTGAAACACTATCTTCAACATCATACAATCCTGCCACATTGCTGGAAAATCCTTTAACATCATAAATATCTCCCATTATATACATCAAAAGATCCAACTGATGAGAGGCAAGATCATAAAAATAACCTGCCCCGGCTATCTCTTTCTTTACACGCCATGGCAAATTTTCTCTATCAAAATCAGTGGCATAAGGAGGTATAGCAAAACATATTTGAACAGTTGAAACCTTACCTATAGCACCATCATCTATTAGTCTTTTTACAGTGTTAAAATAGGGGAGTGTACGTCTGTAGTATGCAACAAAACAAGGAACCCCTGTTTTTTCGGCTACCTTATTTATTCGCCTACACTCTTCGTATGACGCTGCCATAGGCTTTTCGATGTACACAGGCTTACCTGCCATCATTGAAGCAATAGCATACTCTGCATGAGAAGAGGGTGGAGTTGCAACATATATTGCCGTAACCTCAGGATCACTGATAAGATCCATCGCATTATCATACCACTTGTCCACATTATGCCTCTTGGCATAATCCTGTGCAAGGTGCTTATCTCTTCTCATCACAGCAACCACGTCGGAATCCTCAACCTTTCTGAAAGCCGGGCCACTTTTCTTCTCGGTCACGTTTCCACAACCAATGAACCCCCATTTTACCATTATCTAAGCATTAAATAATGTGATGACTTCTATTATGCCTTACTCCACTGTTCGCGCAATAGTTCTATTGATGCCGGAACAACAACAGCTTTGTCGCCTTTTGTTCCACACTCATAGGTTACATACTTATCATAACCCATCTCCTTAAGTGCCCTAAATCCATCAACATAGTTGTCCACATCGCCATCTTCACCGGGAGTGTTTCGTGTGCCACGGCTTGCTATATGAACATGCTGCAAGTATTTACCTGCCGACATGAAAGCACCATAATCAGATGTTTCTTCCCAAGTCATATGCCAGAAATCGCCTAAACAGGTCACACCCGGATTATTGATATCTCTACATATCGATGCAGCATCAGCGACCTGTCGAAGATAGAATGCCTCACGCCTATTTAATGGCTCCAATATAACTGTAGTGCCATGTTTCTTTGCCAAGTTACCCATTTCATTGAACTGCTCACACAAAAAATCTCTTGTCTCTTGAGTATGAGGCATAACAGGCTTCTGACTATTGAATGCCGGAACTATGATTACACCTGTCGATTCAACTTCTCCGGCAGCTATAATCAACTTTTCCATAGTATCCCTGCAAAGTTTACGTATCTCAGGGTCGGTTGATAAGATGAAGCCATCAAAACCGGCACAAACAGCACTAAACTTAATATTCCTACCCTTAAGGGCATCCTTATACTCCTGCATTCTATCCAGAAGAGCCTTGCCGTGAGGCTCAAAACCAACAATGCCATGTTCTTCCATAAAGTCAAACTTCTCCTTCAAGCTTTTGCCGGGAGCTGTTCCTTCCTGAAAAGATAGTTTCAACTCAACATCGTTCTTTTTGCTTACCTTCTTGTCGTTTGCCGATGTTGTCATATTACATGCCCCCATTGCCAGCATACCAGTGCCGGCAACAAGGGATGTTTTAATAAATTTTCTCCTGTCTAAAGTCATATCAATAATATTTATTTAGCACTTCCGGGAACAGGAACAGTATAACCCGACATATCCATCTTACCTACATTAAGGTCGGCAGGTGTCAAGTCTAACGATGAAGCAGTCATGGCATCCCATGTAACTTCTTGTCCTGTGTATGCCGATTCGCGTCCCATGATACCACCCATATTGGATATTGCTGTTTCTGATGCTTGCTCTATAGGAGTATTTGCTCTGATGCAATTTATCATATTAACATGTTCCAATGTGTATGGGTCTGTCTGCTTAAAGTTAGCCTTTTCCTGTTCTTCGTCATATTTCCATACCACATTGCCTTGAAGGTCTTTAATTACGTGACCGCCTTCTGTTGACCAAGAACCTTTTGTTCCTTGGATAAATTCACTTACGTTGTTCACACAACCATCAATCTGACGGCACATACTGTGCAGATGTATGCCGTTTTCCATAGTGAAATCGATGCTGAAGTTATCATATTGATTACCTGTAACACGACGTTGACGAGACCCGAAACCGACAGCCTTCACAGGTTTCAAACCACTAAACCATGTGAACACATCAATATTGTGAACGTGCTGTTCAACAATGTGGTCACCTGACAACCATGTCCAGTTCACCCAGTCGCGAACCATAAACTCAAAGTCGCTCCATTGTGGCTGACGCTCTCTGTACCAAAGCATGCTCTGATTCCAATAAACAACTCCACCGGTAATTTCACCTATTGCTCCATTCATTATTTGTTTGAATGATTCAATGTAACTGCGTTGATGGTGACGTTGTGTACCTGTAACAACAGTTAGATTCTTACTCTTAGCCTGTTTTGCTGCAGCAACAACAGTACGATACCCAACCGGGTCAACACATATTGGTTTTTCAAGGAAACAGTGTTTGTTCTTCTCTACAGCATATTTGAAATGCTCGGGACGGAAGAATGGAGGAGTACAATCTATCAAAATATCGATGCCACTGTCTATTACTTGTTTATATGCATCAAGGCCAACGAAACGCTTGTCTGCCGGTATATCGATTCCCTTATCAGCCTTAAGTCTGTCTGCCAATCCGTCTACTTTCTCTTGAAAGACATCTCCCAAAGCAACAATAGTAACACCATTAGCAGCGTTCAAGAAGTTAAATGCAGCACCTGAACCGCGTCCACCACAACCTACAACACCTGCTTTCAGTTCTTTGCCATCATTAGCTAGATCTGGAAGATCTGGTGCGTAATATGTACCCGGTTCCTTCAAAACTGTCTGTTTTGCTCCTTTATCAGAACCTCCGCTGCATGACGTTAAGAAACCTGTTGTTCCTGTACCTACTACACCTACCGCTCCCGCAACCGCAGAAGTCTTAAGGAATGATCTTCTGGTTAAATTGTTTTCTTTTTTCATTTTATAAAACATTAAGTTGAAAATAATATCGTTTTATTTTAAGCTTCAAATATAGCTCTAAGGTTCACATACTACCCTGAATCCAATGCCCTTAATATCTGAATACCACCAAATACTCTTTGGTTGCTGGGGATCGGTTTTCAGCCAATCATCATTTCTTGTGTGGTCTCTGCTCGCACTCCTAACATCGGCAGCATCAGATGTGTAATTTCCCCCACGAACAACATATTCATCTCCTTCCGTTACTCTCGGGTCTTTTGTCACACCGTTCCTTTTCTTATAAGCATCTGCATCATACTTGTCCGAAGTAAACTCCATAACATTACCCAACATGTTTTTCAACCCTAACGGATTAGCTGAAACTGCTTCAGGCAATTGTGTTTGACGATCGCTATTCTTGTTATATATTACATACTCACTGATTACATCAGTCTTAGGCTTAAATACGTTCTTCATGAAACCTCTGTCCGAGTAATCCTTTGGACTGCCCGGGAAGAAGTATGGCGTTTCAGTACCACCTCTGGCAGCATATTCCCACTCAGCTTCTGTAGGCAATCTGTAGGTCTTGCCTGTTTTTGCCGACAACCACTGACAGAACGTTTCCGCAGCATAATGCGACATTGTTATAGCAGGCATTTCACCTTGCCCCCAACCTTGGTCGGGATATCCCCAAGGAGGTGTAGGACCTGATATACCATCCACATCAACAGCGGTAGTATTATTCCTATATACCACATCCGGCGGAGTTCTGCCTTCACTCATGGTCTCAGAATAAAATGCCCAATACATATTCCAAGTTGTTTCAACCTCTGCCATATAAAATGAACTCACTTCAACCTCATGCTGTGGTGACTCATCTTCATTTCTAAATGGCTCTTTTTCCGGACTACCCATCAAGAATTTTCCTCCTTCAATGGCAATCATATTAAATGAAACTGCAGTACCGGGTATCTGCTCAGTGAAGTTCTGAAATCCAACCAATGGAGCAGCCTCCTTGAAGAATTTGCTGCTATCCACAGCCTGAGTCAATGGTGATGAAGTCACTCCAACCATCTGACCTTTAACATAATTAGGATCATAATGTCCTGCGTCTAAGTGGCAACTTATACACTGCAAGTTAAGTTTATCAACATTCTCTTCGTAGTACAAGTGTGAAGTAATACCGTCATCAGTAATACCCGAAGGAAAAAGATTTTGATGGCATTTCACACATGACTCGTTGGGAATATATTTAACTGCATACTCCAATTCTGATTTCCTATCCCAGTCAAAATCCGCACTATCCTTAACCAGATAGCCCCATATATCTCTGGCAGCCAACGACACCTTGGCAGTATAGTGCGCCCATGTATTATCTTTTGGAGGCAAATGGCAGTCAACACAGTTCACCATAACGCCACTACCGTTATTGACATGAACTGACATCTTCCAACTCTCCTCGGCATGTGGATGAACGTGGCAAATCATACAAGACTCATTAGTCGAAAAATATACAGATGTCTGATATAATGATGCAACAAAAACAATTCCTATTAATGCACCAAGTAGTATGAGGAACCCCTTTCTCTGATGGAATTTCTTTTTATGTCTCATGTTCCGCGAGGAGTTATTAGTCATAAGAGTATAAATTATTCAGCTACCAAATTAAACCATAAAGATACAAAAAATTAAATAAATAGAGAGTGTCTATGCAGTATTTAACAGATTTATAGCTCTCCTTTTATCAATTTCCGTGCAGCTTCTATTAAAGTATCTTTATTTTTTGCCATATCATCGCCTTTCAACATCACATAAACATCCGGTTCAATTCCAAATTCAATATGCTCTTTATTGACATCAAACATAGGCGATGCAGAAAATCGCACCGACCAACCATTAGGTAATTCTGAAGAAAACGGCAACCCGCTCCCTCCTCCGGTTTTGTCGCCCAAAATAGTAGCTGTTGGGCAGTTTTTCATGACATTTACAAAATCATTTGTAGCACTATAACATCCTCTGTTTGTGATAACAACAACAGGCTTCTGATATCTTATGCCGTTATAGCTGTCTACATACTTAGGATAAGGCCTCGAGAAATCATTGTGCCCATAGCCAACCTTATGACTGATATACCCCACCAAAGTCTTCTCATTGAAAAATCTGCATGCCAGTTTATCAACATTCAATAAATTACCGCCTCCATTATTCCTAACATCAATAATTATTCCGTCACAAATAGACATACGGCTCAATACTTGACTTATACTATTGTCACTCAAGCCATTCGAGAAACTGCCATAATATATATAGCCTACATTATCTTCCAGAATATTGTATAACAAACCCGACGCAATACCGTAATCATCTCCCAAATACTCATCACGCAAGCCGGAGTCATAGTTCGACGGATAGTCATCCTTCCACTCCCAATAGCGCGACACATCGTGATAGGATATTAAATTGACATGCCCATCCTTAAGCTCACCGAGCATCTCACCCATAAGTTTGAACAAACCATCGTTGGTTATTTCATTAGTTATGCGTGAACGATACTTGATGTAAATATCATTCCAATCGATCTCTTTATACTCAAAGAAACAATAATTGCGATCTAAGATATTCCAGAGTGCATCGAAATTGCCTTCCGGGTCATTATCAAACTGCATGCTCGAATCGACACAGCCTAAAATAAATATAAGCTGTGTCAAAACCAGCAACATGTATTTTCTAAAAAACTTCATTTGCGCTATCTACAACGCTACTTCAAAGGAATCTTATTGATTCGTCTTTCATGCCTTCCACCTTCAAAGTCGGTATTTAAGAAAGTCTTAACTATTTCTTTTATTTCATCTTCTGACAGCAGTCTGCCGGGAAGTGAAAGAACATTTGCATCATTGTGCGCTCTTGCAAAGAACGTTACTTCGGGATTCCAACATAGAGCACCCCTGATGCCTTGATGTTTATTGACGGTCATATTTATCCCGTTGCCCGTTCCACATACAGCTATTCCGAATCGGCATTCACCCGACTCAACTGCAGCGGCCATAGGATGTGCAAAATCTGCGTAGTCGCTACTCTCCGATGTGTAGGCCCCAAAATCTTTATATGGCAAATTCAACCCTTCAAGAATCTCTTTAACAATCTGCTTTGCATCAAACCCTGCATGGTCCGACGCCAAACCTATTGGTTTGTTGGAATCATTAAACAGTGACATAATATTTTATTTATTACTTTATAATCAATTACTTAAGCAACTTCTTTACCTGCTCAAAGACATTATCTGCAGTGAAGCCAAGCTTTTCATCAAGAACCTTGTACGGAGCAGAGAAACCGAACGAGTTCATACCCCAAACAGCACCATCTTCCCTAACCAAACCTTCAAGCGTTACTGGCAAACCGGCAGTTAGTCCGAATTTCTTCTTTCCTCTCGGCAACACCCTTTCTTGATATTCTTTTGATTGAGCCCTGAATCTTCCTTCCGAAGGCACAGACACTATTCTAACCTTTATGCCATCTTTTCTCAACAGTTCGGCGGCTTCCACCAATGTTGAAACTTCAGAACCGGATGCAAGCAAAACAACGTCATAGTTATCATCATCTTCAACTATGTATGCGCCCTTCTCCGATTGAAGTGCTTCCTCGTACCTTGAGCCTTTAGCAGGCAAGTCTTTTATGTTTTGTCTTGATAAAATAAGACCTGTAGGAGTTTCTTTATTCTCGAGAGCCATCTTCCATGCTACAGTTGTTTCGTGCACATCAGCAGGACGCAACACCAACATAGAGTTCTTTCCGCTGTGGTTCTGCAGCTTCTCAAGAAGTCTTATCTGAGCCTCTTGTTCAACCGGCTGGTGAGTAGGGCCATCCTCTCCCACTCTGAACGCATCGTGCGTCCAAATAAACACAACAGGAACCTGCATTAAAGCAGCAAGTCTTATTGCCGGTTTCATGTAGTCGGAAAAAGCAAAAAAGGTAGCACAAGCCGGAATAACTCCACCATGAAGGCTCATACCTATGCTCAAACATGCCATGGTAAACTCTGAAACACCCACCTGCAAGAACGAACCGGAGAAATTACCTTTCTCAAACTCTGTAGTCTTCTTCAAAAATCCATCGGTCTTGTCAGAGTTTGAAAGGTCAGCAGAAGAAACAATCATATTATCGACAGTATCAGCGAGCACACTCAAAACTGTTGCCGAAGCATTTCTTGTAGCCGCATTTGGCTTCTGCTCTATCTCCGACCATTTTATTTCCGGTAGTTTGCCTGAAAACCAACCCTTCATCTTCTTCTCCAAATCAGGATTCTTTGATGCCCATTCTGCATACTCTTTTTTCTTTTCTGCAACAATCTTTTTAAGTTTCTCTTTTCGGTTTTCATACAAAGTCTTGGTCTCTTCAAACATTGAATATGGATTATCACTGTCACCGCCCAAATGTTTGATAGTACTCTTCAAATCGGCACCTGCACCACTCAACGGCTGACCATGCGTAGAAACCTTTCCCTCAAACGAAGTGCCATCGGCTCCAACAGCTCCACGCGCCATTATGGTATTACCAATAATCAGAGTTGGTCTCTCTTTCTCTGCCTTGGCCTCATTAAGCGCTTTACGTATCTCATCAACATTGTTGCCGTCTATCTCGATAACTTTCCAGTTCCACGCTTCATATTTCTTTGCAATATCCTCACTGCTCACGGCCGATGTCTTTGTGGATAACTGAACCTTATTTGAGTCGTAAAACATTATCAAGTTATCAAGCCCCAAGTGACCGGCAATTCTTCCAACGCCTTGTGACACCTCTTCCTGAACGGTGCCATCAGAAATATAGCAGTATATTGTTTGATTCATTACATCGCCCAGTCTGGCTTTCAAAAACTTAGCTGCAATGGCTGCACCGGTTGCAAACGCATGACCTTGTCCCAGCGGACCGGAAGAGTTTTCTATTCCTCTATCCACATCTATCTCCGGATGTCCCGGTGTATGACTGCCCCACTGACGGAAGCCCTGCAAATCCTCCTTTGTAAACTTACCACTGAAATACAAAACTGAGTACAACATCGCCGACATGTGTCCGGGGTCTAAGAAAAACCTATCACGTTGCTCCCAGCGTGGATTTTCAGGGTCATAAACTAAAAATTCAGAAAATAAAACATTGATAAAATCTGCACCACCCATTGCACCACCCGGGTGACCCGAATTTGCTTCTTCAACCATAGTTGCAGCTACAATCCTTAAATTATCTGCAACTTTGTTCATCATAGAGCTATCATTCATATTATTTGTAAAATAAATAGGTTATTATTAATTCAAAGTCCTTCTGCTTACAAAGATAAACTTTTTTTGACACCTTCACACCTTATAAATTGCAATATTGAAAACAAAAAACGCACAATGCATACATACAGAAAAAATTACTACTTTTATAGCATATCAATAAACAGTTAAATATAGATGAGCCTATCAAACAATAAAATAAAATATATTCAATCTCTAAAGAACAAGAAACATAGAAATCAACATAAAACATTCGTAGCTGAAGGCGAAAAACTTGTTCTTGATTTATTGCCATCACTAAAGTGTCAGCTGATTGCAGGGTTACCCGAAATCATCGACAATATGCCGGCTACAGATGACACAGAGATAATATCGGCGACCGAAGCTGAGTTAAAGAAAGCATCATTTTTAACAACACCTCCAAAAGTGCTGGCAGTATTTCATCAACCTCTGCATAAGATTGATTATAACAGCATCGACAAAGAGTTGAACCTCGTATTAGATGGTGTTCAAGACCCGGGCAACTTGGGCACAATAGTGAGGCTGGCCGACTGGTTTGGAATAGAACATCTATTTTGCAGTCACGATTGTGCCGACATCTACAATCCCAAAACAACACAAGCAACTATGGGTGCCATAGCACGCATAAAAGTTATCTATACCGACATCGTGTCTCTGCTTCAACGATACCCTGAAGCACCCATATATGGCACATTCCTCGACGGTCAAAACATATACGAGAAAGAATTGCACAACCGAGGCTTCATTGTCATGGGTAGCGAGGGCAACGGTATAAGCAAGGAAGTAGAAAATATGGTGAACGAACGTCTGCTCATACCAAATTATCCAAAAAATCGCCCTACATCAGAGTCTCTTAACGTGGCAATAGCCACAGCAATCACCTGTTCCGAATTCAGAAGAGCTAAGCAGTAACAACATTTGGAGTAGTTTTTAAACCTAAAATATTACTACCCCTCTACCTACCCTCTCCGTACCAAGTCTCACTGCAAAAAAATTTAGTGAGAGTTGGTTGGGAGTTGGTTGGGCTTTTGTACCTAACAAGTTATGGTTCAATGCATGCGGTGGGTAAATCATAAGACAAAAAAAATCACGTATTAATAATACGTGATTACCTAAAACAAATCTTATGAGAATGAAGGATCTTCATCACGAAGACCAGGGTGGAAAACGGGGCTCGAACCCGCGACCTTCGGAACCACAATCCGACGCTCTAACCAACTGAGCTACATCCACCATTTGATTTGCAGATGCAAAGATACAATAATTTTGATACTAAACATCATTTTAATAGAAAATTAAAATAATAAATCGTATATTTGAGAGTAGTTTGACAAACTTTATAGATTAATATGGATAACGAAAGGATTGAATTGTCGATTATGGGTATTTCCTACAGCCAAGTACAAGCCGGAGCTTATGCTATAATTCTATCGGAGGTGGATGGCAGGCGTAGGTTGCCTATTGTTGTCGGAACACCCGAAGCGCAGTCGATAGCAGTCGTCATGGAAAACATTAGGACGCCCAGACCTTTATCACACGATCTTTTTACCAACATTCTTAAATCGTTGAGCGTAGATTTGGTGGAGGTGATGATAAACAAGTTTGAAGATGGCGCTTTTCATTCGGAGATATTATTGAACAGGTTTGGAGTTGATTATAGATTTGACTCGAGGACATCTGACGCCATAGCCTTGGCAATACGTACCAATTCTCCAATATACACTACCAATGAAATAATGATGCAACATGGCATTGTGTTTGATGAGAGCGATGTTTCGGGCAATGATGGCGAATTGGCAAGTGATGAGTCGGGAGATGTTGAGGATATATACAACGAGTTGGATGATTCGAGACTTGACGCACTAAAGAACAGATTGGAAGATGCAATAAGAGAGGAGGATTATGAATTGGCAACAAAACTACGAGACGAAATAAAAAGAAGAGAGTCTTATAACAAACAAGATGAGTAATTCTGATATTATATTCTATGCCCCCGATATAAAGGAGTTGCCAGAGTTGCCTGCCCAAGAGTCTCAACACTGCGTGAAGGTATTAAGAATGAGAATTGGCGATGAGATATTGGTTAGCGACGGCAAGGGTGGCAGGTTTGAGTGTGTAATTACGGACGCTAATCATAAGCGTTGTCGTCTGGATATTGTGAAAGAGGAAACTATTGAAAAACAACGAAACTATAGTGTAGGCATTGCATTTGCACCTACTAAACATATTGACCGCAATGAATGGTTTGTTGAAAAGGCAACCGAGATTGGCATTGACTATATAATTCCACTACGTACAAAGTATTCCGAACGAAAGGAGATAAAAAATGAGAGGCTCGAGAAAATTGCAGTTGCTGCAATGAAACAGTCAAAGCAGTTTTATCTTCCTCAGATATATGACATGATGAGTTTTGAGGAGTTTGTCGCTTCAAACAAAGAAGGACAAAAGTTCATTGCTCATTGCTACGACATGCCAAAGAAGGAACTGACTGTGGCTTACAAAAGGGGTGAGAATGTATTTATTGCCATTGGTCCCGAAGGCGACTTTTCCGAACAGGAGGTAGAACTTTCCATGACTCATGGATTTAAACCTATCAGTTTAGGCACGAACAGGTTGAGAACAGAAACTGCCTGCTTGTCAGCTTTACAGACTATACACATAATTAATAATTTATAAATCATGAAAAAGAGCGTTTTGCTAATTGTTGCAACTCTTACATTGTTTGTAGGTGGTTGCACATCCAACAAAGAGAAAAAGTTGCCAAGAATAGCAATTGCAGGTATTGCTATTGAATCAAGTACGTTTTCACCGGCAGTAACCGAAGAAGCAGCATTCAGAGCCAGAGAAGGCGAGGATGTTTTCAGTTATTACCCTTTTATGGCTCCCGACTCGGGAGTAATAGACAGGGCCGTGTGGCTCCCGACACTTCGCGGACATGCAATGCCGGGAGGTATTGTCACTAGAGAAGCTTATGAATCGTTAGTTAACAAAACTCTCAAAATGCTCGAAGCACAACTGCCCATAGATGCTCTCTTCTATGACATACATGGTGCTATGAGTGTGCAAGGATTGGATGACCCTGAGGGCGATTTTTTGGTTAGAATCAGGCAGTTGGTTGGTACCGATGTAATCATATCAACAACTATGGACCTTCACGGCAGTGTTTCGCCTCGACTTATTCAGAACACCGACTTGATAAATTGCTATAGGTTGGCACCTCACGAAGATGCAATCGAAACAAAGAAAAGGGCGCTTATCAATCTACTTGACAGGCTTGAGTCGGGTAAAGGTAAGCCGGCATATAAAGTGTTGGTGACAGTACCAATATTGTTGCCGGGAGAAAAAACCAGTACTCGCATTGAGCCGGGTAAAGGTTTATACGACATGATTCCGAGCCAAATAAATGGCGATGAGGTTATTGATGCTTCAATCTGGATGTCATATCCATGGGCCGACGAACCACGAAATCACGGGGTTGTGGTTGCTTATGGAGATAATAAAGAGGCCGTTGGTAAAGCTGCAGAGAATCTTGCAAAAAAGTTTTGGAGTGTTAGAGATGAATTTGATTTTGTGGCTCCTACTACATACCTACCCGAGGCACTTGACAAAGCCATTGCAAGTGACAAAAAGCCTTTCATAATAAGCGATATGGGTGATAATCCTACTGCAGGAGGTGCAGGTGATGTCACATGGACCTTAACTGAAATTTTCAAACGTCCGGAGCTCAAATCTAAAAACAGCAAACAGCTTATTTATGCATCAATACCCGGACCTGAACTTGTAAAAAAAGCTATTGAAGCAGGAGTTGGAGGAAAGGTGGAAGGTGAAGCAGGAGCCATGGTCGATCACAGATTCGCTCCACCAATAAAGCTAAAAGGAGAGGTATTCTCATTGAAGGAAGATGGTGATAACAAGATGGCTGTTATAAAGAGCGGAAACATTTATACCATAGTTACAGAAGATAGGTCTGCATTTCACTATGAGAAAAACTTTACCGACCTTGGTTTGAATCCAAGAGAAGCTGATATTCTTGTAGTTAAGATTGGATACTTGGTTCCGGAGCTATATGATATGAGGGCTGATTGGCTTATGGCACTTACACCGGGTGGTGTGGATCAGGATTTGCTGCGTCTGCCCTATAAGAGGATAAACAGACCTATGTATCCATTAGACAAATTTATGGAAGACCCTGATCTAAGTGCAACTTTTGCACCATCATCTGATAATATTAGAGTTGATTAAGATGTCTTGCTAAACATAGGATGACAAAGAAAGAAAGATATAAAAGAGTGCTGGAGTGGTTTCAGCAAAATGGCAAATCAGACAAAACTGAGCTAAACTATAATAATAACTATGAGTTGCTGGTTGCCGTTATTCTATCGGCTCAGTGTACCGATAAGCGCGTAAACATGATCACTCCAGCTCTGCTGGAAGCATTTCCAACACCGAAGGCTATGGCAGAGTCGTCACCGGAAGTGATTTTTGAATATATCAAATCATGCTCCTACCCCAACAATAAAGCGAAAAGCCTGCACGGAATGGCTGTTAAGCTTGTTAAAGATTTTGGAGGAGAAGTCCCCTCTGATTTTGACTCACTTATCACAATACCCGGAGTTGGGCGCAAGACAGCAAACGTTATGCTTGCCGTTGCATTTAACACACCCGCAATGCCTGTAGATACTCATGTGTTCAGGGTGGCCAATAGAATAGGTCTCACAAACAACTCTAAGAGTCCTATAGAAACAGAAAAGGAGTTGGTTAGGAATATTCCTAACCAACTCCTTTCGAGTGCGCACCACTGGCTGATACTTCACGGTCGTTACGTATGTACCGCAAGAAAGCCAAAATGCGAATCATGTGGTTTGCGCGAATGGTGCAAATATTATGAAAAAAATGTACTAATCCTTACGGATAATGATAAGTAATCGCTATTATTTATCTACTGAGAACTTATAAATACATCTACTTGTATACTTTTCTCCTGGTTTGAGGTATGGCGATGGCCATTCAGGTTTGTTTGGAGAGTCTGGATATTTCTGAGATTCCAAGCAAATTGCATTTCTTAGACCATACACTGCTTTATTCTTTCCTATATTGCTACCATCCAAAAAGTTACCTGTGTAAACCTGCAAGCCGGGTTCAGAGGTGTAGACATCCAATCTAATTCCTGTTTTAGGAGAAATAACAATAGCTGCCGGTGTAGTAACATCACCTTTAGTATTTAGTACCCAGTTGTGGTCATAGCCTTTTCCAAACTTAAGTTGGTCATAGCTGGTATCATCAATTCTTTCTCCTACTATATGCTGAGTTCTAAAGTCAAGCGGTGTACCTTCAACAGGGATAATATCACCTGTAGTCATGAATGTGCTGTCCACCGGTGTGAAATTATCAGCGTTTATAGTTAGCAAATGATCCAAGATATTGTTGTTTGCATTGCCAGATAGATTGAAATATGAGTGGTTGGTCAAGTTAACAACAGTTTCTTTATCTGTTTCTGCCTCATATTGTATATCTATTGAATTATCGTCAGTAAGTTTCATAGTTACCATCACTTGAAGATTGCCGGGGAAGCCTGCCTCTCCATCAGGTGACAGATAACTAAGCTTTAATGTCTGACCATCAATTTGTTCTGCATCAAATACCTTTTTATCGAAACCTTGGGGGCCACCATGCAACGTATGGCCATAATTGTTTTGAGGCAAATCATACTCTACTCCATCAACAGTGATTTTACCATGACCAATTCTATTGCCATATCTACCTATTGTTGCACCGAAGTTGTTGTCAGTTGCAGCATAGTCAGCAATGTTGTCAAAACCTAGTACGACATCTTGCATCTGTCCGTCTTTGTCGGGCACCATCACTGAAACGATTCTTCCTCCATAATTTGTTATGGCTACCTGAACTCCGTTTGAGTTGGTGAGGAAGTACAAATCAGTAGTCTTGCCTTGCATCTCTGACTTAAAGTTGTCAGGATTCAAACCTGTTATGTTAGTATCTGGCGATGCTTCTTTTTGCTTGTTGTTTGTGCAAGACAATAGTGCAAAAGCACTAACTAAAAGAATAATGTTTTTGATTTTCATACTTTATATTTCTATTATAAATCTTTCTGTATAGAGAGTTATAGCTCTTTATCTATCTCTTCAATCTTACGCACAATTAATTGTAGTTCGGCTTTTATCTTTTCAGCCTTCTTGTTTATCTCATCCACTAGTGCGTTACCTTTCTTCGAAGATATTGACAAGAAACCTAAATTGTTTTCATAAGTCTGAAGTTCTGCTTTCATCCTTTCATACTGACGCATCAGTTTCTCACGCTCTCTGTTAAGCTGTCCTGCCGAGTTTTCAGATTTTGCCAAGTCAGAAATACTGGTTCTGAACGACTCCATCTGTTGCTCTGCTTTATCAATATTAAGTCTGTCGAAATGCGCACCACAAGCATCTCGGAACTCTTTATACGAGGTGTCCTTGGCTTTGTAAGGAACGTGACCTATATTATGCCATTTCTTTATCAACTCGTGCAATATCTCCAGAGTCTGCTCTCTATCGAGAGTTGTATCTATATCATTTATCTCTTTGACTATCTCGTTCTTTGCTTCTAAATTTTTTACCTCCTCAGCATACTTAGCAGATGAATGTATTTTCTTTTGCTCAAAGAAGTGATCACAAGCAGTGATGAATCGTTTCCAGATACTGTCAGAGTACTTACGAGGAACCATTCCTATCTCTTTCCATTTTTTCTGGATGTCAATCAGCTCCTGAGTAGTATTTGCCCAATCGGTGCTATCCTTAAGAGCTTCAGCACGCTCACAAAGTTCAGTTTTCTTTGCGAGGTTCTCATCCATCTCGTTCCTTAACGACTTATAAAATTCGTTCTTGTTGCGGAAGAAAGTGTCGCAAGCCGCTCTGTATCTTTTATATATCTTAGTATTCCACTTCTTTGGAACAAAGCCTATCGTCTTCCATTCTGCTTGCAAATCAAGCACCTCTTTGACTTTGCTGTTCCATTGTTTTACTGAGTTCAGCGTTGTGTAGTCTATTGCTTCAAACTTCTCACAAATCTCAGTCTTTAACTTGAGGTTCTCCTCTTCCTTTTCACGAAGTGACTCAAAGTGTGATTGATACTTCTTGTTTATTACAGTAGAAGCTTCTTTAAATCTGTTCCAAATATCCTCTCTGTCCTTTCGAGCCACCGGACCTATTTCTCTCCATTCTTGATGTAGATTTTGTAGTTGGTGAAATGCAGATACAACATCCGGCTCGGCATCTAACTTCTCTGCTACAACACAAAGTTCAGTCTTTAATTCGTAGTTCTTTCTAAAATCGTACTCTCTGAACTCTTGATTAATCCGAACAAGATCGTAGAACTTCTCTACATATCGTTGATATGACTTCCACAATTCGTTAGCCTTACCTTGTGGCAGTAGCTTTATATCATTCCACTCTTGCTGTAGTGCTTTGAAATGTTGGTATGTCTTATTAAAATCTTCTTGGCTATTACTCTCTGTCAGCTCTTTTATCTGATCTATTATGGCAAGCTTACGAGCAACATTTTGCTCTTTAAGCTCTGATTCTTTCTTAAGTATTTCTGCTCTTTTCTCCTTGAGCTGCTGCAAATACTCCTTACCATCCGTATAGGCCTGAGGTTCCGAAGCAACAAAATCTATTTCCTCCCCACCCTCTTTTAGGAATGCTTGCTTCTGTGTCTCTATCTCATCTCTCAGTGACCTGTAGAATTGGTTCTTGTATTCTTCAATGTCTTTTCTTGATAAATCGTCTTTCTGAAGTAACTCTTGCAACTTCTTATTAATCTCTTCTATTGAAATCAACTCAGCTCTTCCTTCATCCGAAACGCTATTTTCGTCAATCTCATCATCTTCAGACTCATCTTCATCCTCAACTTCAAGTTCCTCTAAATCATAGTTTATTTCAACTTCTGATTCCTGTTCATCAACTTCATCGACTATGTCATCCTGTTGCTTTTCTGTACTTTCATCAGCTACAGGTGCTGACTCTTGAGACTTAATCTCTTGGTCATTAGCACTTTCTTCAGTTGAAGATTGAAGTTTTTCGTTGTCTAGATTGTTTGTAGTATTGTCCATCAGTTACCTCCAATTTGTCACACACATTGATATGTGAAATTACGATTCAAAACACTATCTTTCAGTAGTATTGTGTAAGCATTAATGCCTATGTCCACCGAAAGTAATGCAAATTAAAGCAAAAAAAACGTGAATACCTTGAATAGGGTGATTTATTTTTCTCTAAAGAAAATATTTATCGGTGTACCATTAAAGTTCCAGTTTTCTCTCATTCTATTTTCAATAAACCTACGATATGGCTCTTTAACCCACTTGGGCAGATTACAGAAGAATACGAATGAAGGCACGCTGGTATCACGCAATTGCGTTATATATTTAATCTTTACATACTTACCCTTTAATGCCGGAGGTGGAGTTTTATCAATAATGGGCAACATCACTTCGTTTAATTTGTGAGTTGGAATACTACGCTTCTTGTTATTATAAACTTCTTTTGCTGTATCCATAACCTTGAGAATGCGTTGTTTCATAAGTGCAGATCCAAAAATAATAGGAAAATCAGTAAACGGAGCGAGTCTGCTGCGAATCGCATTTTCGTATTCTTTTATTGCCTTACTACTCTTGTCCTCAACAATATCCCATTTGTTGACAAATACAACCAATCCTTTTCGGTTTTTCTGAATTAGTGAAAAGATATTTAAGTCTTGACTTTCGATACCCCTAGTAGCATCTATTAGCAGGATACAAACATCGGCATTTTCTATAACTCTAATCGACCTGACCACAGAATAATACTCCAGATCTTCATTAACCTTTCCTTTCTTCCTTATCCCGGCAGTGTCAATCAGATAAAAGTCCATACCAAACTTGTTGTACCTGTGATATATTGAGTCTCTCGTAGTCCCGGCAATATCTGTAACGATACTTCTCTCCTCATCAACCAACGCATTAATCATAGACGACTTTCCCACATTAGGTCTTCCCACAACAGCAAACTTTGGCAAATCGTCTAAATCATTGTCGACATTTTCTTTTTTGAACAACGTCATTATATGGTCGAGCAGATCTCCGGTACCTGAACCATTGATTGCTGACACACTATATGGGTCACCCAATCCCAACTCGTAAAACTCTGCAGATTGGTATCCCAAACTAAAGTTATCCGACTTGTTTGATACAATTACAACTGGTTTTCCCGATTTACGTAGCATGTGTGCCACACTTTTATCAAGGTCCGTAACACCAGTCATAACATCAACAACAAATAATATTACATCAGCCTCTTCAATTGCTATAGCTACCTGTCTGTTGATTTGTTCTTCCATCACATCATCGGAGCCAATCAACCAACCACCTGTATCAACTAAGGAAAACTCTTCACCATTCCAATTAACAACTCCATACAAACGATCTCTGGTCGTTCCGGCCACATCGGTAACTATTGCCTGCCTACTTTGCGTCAGACGATTGAAAAGAGTTGACTTACCAACATTCGGTCTACCTACTATTGCTACTAAATTTCTCATATCCAATTAATCAAGTTTATATCCAAAAGCTTTTAATAAGTTGTCTCTGTTTCTCCAATCTTTCTCAACCTTCACATAGAGATCCAAAAATATCTTCTTATCAAAGAACAATTCAATATCCTTACGAGCAAGAGTTCCCAGCTTCTTAATAGATTCTCCTTTATGCCCAACAACTATACCCTTTTGACTCTCTTTTTCAACCAATACCAACGCTCTAATTCGTATAATATTAGTTTCTTCCTTAAACTCCTCTACAACGACTTCTATGGAGTAAGGTATCTCTTTTTGGTAAATGAGCAATGCTTTTTCTCTTATTATCTCGGCCACAAAAAAACGTGCCGGCTTATCTGTCAAAGCATCTTTATCAAAGTATGGAGGTGATAACGGTAACAACTCAACTATCTTCTTTTGCACAACACCAATACTAAAATTATTCAACGCTGATATTGGATAAATGTACGCATTTGGCAACAAAACCTCCCATTGTTTGACTAACTCTTCCAGCTCTTCTTGATTTGATCTATCTATCTTATTTATCAATAAGAGTACTGGCATGCTTAGCTTACTGACTTTTGCCAAAAAACTGTCATTTTTGTCGATCTTCTCTATCACATCGGTGACATAAAGCAGAACATCTGCATCATCTAATGCCGATAAAGAAAAACTTAACATAGACTCTTGAAGCTTGTAGTTCGGTCTCAACACCCCAGGCGTGTCAGAATATACAATCTGATAATCCGGAGTATTGACTATGCCAATAATGCGATGTCTCGTCGTTTGGGATTTATTCGTAATGATGGACACCTTCTCACCAACAAGCTTATTCATCAGCGTAGATTTTCCTACATTGGGATTCCCTACTATATTTACAAACCCTGATTTATGACTGCTATCAACATTTGACAATTTTTCCATCATAACCTCCATTGTTAGAAAAAAACCCTGAAAAACAAAGAAGTTGTTCCAGGGTCATAAGCTCAATATTAATAAAAACTAACTCTTTAAACTGTTACATTTTTATCGATAGCCAATTTTCCTCTGTAATATCCACACTCGCCACACACTGTATGATAAACGTGCCAAGCACCGCAATTTGGACATACTGCCATCGTTGGTACTTTAGCGTGATCATGGGCTCTTCTCTTTCCTTGTCTTGAAGAAGACTGTCTTCTTTTTGGATGTGCCATTTTATACTAATTTTTTAATTTATTAATTATCATCTAAATTCAAACTCTTCAATACATCCCAACGCGGGTCAGTTATTTGAGAGTCATCATCTTCTATATCTATGTCGTCATCGTCAATCTCATCGTCCGTATCAGAATCATAATCGTCAACACTTACCGCCTTATGCTTCCTATACTTTGCAGCGACTATTTTATTGCACTCGCCTGCCGGATGAACATGCTTAATGGGAATTGACAAAGCTATAAACTCATACAAGAACCAAGCAATATTTATTTCCCCATCGTCCTCGGGTATAATTACCACCTCATCACTCTCTTCCGAGTACTCCTTACCAAACTTAACTATCAAACGACTGGTAGTATCAACATCCAGATTCATATCGTCCAAACATCTAGTACAAGGAATACGTATAACACCTTTAAGAGTAAAGTCCAACTCATGAGTCGATGATGTCTTCCTAACATCTACCCTGACTTTCACATCACCTTTCCTAACCTCGTCTCCATCAATCAATTCAAAGAACTTGTTATCCAAGTCATATTCAAATGTATGAAGACCTTGTGATAGGCTTTTTAAAGGAATATTGTATAAGCTCAACTTTGTCACGTTTCTCCTCTAAAAAAATTAAAGCCACAAAGATAGCAATTTTATCGCAAATACAAACTATTTATTTGCAGCTTCTTTTACTATACGTTCCATTTCTTCAAAGTTTTCTTCCATACTCTGAAGCAATTTGAACTGTGCTCTTGTTCGTACTAAGTTATGTTCCGGATAAGCAATCTTATAATATTTATCTCCGTCAATATAGTCTGTAAAAAACCTGACCATCTGCATATATGTTAGGAGCTTTGCGCCAAATGCAAGATTATCTATCTCAACATCAGTCAAAAAACTCATAGCTTTCTCAAGATAACCCTCCGTGTATGACCTATAAATATCGATATTTAATGACACATTGTCAAGATTCTTATCGTCTTCAGCTCCATTGTTAGCACCGGTCCTTATAAAATCGCCAAAGTCTGACAGCACATAACCAGGCATAACAGTATCCAAATCCACCACACACAATACATCGTCATTTTCGTCAAACAACACATTATTCACTTTCGTGTCGCAGTGGTTTATCCTTTTTGGCAACTTACCTTCTCTGTGTAAAACTTCTGCCTTGCACATTTCTTCAGCTCTTTTTTCCACCTCTTCAACCAAATCCATTACTTCACTCAATCTCCCAGACTCGTTTGCTTTTACTGCTTCCCTAAATGTTGCAAGTCTTGCTTCCATATTGTGGAAATTAGGTATTGTTTCAAATAGTGGCTCTCCTGGGATATCCGCTAGCATCTTCTGGAAATCGCCAAAAGCTGCACCTGCTCTATACGAAAGAGTAGGATTTATCTCATCATAACTTTTACTGTTTGGTATGTATAATGTCATTCTCCAATATTCACCATCGACATCTTTATAAAATAAATCCCCTTCATCCGTGCGAACCAAAGTCAACACTCGTCTGTCAATATCTTCAACACCCTTTTCTTCAAGTTTCTTCCTAATATGTTCGGTTACTCTATAAATATTATTCTGCAATTCTTGCACATTCTTGAAAATATGATGGTTAATCTTTTGAAGGACATATTCATTACCGGAAACCTCAACACGATACGAGTCATTTATATGTCCCTTTCCAAGAGGTTCAATATTTATATTCTGATTACCTACTATAAACTTGCTTACAATTTCTTTTAAGTCGCTCATTTTATTAGATTTATATCACTTATATTAATTATTCATCAAAAATTATCTCTCCAAAAAACTCCGGCAGATGGAAGTTAGGAGTAGGTGAATCTATCGGACTCCAACTTAAAAAATGAGGTTCGGGAGTATTATCTCCACATTTATAGAAGTTGCCTCTAATTTTCCGTCCCGAAAGCCTCTCATCCTCTTCAAAGCCCATAGCATGCTTTGGAATTTCAAGATACATATGCCAATCACTCACCTCTTTATCTCCTTCATATCTGTGATTTATGCTACTATGCCTATATATCGATTTCATAACATCTTTCTGCAGAACACCGGTACCTTTAGACTCCTGCACCTTTGACAACATGGCCCCTAAAACATTGCATTCAAAGTTTCTGTACTCTTTTGAACCTTCTCTTTGCATAAAAAACTCTACACAACTATCTTCCCACACACTGCCAAAATCCTCAATATTCTCAGCTCTTAACAACTCTCCCTCAACAACAAACAATAAATATAGCACCTCATCATCATGTGCAAGTCTAACCGTTACTGGCAACCGCTTGGGAAATTGGTCTCCCCAATTCAACTGATCTATTTCAGCTTCAACACCCACCTCAAGCAACGTTTCAAGCTTGTAGAGATACGATTCATTCAACCCAACATTTTCAAAAGGTACTCTAAGACTTTTCATGTCAAATCTATAAATATTTATTATTCACCATTTCTATATACCAATATCAAAGATATTATTTTTACTACACACAACTCGCAAATCATGCAAAAATATTTTTCATCTTGTGGTTAACTGCGCTTCATAAACTAACTATAAACTACTCTATATCACAAACATCCTAAAAAGCACATTTCATAACTCACCTCCCTCTTTCATCCTATAAAGATACTAATTAATTATTTGATGCACAAAAGTTTGTCTAATTTTTATACTGATTTTTATTGCAGTAAACTACTCTTATTATATATAGACACAAAATAGGGGCACCAATATTGGTGTCCCTATTTATTTCACATTAATAATATTGTATTAGTCTCGCTATTTTATTTTTCGTGACTAAAATAAATCCCATTGGTCAGTTGCGGGCTACCCTTATAAGATCCCTTTGTTGCTATAACAGTCAACTTATCACCTTCCTCAATACCTTTGTCCGCTATGAGGCCTTTTCTATTATCACCTGTAGCTCCATAACCCGGATATACTCCATAAACATATATTTCATTCTCGCCATCCGACAAGTTGACATTTCCGTATTCTGCATTCACAATCTTTGTCACAGTACCACTAACTCTATAATAGACATTATTAGAATCCTCTTTGCCTAATACCTCGGTAACTGTTGCATCTACAACAGAAATCTTATTTTCCAACGTTGCAGAACCAACCTGTGGATTTCCCTTATATTCAGCTCTTTTTCCTACAATCCTCAAATTCGCAGCGAATCCGTTTGCTCGAACCAATTTAATTGTTACGCGTGCGTGAGGCATCAGATTGAGGCCAATGATGCCTTAGTAATGCCATTAT